>DGLO01000089.1:12796-44020 GCA_002388005.1 Candidatus Neomicrothrix sp. UBA4542
GAGGCGGAACGGCGCGCCAATTCGTGTTCGAATAGTCGGCCGAGTAGCTGAAGAGCTACGTCTTTGAAGGAGAATGTGGGGCCCCAATGCAGTTCAACGAGGTGGTGATCCGTTTTGCCTTCAGAGGGGACGGAGGTGAGGGGCACCACGTCTGAGTGTCGAAAGGTCGAGTAGGCCTCCTCGACCATTCGGCCCAAGATTTCTTCGTCTATCGATGGCGTGACGAATGGCGCTAGCACACGTGTCGCAACTTCTGTATAGGGCAGGTCGGCAAATGTTCGTAGATCCGCGGGATCTATGGTGGGTAGCTCCACCGGAATATAAAGCCCGCCGTCTTCGGCTAGCCCTGCAAGTAGCACGTCACCGAACTCAAGAATCGGTGCTTTACCGCGGGTGCTTTGGTACTTCACTTTGAGAGATCTCCCGCGCCGTTTAGTCGCCGATGACCCGGATCAGTGCACCGATATCTCTGACTTCGTTGAGGTTGCGAAGATCACGAAGCGTCGCTTGGACGTCGGCTTCGCGCGCTTGGTGGGTAATAAAAACCAAGTGCGCTGTCGCTTCTTGCCCCTGCTGTTCCATGGACCGAATCGATACGCCGTGGTCACCGAAAACACTTGCCACCACTGCAAGTACCCCCGGCTTATCTTCGACGTCCAATTGCAGATAAAAGGCGCTGGCGGTTTCGTCTATAGGTCGGATGGTGAATTCCGACAGGGTCCCCAAATCACTGGACACACCTTGTTGAAGATTTCGTGCCGCGGAGATGACGTCGCCCAAGATTGCCGAAGCTGTGGGGCCGCCTCCTGCTCCGCGCCCGTACAACATGAGGTCTCCCACTTCCGAACCTTCCAAAAAGACAGCATTGAAGCTTTCTCGGACGGCGGCGAGGGGGTGGTGCTCGGGCACCATCGTCGGATGGACTCGTACTGCGACTTCCTGGCCATCGAATTCGGCTATGGCAAGGAGTTTGATGACATGACCCATGTGGGATGCCGCCGCGATGTCTGACGGCGAAATGCGGCTAATGCCTTCTTGATAGACATCTCCTGCGACCACCTTCGCCCCAAAGGCGATCGTGGCCATAATTGCGGCCTTTGCTGCCGCGTCGCTGCCTTCAACGTCCGCAGCTGGGTCCGCTTCCGCGAACCCGAGTTTCTGGGCCTCAATTAGAACGTCGGCGTATTCAGCGCCTTCCTCGGTCATTTTGGTGAGGATGAAGTTGGTCGTACCGTTAACGATTCCCATGACTCGGGTGATTCGTTCGCCAGCTAGAGATTCGCGCAGCACACGTATCAGGGGAATGCCCCCTCCAACCGCTGCTTCGAAGAAAAGATCGACACCCCCAGCAGATGCCACCTCAAACAATTCCTGGCCTACGTTTGCGACGAGTTCTTTATTTGCCGTAATGACCGGTTTACCGGACTTCAAGGCATCGATAACTAGCTGACGAGCAGGCTCAATTCCGCCGATGGTCTCCACGACTAAATCAATGTCGGGCGAATTGACTAGCGATGCGGGGTCTCGAGTCAACCTATCGGGGGGCAGGTCTACGTCCCTGTCTGACGACAGATTCCGTACCGCCACCCTTGAGACCTCCAAGTGGACGCCGGTTCGCGCCGCGATCCGGTCGACATCACTCTGGATGAGTCTGACGAGAGCGCTACCAACCGTTCCGCAACCAAGGATCCCGACACGAAGGACTGGGTGAGAGTTCGCCTGCATGGCTTCTACGGTACTGGGCGGAGCAGCCGTTCTTTGCTTCGATTTCCTACTGATATATGGAGGTTTCAATCGACGCGAAAAAGTCACTCAACGTCAAGGCTAATCAGATCTTCGACCGTCTCTCTGCGAACGACCAGCCGCGCTGAACCGTTGGACACGAACACAACCGACGGGCGCGGTATTCGGTTGTAGCTGCTGCCCATGGAGTATCCGTAGGCTCCCGTCACCGGGGTCGCTAATAGGTCACCCACCTGCACTTGTTCGGGGATGGCAGCTTCTCGAACCAGCACATCGCTTGACTCGCAGTGCTTTCCGACGATTCGAGCGAGCGCCGGACGCGGTTCGGTGACTCTCGTGGGCATAAAGGCGGTGTAACCGCTGCCGTAGAGCATGGGCCGAGGGTTGTCACCAAAACCGCCATCGACTGCTACGTATGTTCGAATGCCGGGTAGTTCTTTGACGGTTCCGACTGAATAAACCGTTATTGCAGCTTGCGCTGCGATCGACCGTCCGGGTTCTGCCGATACGCGTGCCCTTACCCCGAGGCGCTCACACGCGCCAGCGAGCATCTCGCCCCACGCGGCGATGGAGGGCGCTGATTCAGATTCCAGGTAGGCGACACCCAAGCCGCCCCCCACGGATAACTCTGGTAGCTCTAGCGGTTCAGAAAAGCCGACCACAATTTCTAGCGCCCTAGCAAAACTTTCGACCTGAAACACCTGGCTTCCTATGTGATGGTGAATCCCTACAAGCTCAACGCCGGGATTCGACTTCGCGAGGCCCACCGCAGCCGTTGCTGCTTCCGAAGATAAACCAAACCCGAATTTGGAGTCATCCTGTCCCGTCGAAACAAATTCATGGGTGTGAGCTTCGACTCCGGGGGTGACTCGCAAGAGAACCGGTACGACAACCCCGTCAATTGAATGGAGATGTCGGAGTCGGTCAAGTTCGTCGAATGAATCCACCACAACTCGGCTCACGTCGTGAGTTCGCGCTAGGGAAAGTTCAGCAAGGGATTTGTTATTCCCATGCAAAACAATGCGTTGCCCGGGTACCCCCGCCGTAATGGCTGTGTGAAGTTCGCCCTCACTTGCCACGTCAAGGTGCAATCCCTCTTCATGTACCAGGCGGGCCATGGCAAGGCAAAGAAACGCTTTGCCCGCGTATGCAACGCCGTCTCCGAATGCTTCTAAAGCCTCCCGGCAACGCGACCTCAGATGGTTTTCGTCATAGATAAAGAGCGGCGTCCCGAATTCGGCGACAATCTCGTCAACGGCTATTCCTCCGATGTGGAGTTCGCCGCGTGAACCAACTTCGGCAGAATCAGGCAGAAGAGCGAGCGGAATTGGGTCTGTTTGGGTCATAGCATCCGCCTCACATTTCCTCCGGGGCTGTCAAGCCCAGTAGTTCAAGGCCTATCGAAAATCCGATCCGCGCTGACTCAACCAACCAGAGTCGCGCCTGTTGCAAGTCAGGTTCCACGTCTGACCGCAGGACAGGACAATCGTGATAGAAGCCGTGAAACGCTGCCGCAAATTCGCGGATCCAGGTGGAGATTTTGTGGGGAGAGCGATCGCGCGCTGCTATCTCCACCGTTTCCGGCAGCGAAGACAGAGCGCGCAAGAGTTCGAGTTCTCGGTGGTGCGTCAGCAGGGCCAGGCCGGTTTCGTTGAATGTGCTGCGAGTGACGCCCCGATTGTTTGCTTCGCGTCCGACTGAAGCGATGCGTGCGTAGGCGTACTGCACGTAATAAACAGGATTCTCGTTGGCTTGGCTCGAGAGCATGTCGAGGTCGATGGTTTGGCGAGTATCGATCGACTGCAGGAGGTAAGCGAATCGAGCGACGTCGGGTCCTACGGCCTCTATGAGGTCCCGAACTTCAACCATTGTGCCCGTTCGTTTCGAAAGCTTGATTTCCTTGCCGCTTCGAACCAACGTCACGTTTTGGCCAATTATGGCCTCATAAGATGAAGCTTGGTGTCCGAGCATTTGGAGAGCGGCTGACATTCGAGGAACGTACCCGTGATGATCTGCGCCCAGAACGTCGATGACAAGGTTTCCACGTTCGAATTTCTGATTGTGATAGGCGATATCGGGCACGAAGTATGTGGGTTCGCCGTCGCTCTTCAATAAGACGCGGTCTTTTTCGTCACCGAAGTCCGATGTTCGAAGCCACGTGGCGCCTTCATGTTCGTCTACCCATCCGCCCGCTCTCAAGGCGTCGATGGTGCTTTCCATAGCGCCCGAGTCGACTAAGGCCTTTTCGCTCGCCCAATGGTCGAACGTCACATTCATTGATGCGAGAGATTGCTGCACTTCGGCCAGAGCCCTCTCGCATCCCCATGCGACGGGATTGGCATCGTCGGGCATCTCCGACGCCCATTCAGCAACATATTCTCCTGCATACCCGTCTTCGGGAAGGTCAGTTCCGTCTCTGTGCGCGAGGAGCGAGTCACCAAATAGCTCGGTCTGGAGACCGCGATCATTGACGTAGTACTCGGTGAAAGTTTGATACCCGCAACGCCTGAATATACGCGCGAGGCTGTCTCCATAGGCTCCCCAACGGCCGCCGCCAGCGTGCAGGGGGCCTGTGGGATTCGCTGAAACGAACTCAAGGTTGATCGATTGACCATCCCCGATTGTTGATCGGGCGTATCCGTCCTCACCCTGAGAAATAACCTCGGTCAACACATCGTGTAGCCACTGCGGGGAGAGGTGAAAGTTAACGAATCCGGGCCCAGCAACTTCCGCTCTCTGGATCTGGTCAACCGAAGTGGATTCGAGAACCGTTAGAAGTTCCGCTGCCAGTTCGCGGGGATTCCGGCCTGCTTGTTTCGACATGACCAAAGCGACATTGGAAGACCAATCCCCATGTTCTCGCTGGGCTGGTCGTTCCATGTGAATCTCCGATGGGGCGACGTCAATTCCCAGTTCGCTGAGGGCGTCCGCCAATGCTGCTGCCAAGACTTTGGTGATCACCAGCTTTGCTCCCTACAGGTCTGCCTTGAATCCCCGGGTTGGCTGCCAGGGGAACATCACTCGACTGTACCGCTGAGACCAGCCAACCTTGAAGCGACTTATGCTCGGTCCGTAACGGCGTCCTGTTATGGAGGCTTCTTCGAAAAGCGGTACATTCGCTACCCCGCCCTCGTAGCTCAGGGGATAGAGCAGTGGCCTCCGGAGCCATGAGCGCAGGTTCGAATCCTGCCGAGGGCGCAAAACGACGCTGAAACCAGCCGGTGCCCGCATGACACCATCCTAAGAGACGCATTGATGGCCGTGACCGGATCTTCTCGACTGTGATCACAGTCGCACTCGATTCCTCTTTTTCGGCCGTTGGTGATGGTCGGCTGCCAATCCGTTGTTCCGAATAGCTGATTTACGCCTTCCAGCCCGTTAGTTCGGTTCGGTCGATGATGATCGCCGCGCCCTTAGGTCGAGTCTTCGCGTATTGGTTGTAGCGATCGGCCAGTAGGTCTAGCGCTCGTTCGTATTCACTACCGGTTTGATGAACTTTCGCGCGGCCCCGGACGCGAACCCACCACAGACGGTTCCAATCTTGGTCATCGTAATGATCAACTAATAGCGTGACTTCGGGAAATTGGCTTATGTTGTCTAACCGCTTCAGTTCGGTAGTCGACTTCCGCTTGTGATCTATGGCTGTCACAACGACTTGTTCATCGAAAGCGAAGGTGATTGGCACCAAATCAACTCGGCCGTCGGCGCGGATGGTGGCCAAGGTCGCTACGCGTGCATGGTCGAGTAGTTCCAAGAGTTCAGATTCGTTCATTAGTCCTCGGGGGTGTGCCTACCCCGTCGAAGCTAGCGACGGCGGTAACGCGGTGGGTCAGACTAGCCGGCGCTTCGGGTTTGCCCAACCGGATCCCCTAAGAAGCCCTTCAGACGCATGATGGCTTCGCTCGCGATCTAGTCTCTTGGTATGGCTCTGACCGAAAGCGGCACAGAAGCACCAAAAAAAGAACGTTGGTTATTTCAATGGAAAGAGCTTCATGAAGAAGTAATCACGTCTGGGTTATGTACCGGTTGCGCTGGTTGCGTGATCAGCTGCCCGCATGACGTGATCGGCTATGACCACGTGCAAGGCGGCTTCAAGCCGTTCCACATCGAGGAAGAGTTAGGACCCGACAACTGCGGACATGGAGAGAAAGGCTGCACGAGTTGTACAAGGGCGTGCCCGCGGTTTCGAACGTGGGAGGACGATGCGGATGAGTTTTTGTTTGACCGGACTCGCACACCGGACGAACCGTCGGGGATGTACAAAGACATCATCCTTACTAGAGCCTCAGATGACTTCATTCACGAAGTGGGCCAAGACGGCGGTCTTGTGTCAGCGATTCTGATTTGGGCGTTGGACAACGGTTATATCGACGCGGCTCTCACCTCATATGTCGGTGAGGGCGAGGGATCTCAGTGGACCGCCTCGCCGGGGGTTGCCTTTAACCGAGATGACGTCATCAGAGGCGCCGGTAGTCGATACACCTATTCGGCGAACACTTTGGCATATACCGACGCGATCGAAGCGGGAGCCAAGAAGATCGCTCTCGTCGGAATGAGTTGCCAAAGCTCAATAGTGCCGGTTGCCAAATACCGAAAGATAGGGAAAGTCGGTAACAGGTTCGCTCTCAACATAGGCCTTCTCTGTTCGAAGTCTTTTGACGAAGCGATCTTCGAGGAGTTGTTTGAACAAAAATATGGGCTTGATCGTCACACGATAAAGAAGACGAATATCAAAGGCGTTTTTCAGATCTGGACTCACGATGGTGGCTACTACGAAATCAACCTTAAGGAATGTCATGCCTGGACCCGAGAGGGATGCAACTATTGCCCGGATTTCGCTGCGGAACACGCAGATATCTCCACTGGGGGTATCGGGAAGTACAGCGATTGGACGTTAACAATCGTGCGAACTCCACTCGGTCGCGAAATCATCATGAAGATGCTCGAGGGTGGTTATTTGATTGGGAGACCCGGGGATGACGATCCTGCGGCAATCGACCTGATGCACAAGTTGAGTCAAAAGTCTCGCGCTCGATGGCCTGAGTTTGCCTGGAACAAGCCGGCGTTGTTACCCGCGCCAGTTCGAAAATAGCGCTGACCGAAACATCTGATCCTAATCAAAGGCACGTGTTGATCAGGTCGACCATGTTCGGGCGTAGATTGGTCGTTCCCAAGAATTCCGATATTCGACTTTCGGGGATCACGTCCGCCGCGCGCGAAACCGAACAACGACACAATCGGTCTAGACGATCTGAGTCATGACTGCACGCAGACAAGTAGAGCTCCTTGGTTGCAGACGACCACTCCGCGGGTCGATCAGCGCCTCGACATTGGACTAGTAGTCCCGCGAGTTCGGGCGGAAATTCGTTGAACGCGCCCATCCGATCCTCGACTCCTGTGATGTCGCCGACATCGACTTCGTCAACCAGTAGTTCGTAGGCGCAATGGCACGGTCCAACCAGACCTGAATCCGAGATGCACGAATCTAGAAACGCAACCGTGGTTCCGATATCGAGCGAATGGTCACCCAGTGGAACCGCATCATCCACAGCAAGGGTCCCCGGGTTGTCGAACGAAACTGCAGCCTGTTCCTCGGGAGCGGGCCCCGAGTTTTGACAGGAGCACGTGGTAACCACAACGAGGCCAACGAGGATCGTGCGTCGGAAAAGTTCTCGAAGCGTTGTAGGGGCAGTCACGATCGAAGACTAGGTCGGCTCTAGTCGAGCAAGTTCGCGCGCCATAAGGAAAACGTCGTCAAGCATCGGCTCGGTGAGGCGGCCCGTGAAGGTGTTCTGTTGGCTTGGATGAAATGAGCACACGACATGTCCGACGCGGTCACTGCCGTGCTGTGACAACGGAACAACGACACCGTGACCGAACCGCGGACGTGGACGCACTCCGAGAAGGGAGCACGTGACTTGGTAGCCGAACTGTCCAAGGGCAACAAAAACCTGAACGTCAGGAAGTAGTTTTAATTCGCGTTCGATATAGGGAAGGCATTCGTCGCGTTCTTTTGTAGTTGGTTTGTTGGCTGGGGGGGCGCAACGCACTGCTGCAGTGACGTAGGCGTCGGTTAGTCGCAGTCCGTCCTCAACATGGCGAGCACGTGACTGATTGGCAAAGCCCGTCCTATGTAGCGACGCGAAGAGGAAATCTCCAGAACGATCTCCGGTAAAGACGCGCCCGGTTCGATTAGCGCCATGCGCCGCTGGGGCTAGTCCGATGATCATGACTTTCGCGGAGGGATCTCCGAACCCAGGTACCCCTCGTCCCCAATACTCTTCTTCTCGGAACGCAGCTCGCTTTTCGAAGGCAACTTGTTCACGCCATTCGACGAGACGAGTGCATCGACGGCAATCAGCTATCTCGGCAGCTAATGAAATCAAAGAGTCCACAACGCCGAGTGTTGCAGACTATGAAGCGGAGTCCGCGAACTTCAACGACTACGGTCAATTCGTGGCTTCTTCCGCGCGACCTACGTTGATTCTTCTCGTACGACATGGGCAAACACCGACGACTGGTGTCGAGTTGTATGGCCGCAAGCCCGGTGTTCAACTATCCGCGGTGGGCTGGGGTCAAGCGGAGAAGGTAGCGGAACGAATTTCTGAGATCGATCACCGCCGTATTGCTGCCATCTACTCGAGCCCCTTAAAGCGGACGTTAGAAACGGCTACTCCCATTTCTGAGGCGATTGGAATTCCGGTCAAACAGAAACGCGGTCTCATTGAGCTCGACGTCGGTGCCTGGACTGGCCGAAAGTTGAACCAATTACGGAAGCTCAAAGCGTGGTCGGCTGTGCAGAAGTACCCTTCGGGATTCAGATTCCCAAAGGGAGAGTCTTTCGTTGAGATGCAAACGAGGATGGCTCAGACCATCGACGGTTTCGTTACAAACCACCCGGGAAAAACGGTGGTCGCAGTTAGTCACGCAGATCCGATTAGAGCTTTGGTTGCTCACGCTATGGGAACTCACTTAGATCTTTTTCAACGAATAGTTGTGTCACCGTGCTCTGTTACAGCAATCCTTTACACACCGAGCGGGCCGGTGGTGTTAGCCGTGAACAACACTGGTGATCTCGGATCGCTAACACCGGCCTAGTGAAAGGCCCGTTTCTCAACGAGAACCATGACTGAAAACTACGAAATCAAGAACCCGACCAACTTTGTCGCCGGAACCGTGGGAGCGCCGGGGGACCGCATCTTTTATCTTCAAGCCCACGATGACAACCTTGTTTTGACTCTCAAAGTCGAGAAAGGTCAAGTTCAATCGCTCGCGAGTCACCTCGCCGGAGTTCTCGAAGACAGCGGTGATCCGGTTTCGGTGGTTCCAGTCAACGAGATGCTTGAGCCACCTAACGCTGTGTGGACTGTGGGGGGGTTAGCGATCGGACTCAGTGAGGAACCAGAGCGGATCGTTGTTGTGGCCCAAGAATTACCTGATGACGAAGAGAGTGAACCCTCCCAAGCCCACGTTCACATCAGCTTGGGTCAGGCAAAAGCATTTGTAGATCATGCGCTATTTCTGGTGGAGTACGGCCGGGATTTTGGTCGGCAAAATGGTCACAAGCCCATCGGTGAATGACCGTAACGCTGATGGCAGCGATCCCCGGAGCCAGTTCGTGGATGTCGAAACCGCACATGGCGTATTAGTTCATGGGGACATAGAAATACTCGCTCGCATGCCTTACAGCTCTAATGCCACGTTTCTCGTGCGCGTGACGCGAGCTGGTGTCGCTGTGAACGGAATCTACAAACCTGTCAAGGGTGAGCGCCCACTTTGGGATTTTCCGCCGGGGCTGCACCGGCGAGAAATCGCCGCCTACGAGCTAAGTGACGAATTGGGTTGGGACGTCGTGCCGCCAACGGTGGAGCGAATGGGCCCTCACGGAACGGGATCTATCCAACTGTTTATCGACGCCAACTTTGATCAGCATCACTTCACCCTGGTGAAAAACGCTGTCCACCATCCGGACCTTCGAAAACTCTGTGCCCTCGACTTGTTGGCAAATAATACGGACAGAAAGGCGGGTCATTGTCTCCTGTCTAAATGGGGACGCGTGTACGGGATCGATCACGGGCTGTGCTTCTCTCGCGATTTCAAACTACGAACAGTTATCTGGGACTTTGCCGACGAACCAATTGGTGAGGAGCTTCTTGAAGGCATCGAAGCCGTCGCCGCTGGCGAGGCAATACGAGCAGCGCGATGGCTTGAGGAAGAGGAAGCTGATGCGCTTACACATCGAGCGCAACGATTAAGTGCGTCACCGATTTTCCCCACAGATGACGGCCACCGGTGGCCGTGGCCGCTGATCTAATTAGCGGCGCGGATGGCCCGTCAACGCCAGTTTCTGCTTTGGTAAAGCTGGGTGAATAACCCTAACGAGACTTCAAAGCTTCGATGAGTGCCGGAATGACTTTGTGGACGTCGCCAACGATTCCCAGATCGGCAACCCCGAAGATCGGTGCCTCCGGGTCCTTATTGATGGCGATGATGTTCTTTGAACCCTTCATCCCGACGAGATGTTGAGTCGCTCCTGAAATGCCGCACGCCACGTATACGTTTGGCTTTACGACTTTGCCGGTCTGACCAACTTGCTTGGCATATGGAACCCACCCGGCGTCCACAATCGCTCGCGATGCTCCTGATGCTGCTCCCAGCAGACCAGCTAATTCATCAATCATGGTGTATGCCTCCGGCTGGCCGAGACCGCGACCGCCTGAAACCACTACTTCCGCGGCGTCTAGCTGAGGACCAGAACGCTCCTCTGCATGGCGGCCAGTTACCTCAGCTGCTCCAGCGGTTCCGGGGTCGACGACATCGGCGCGGACGACTTCCGCTGCTCCGCCTCCGTTCGCTTCAGCTTCGAACGACTTAGGTCGAAATAGAGCTAAGGCCGGACCGTCGTTTCGGAAGGCAGTGAACACGTTCTGTGTTCCACCAAATACTGGTTCTTCAACGACTAGGTTCCCGTCCTCAATGGAAGCGCCGACATTATTTGTCACGACTGGTTGATCTATACGGACAGCTAGACGAGCAGCTGTATCCCGCCCATCGGCGGTTTGTCCAAAGAAAACCGCGTCGGGAGTGTTCGCTTCGATGTGGGCCTGGAGCGCTGCGGCGGCGTGAACTCCTATTAGTTTGCCCTCAAGGGAACCGGTGCTAAATACTTTGGAAGCTCCATGTGCACCGAGTTGATCAGCCATGGCTGTTCCGTCACCAGCTACAAAAGTCTCAACGTTTGCGGCGAGACTCCGGGCCGCGGTCACTAACTCCAAAGTCAGACTGCTCGGGCCGCTCTCGTCGCCTTCGGCGAACACAAGGATGGTTTCAATCGACATGTCCAACCTCCTTATACGACTTTGAGTTCGCCTAGGAACTCAACAATCTTTTCGTGGGCGTCGCCGTCATCTTCGATGACTTCACCTGCTTGTCGTTCTTCTGCATCCGTAACCCGGACCGTCTCTTGGCGGGCACCATTTTTTCCGACGACGCCAGAATCAATTCCCAAAGCGGCAAGATCTAGCTCCTCAACCGGCTTCTTCTTTGCCGCCATGATGCCTTTAAACGAGGGATAGCGAGGCTCTACAACGCCAGCTGTAACCGATACCAGCGCTGGCATCGAGCACTCAACGTCGTCATAGCCCGCTTCTGTCTGGCGCTGGACCTTGACGGTGCTGCCTTCAACTTGGATCTGTTTGGCGAACGTTATCGACGGAATGTCGAGAACCCCTGCAATCATCTCCGGGACTGTGCCGGTATAACCATCTGATGATTCGACTCCAGCGAGAACTAGATCAGGCGACATCGCTGATATCGCGGTGGCGAGAACCTTTGCCGTTCCCAGCGCATCACTTCCAGCAAGAGCATCATCGCTGACAAGAACAGCATCCTCGGCGCCCATTGCCAGGGCTGTTCTTAAACCACTGACTTCCCCCTTGGGGGCCATCGACACAAGGGAGACCTCTCCGCCGCCCGCGGCCTCAACAAGTTGGAGTGCCATCTCCACTCCGTATGAATCGGACTCATCCAGGATTAGTTTGTCATCCCGTTTGAGGTAGTTAGTAGAGGGATCCAGCTCGCCCGGCAGAGCCGGGTCTGGGATCTGTTTGACACAGACAACGACCTTCATGCGTGGATTCTGCCCCGAGGTTGGAACAGATCCAAATGTTAAGTAAAAAAATTTTGTGGTCCGGTCTACCGGTTACTAACCGAGCGTTGTTCCTGGCGTTGGGTTCGACTCACGCGTCAGAAATCGGCGACACTAGCTGAGTGCGGATATTGCTCCTCGTCAACGGATCGGCTTCGTCGGTCACAGCCCGCACGAGGGTGCTCATCCAAACAGCGTTAGCTGAACACCACGAGGTGGAGTTAGCCATGACCAGCCGCCGAGGTCATGCTTCGCGATTAGCTCGAGGCGCAGCGGCGACTGGCACCGATATTGTCGCTGTACTGGGTGGGGATGGGACCCTTAACGAGGCAGCTAACGGTCTCGCAGGAACAGACTGCGCGTTAGCGGCGCTGCCTGGTGGTTCCACCAACGTCTTTGCTCGAACCATCGGGTTGGCAGACGAGCCGCTGGACGCTACACAGCAATTAGTCTCGGCAATTGAGGCAGATTCGGTCGAATCTGTTGGACTCGGTGAGGTTGAGGGACGCTATTTCCTTTTCCATTGTGGGAGTGGCTTCGATGCCGCAGTCGTGCAACAAGTGGAGCGAAGATCAGCGTTGAAACGTTACGCAGGTCATCCTTTGTTTCTTTGGGCCGGATTCGATACTTGGCTCCGTCATTACGATCGGACGAAACCGAGAATGGCCGTCCGACACGAAAAGGGCGGTGTCGATGACAGCTACTTCACGGTGGTGTTGAACACTGACCCCTATACCTATTTCGGTAGCCGGCCGCTGTCCCTGGCTCCTGAGGCAACTCTTGAGAGCGGCCTCAGCGTCGTGGCTTTGCGAACGTTGTCCCTTGGAACGATGACCGGTTTGTTGACTGATCTCTTTCGGGGAAAGCCGCTGGAGGACAACGATCTAGTTCACACCGCCCACGACCTCACGGACCTTGTCCTAACTGGCCATTACCCATTCCCGCATCAGTTAGACGGCGACTATTTGGGGTCCACCGAGAGATTGAAGTTCAGTTGGTGCCCACAAGTACTCAGATTGGTAAAGCCTCTACCAAAATGAGATGAACTTATTGCAGGTGCCCTAAGACCTCCAGCATTTCGTGAGGCACATCGGTGATAAGACCATCAACCCCAAGCTCGGCGAGTTCGATTCCGCGTTCGGGATCGTTGACGGTCCATGTATTTACCTCTATCCCAGCCGCGTGAGCTTCGCGTACAAGCTGGCCGTCAACCATTGACTCATCGGGATGGATTGCCAGGTGCCCGTTGTTGACAGCGTGTCTTATCACGCCTTGCCATGGCTCTCGCCACGACAGCAGCCCTGTCGGTAATTCCGGGAAAAGCTTCCGCATTTGGTCAACGACCCCGTGATCAAAGGATGAAACTAGCCAACGGCCCACTGGTTCGGCCCGCGACCGTAAATGTTGGGCTACTTCTTGGGCTAGTTCGAAAGATTCACGTTTATGCGGATCATCGATCTTTATTTCGATGTTCACACGAAGTCCGCTACAAGCGTCGAGAGCATCACCTAAGTCGGGTACGTGACTCGGGAGGGCTCTTCTATCGGCACGAGCTATGAGCACCCCTTCCGCATAAGCATCATGGTGCACCACTAGTTCTCCGCTGAGGGCTCTTCGCACATCTAATTCGACTCCGTCTGCACCCAATTCGGCGGCCACTCGGAATGCCTCAACACTGTTTTCTCGTTGCTGGCGGGATGCTCCTCGATGTGCGTATATCTTCGGGCGCATCAGCGTTCGGTTCTCCCGACCCGGTCGGTTCGTTACGAAATTCGGACCCTCAGCTAAAGAATCTCTTGCCGGAACATCAGTCCAACCGTAACCTGTCGTATCGCTGTGACTGCGTCATGAGCATCTCGTCAGACCGATTTCGGGACTGACAACTAGGCGCCTTAGCAGCTTTTCGCCGTAACTAAATGCAGTTCCGTCGGCGACATCACTGCTCGCGAACCCCCTCACGAGCAGCACCTGGAGGACAAATCGACGTGAGTGCAAGAGGAACCATGCTCCTGGAAAGCGGCATCTGGCGCAACACCGCGAAATGCCGTGAAATTGATCCCACCGTTTTTTTCCCGATTGGCTCCACGGGAAGCGCTCTGCGTCAAATCGCTGCAGCCAAAGCGGTCTGCGGTGATTGCTCAGTCAGAGATCTTTGCCTTGACTTTGCTCTCAAGACCAATCAGGACTCTGGGATTTGGGGAGGGGCCTCAGAGGACGAGCGCAGACAAATTCGACGTAAGAGGAATGGTGTTCACCGAAAGGTGAGTTGAGCGCGGCCAATTATCGATCCCAGACTCGTTCTTCAATCTTCTCGTTGGCGGGATCAGTCGCCGGTAAGGGAACCTCGACGAGAGCTTCTGACCCTGTCGAGTCGCTCCGCCGACGCATAGCAATCTTGCCGCCGAGTTCCGAAGTCACCAAGGCACGGATGATCGAGACGCCTAAACCCTTGTGGTCGTTGCTATCGAAATCCTCGGGCACCCCGATCCCGTTGTCACGAACAACCATCTTGATGTGTTCACTATCTCGGGACAGGAAGATTTCCACAAGGCCTCCGCCATCCTTCATCGGCAGCAGATCATCGGGGAAGGCATGGTCAACTGCGTTTTGGAGTAATTCGTTTAGTACTACAGCGAGCGGAGTGACCACATCTGATGGGATAAGGCCTGCGTCTCCAACTACTTCAAGGCGGATAGGACGCTCCGGGGAGGTAAAGCTTTCCTGAACGGTTCGCGCCAACATGCCGGCTACTTCTGTCAGGTTTACGTCGTCCGATGATTCGCTAGCCAAGGTCTCATGTACTAAGGCAATTGCTCGAATTCGACGCACTGACTCATCAATTGCCGACTTCGCTTCTTCTGACTCAAGGCGACGCCCTTGAAGACGTAACAGCGACGAGATGGTTTGGAGATTGTTCTTGACTCGATGGTGAATCTCGCGGATCGTCGCGTCTTTTGATACTAAGAGTTGATCTCTCAGACGTAACTCGGTTATGTCTCTCAATAGCACTACTGCTCCTCTTGAGTTCTCTCGATCGACAAGGGGAACCGCCAGCAGTTGAACAGCGGTGTCGTTTCTTTCAACCTCGGCAGTAACTGGTCCTGAGGTCCCTATGGCTTGAGCAATGACAGGCTGTTCCATTCCTAGGTCTCTGAGTCGTCGACCGGCAACATTTCCAACGACACCTACACGGTGGAGCGTGCTGAGAGCGTTCGGTGAGGCATATTGAATTCGAGCCTCCGGGTCCACCACCAACAGGCCGTCACCGACTCTGGGTATTTCATCCATGTCCACGTCATGTCCGAGGAAGGGGAATACGCCGGAAGCGATCATCCTGGCTAACTGGTGGAATGTTTCAAGGTAAGTCCGTTCAAGTTCCCCTGGGTCTCTGCGTTCAGCGAAGTCGGGAACTAGTTCGCGACTTAGGACACCGATCACTGCTTCGTCATAACTGATTGGAATACACATGACCCGCGCTCGACGATTTGTAGGTTTGATCGGCACCTCTCCCTCTACAACTTCGCCCAATGCGAACGCTCTCGATACAAGCGGTCGATCAATGTCGTCCACCCGCAGGCCTACATGGTCGTCTCGATAAAGAGTTTGACTTGTGGTGGGGCGAATCTGGCCCGCGATCGCGAACTCTGTTCCGGCCTCATTAACGGGAACGAACAACAGCAAGTCGGAGAACGAAAGATCAGCGAGCAGCCCCCACCAGGCGATTAGGCGTTGCAGGTGCATCAGTTGTTGTGCTGATAGGCCTGTGCCCAGGCGAGTCAATTCGGCCAAAGTTGCCATGGGACACAAAATACTGCCGCAGAGAACCCGTCGGCAACGGCTGACGTCTCCGCTGAGAGGATTAGCTAGATATCCGGGGTGTTAGTCGGTTGCGAATCCGATGCGTCGGTCGCCTGTCGCACCGAATTCGATGTACCCAAGTTGTGCCATTGATATGCCAACCTCGCGGCCTTCGCGATCGGTGATCCATAGCATTTTGCTGCTTCCATCTGATGCGGATTCCGACTCCGACTTCAACTTTTCGGCGACGTCGTCGTCAACTTCGAGCGTGAGCTCGCGGGCCACATTCATGATGCCGATTCGGATCTCCACGGGCGACGCCTTTCCTTGCAGCTTTTGTCGGTTAACGAGCGTCAACAGAACTCGGGACACATCGTAGGGCGCAGTTTGACGTCTACCACTGCTGTTCAACTATTCACGACGAACAGGAAAGTTGAGAACAACCGACCTTGGTACGAGCCCAATCTGGTCGCAGCAACGAAAATTTGTTTCGTTCTGCCTGTTCGTCGTAGGGGCGTCGCATCAGGTCTAGTAATTCTTCAACCATTGAGGCGTCACCTTGTTCTGCGCGATCAATTGCCAGCTGAGCCAGGTAGTTCCGGAGAACGTACTTTGGGTTCACCGCATCCATAGACATCCGACGTTCAACGTCGTCGGTACCGAGTTCGCGATGTCGTGCAGCCCATCGTTGACCAAAATCGACAAACGCCGAAACTTGGGGTCGCGTAGCTGATTCCCGGGGGTAAATCGCTCCTAGCAAGGGCTCGACGCGCTCTAGGGGATCGAGGTCGGCAGAGCAGTCGACTCGGCCCAGTTCTCGCCAAAACTTGGTCATGTCAGTCTCCACGACTTGCAGCACTGACAATGCCTCGTCGGCCAAGTTCCGATCGCGGGAGTCGTTGAGTGAAAAGATGCCGAGCTTTGAGGCCATCATCTCCGACCATTTGGCTTCAAACCGATCTGCATAGTGGCGAACAGCCTCTTGGAGAGGTTCAACTTCCTCCACCAGGGGATAGAGGGCGTTGGCTAACTGCACAACATTCCACTGAGCTATGTGTGGCTGACGTCCATAGCGGTACCGACGGTGTTGGGCGTCGGTCGTATTGGGAGTCCAATTCGGATCGTAATTATCAAGCCAACCATAAGGGCCATAATCGATTGTCAGACCCAAGATCGACATGTTGTCGGTGTTCATGACACCGTGAACGAAGCCGACGCGTAACCATTCGACCACCATGTCGGCCGTTCGCTCCCCCACTTCTTTCAGAAGGGACACATAGCGTCCGGAGTCGGGATCTTCAATGTGAGGGAACTCGGTAGCAATTGTAAAGTCGGCGAGGCGTTGGAGTGTTTGCCGGTCACCTCGAGAGGCAAAAATTTCGAAATTTCCGAATCGGACGAAAGAAGGTGCTACTCGACAGACGATGGCACCAGGTTCCGGTCGAGGGTTGCCGTCATAAAGCATGTCGCGAACCACATCTTCTCCGGTTGTGACGAGACTTAGAGCCCTTGTGGTTGGAACACCCAAATGGTGCATGGCTTCGCTACATAAGAACTCCCTGATTGATGAGCGCAACACCGCTAGCCCATCTGCGGTCCGGGAGTAAGGCGTCGGACCGGCACCCTTTAGCTGCAGCATCTGGTGTCTACCGCTGGTGTCGATAACTTCACCCAGTCCTATCGCCCTTCCGTCTCCGAGCTGCCCAGCCCAGTTTCCGAACTGGTGTCCGCCATAACAGGCGGCATGAGTATCCATTCCCGGAAGTATCCGATTTCCAGCGAGAACCTCAACGAAATCCGGTCGTTGAATTTCTGCGGAATTGATGCCTAATAGTTCGAACATCTCGGCGCTGTGGGCGACGAGTCGCGGGTGGTCAACAATTAGGGGTTTCACTCTGCTGAAGCAGGCCTGCTGCACTTGTCGACTATTCGTCCCGTTGATGGAATCAGCGGGGAGTGATCTAGTGAACCGGTTGTCGAAGCGAAGGTCGTCGATAGTCGCCATGGATCTATTTTGACCTAAACAAGCTTTAGACCTTCGTTATATCTGCGGGTTGGCAAGTATTCTTCGGTTAGAAGGCGGGCCATTTCACCGAAAATCGTTGCTGTTTCGCTCGTCGGATCGGCGACGGTAATCGGGCGACCCACGTCCCCTCCTTCGCGAAGTTCTGGTACGAGTGGAATTTGTCCGAGCAGCGGGACACCGAGTTCTTCCGCGAGTGCTTCACCTCCACCTGATCCGAAAATTTCGTAACGCTTTCCGTCGTCTCCACGGAACCAGCTCATATTTTCGATAACGGCACGCACCGTGAGATTGACCTTTTCGGCCATGAAAGCGGCTCGCTGCGCGACTTTTTGGGCTGCTGGTTGTGGAGTAGTCACGACAAGCAGTTCAGATTTCGGTAAAAACTGTGAGAGAGACAATGAGATGTCACCCGTTCCCGGGGGAAGATCTACTAGCAGGTAATCCGGGTCGTCCCAGTGCACATCAGTGAGGAACTGTTCTAGGGCCTTGTGAAGCATCGGTCCGCGCCATATGACCGGTTGATCTTCTCTGGCGAAAAATCCCATCGAAATGCACCGGACACCGTTGGCCTCCACCGGGACCACCATCTGGTCAATCACCGTGGGAGGGCGCTCCACCCCAAGCATTCGAGGAATCGAAAAGCCCCAAACGTCCGCGTCGACTATCGCGGTTTGAAGTCCTCGTTGGGCAAGAGCAATGGCCAAGTTCGCGGTCACACTGGATTTGCCAACTCCGCCTTTTCCGCTCGCTATGAGCAGAACTCGGGTGCTATTTCCAGCCTCTGCGAACGGTATGGCTCTGCCTTCGGCGTGACCGTGTGTCTGCTGGGTACCGGCACTACTGGAAGGGTCCCCGATGAGTTGTTCGCGCACGGCCGCTTGCTCAGCCTCGCCCATAACGGTGAATTCGACTGAAACTGCTTTGACTCCCTCTTGGGTCGCTATTGAGGTTTCGATGAGGTTGGTCAACGTTTCGGTAGCCGGCCAATCTTCGGAGGGCAACGCAACCACGACGTGAACGGTGCCGCTAGTGAGGGACACTTCTCGGAGCATTCCCATGGTGTGTAGGTCACGGCGTAATTCGGGTTCGACGACCCTTCCAACTATCTCGGTTAGCTCATTGCCTGAGGTGACCACTGCCAGACTCCTACCTGCTAAATAGCAATTCGATACGTGATGAGTGGAGCATCGGTAGAATCTAGTACTGTGATCAGTCGCTCACTCACCCCAGAGACTTTCTCTGCCGCTGTTGAATCCATTACGGCGTCGTTCGGTGATCCAACTCGCCGTGACATCTACTTGCGCGTTAGAGAGGCCGCAGAAGGGTTGACTGCTGCGGAGGTTGCACAGGCAGTAGATCTGCACAACAACGTTGCTAGACATCACTTGGACAAACTGGCCGCGGCTGGTCACGTTGTGGTGGACATCCGTCGGGCTGCTGGGGCTGGGCGTCCTTCTAAGCGTTATCGCGCAGCCCAATCCGATATTGCGCTCGACTTCCCAGTACGTCACGACGATCTGTTGGGGACCCTGTTGGGTCGAGCCCTTTCACTTCTTTCAGGTCATGAAGCGGAACAGTTGGCAGAAGAAGTGGGGAACGAATACGGACTACATCTAGCCGCAGTGATGGCTCCTGGTGAAGCTCAACGTTCGCTCCGTTCCGCCGTCACGATGGTGGCAGAAACACTTACATCCCATGGCTTTGCTGCCCGCAGTGAAAGCATCGGCGGGGAACTCCGGATCGTGTCCGAACATTGCCCCTTCGGTCAAGCCGCCATCGACCATCCAGTACTTTGTGCGATCGACCGCGGGCTTGTTAAGGGACTGTTGGCAGGACTGCACGGGGAAACGACTCCGCATTTGGCGGGTTCACTCGCCATGGGTGATTCCGTGTGCACGACTTTCGTGTAGCCCAGTAGCCCAATCCTCTAACGGTCCTATTCACCCAAGGCCGGATCCGATTTCATTTCTCGAACTATTTCTTTCAGCTGGATTGCCATTTCCGGAGGTGGGTCACGATCGAGGGCAAGCTCGTACATGCGTATTGCTAGTTCCAGATCCCCTTGTATTTCGCGGGCTACGAAGCCACGGAAGACGTAGGGATCGAAGCCGTCTGGTTGCAGAGAAACAGCCTTATCTAAGTTGTGGATTCCTTCTTGTTGAAGGACTTGATTGTCGATGCGGACCAATATCCAACCGCGTAAGGTCAGCGCGTCCACGTGCCCAGGTGCTTGTTTGAGAACTTGATCCAGTTGTCGAATCGCGGGCAGCGGATCGCCTGCTCGTTCATGCAACTGAGCAGATAAGACCAGCGCTCCCGTAAGCGCCGGCGAATCGCGGAGAATTTCTTCGACAGTCGCTCGAGCGGCTTCCAGGTCTCCAGCGAAGAAGAGGCTCTGAGCGTTCGACAAGCGATTTCGGGGTGATTGATCGATTTGACCGGAAATGGTCTCTCCCGGTGAACGCAACCCTGAGAATTGAGCGACTCCTAAACCCAGCAGAGCTCCGACGAACAATATGATGATCATCCACCACCAAACCCTGCCCGAAATGGCTGAGCGGGCTTCAAGCGGCTCCAATTTGTTGAGCGCTCGGACCACTGCCGCCGTTCGGCGAATGTAATCATCACGGAGGGTGTCATACTCTTGATCGGATAGTTCACCGAGCACATATTCTCGGTCGAGATCATCCAGGGACCTCAGCAAGAAATCTCGTTCTTCCTCTAGTTTGTCGCCCTTCGACAGAGGTTGATGGGTGTCGTTCAACTTTTCTCCCGAAGCGTTCGCACTATCTGTACATCTTCCTCGGAGGGCTTAATTTCTCTTCCTGATCGCCACCTGGTGAACGCCAGAACCAGAAGAGCTGAGGCCAGAACGCCGACGAACACCGGAAGCACCCACACGAGTGCTCCGAGTCCCGAACGGGGAGGATTAGCGTTGACATCGTCACCGTATTGACGGGCCATCCATGCTCGAATCTCCTCGTCGGTGCGTCCTTCATCAACAAGTTCGTCAACCTGCGCACGGATTGCAGCAGCGACCGGAGCGTTCGACTCGAGCACATTCTGACCGTCACACACGGGGCACAACATGGTCTCTTTGATTTCGTATGCACGTTCTGCCTCGGTGGCTGGTGGGTCCTCCGCCAAGACCGCACCGACCAGGGCACCAACCACAACTAGGAGAATAAGGAGCCAACTAAGTCGGCGATAGCCGTTCACGGTGCGGCGTTTCTTTCGTCAAGTTCGGTCACGACACGGTCGACTTCGTCAGCGGTGATCTGCCCCTGCCACTTGGCAACAACAGTGCCGCCGGGAGCTACCAGGAACGATTCAGGGGGACGCAGAACACCAAAAGCGACCGCCCACTCGGACTCGTCGTCGATTAGAACTGGCCAGTCTCCCCCGTTTTTGGCGAAAAAGGTCCTGGCGTCTTGTTCGGTGTCACCAAAGGGGATACTGACAACGACTCCGTCCGCTCGGTGACGTCGATTCCACTCCATTAACTCAGGGTGTTCTTGCACACAAGGAACACACCACGACGCAAAAAAGTTGACTAGCACCCATCCTGACGTGGCGTCATCTATGTCGAACCATTCGCCCTGAAAGCTGACTCCTTGAACCTCGGGTACAAGCTCACCGATCAGTGGGTTTTTCGACAGGGTCCCAGTTCCTGCGTCGCGAGTTGCTAACACCAAGACGAAACTTAAGAGAACGATTCCTGCGGCTGCGCTGACGATGCGTACCGAACTGAGGCTCCGATGTTTCACTACGGTTACCGCCTCACGACTTCTTCTTCGCGTCTAGCACTCCGAGAGATTCCGACGGGGATGACCGCAAGCAGGGTCCCAACGCCGATCACGAAGCCACCTATCCAAATCCACGCAACTAGTGGTTCTATGAGCACCCGTATAACAACTGAGTCGGTATCTGGTTCGGGAATAGCGATGAGGCTCAGATACACATCATCGATGAAGCTAGTAGCAACCGATGGGGTGGCTATCGGTCTACCGAAGGTCGGGTATTGGGTGATAGCTGGAGAGTGGATACCCCGGCCTTCCACGTCGATCAGGGCTCGAACCACCCGATTCGGGCCGTCCATAGTGTCGGTCAACGCAACGAAAGTTATGTGGTGACCAGCCACCGAGCCCGTATCCCCAGGTCGAAGTTGAAACTCTCCTTCTTCGCTAAAGGCGGTGCTGGCGATAAAGCCGAAGGCCAACAGACTGACACCAACATGGGCGACCATGCCGCCTCCCGACCGACCGACGAGCCCTCGCCAACCGTTGCGCCGAAAGGCAATCACCAGATGCCTTAGCGCGGCTCCGATGACGAATCCGCCCAGACCCATGCCAAGAACCGGACCCACTCCCTCGGCTCCGGCAACTACCGCGACAGCCATCACCCCGGCTCCACACGCGGCGGGAGCTAATGCTCGTTGAGCAAGCACCGATCCCGCCGTAGAGCGCCACGTCAGCAACGGCGCAAGTCCCATGACCAATAGCAGTGCCATGCCGATGGGTAGGAGCATCCGATCAAAATATGGTCGCCCAACTGCTAGTTGATCTCCGTTAATGGCCTCGACGATCAGCGGGAAAACAGTGCCCAGTAGCACGACAAACGCAAATAGAGAGAAGAGCAGGTTGTTGGCGAGAAAAGAACCTTCTCGGGACAGCGGCGAGTCGATGGATCCAGGCGATCGAAGTTGATCTCCTCGCAAACCGACGAGGGTGACTGATACCACCAAGATGAGAGCGAAGAACCCCAGCAGCAGCGGTCCCAGGCTTGAGGCACTGAACTCGTGTACTGATTCGATCACTCCCGATCGCGTCAAAAATGTGCCAAAAATTGTTAGGGCGAAGGTGGCAAGGAGAAGGCACAAATTCCAGACTCGTAGCATCCCCCTTCGTTCTTGAACGATTACTGAATGAATGAAAGCCGTTCCAGTAAGCCACGGTAAGAACGAGGCGTTCTCTACGGGATCCCATGCCCAATAGCCCCCCCAGCCAAGAACCTCATAGGACCACCAGGCGCCGAGGAGGACGCCGACAGTCAAGCTTCCCCAAGCGATCAACGTCCAGACTCGAGTAGACGTCAACCATCTCTCGTCCAGCCGACCCGTGACTAACGCAGCTATCGCAAAACTGAAGGGGACTGTGAAACCCACGTATCCGAAGTACAACATGACCGGGTGTATTGCCATGAGCGGGTGGTTACGTAGTAACGGATTGAGTCCATTCCCATCGACAGGAGGGTTCGGCAGCGTGCCGAAGGGATCCGCTGGGCCAGCCAACAACCCGAAAAAGAATACGCAGACCACAAGCATGGTGAGTAGTGCCCAGGCGACGAGTCGGTCACTGATTTGGTGGCGGAAATTGAGTGAGACAGCGCTGACATACAGGCAAAGAACTAAAGCCCAAAGCAGGAGTGAGCCTTCGAGGGCACCCCACAAGGTGGCAAATTTGTAGAGAACAGGCGTCGTTTTCGTTGAGTTCGCCGCTACGTAAGCGAGTGAGAAATTATCGGTCAGTAATGCAATCTCCATTGCGACGACGGCGACAACACATCCGCTGACCATGACGGCAACCCAAGGGAAGGCCCGATTGTGTCTCTCATCTTGGCGAATTCCTAACGTCAGTATGAGCATCACCGATGCACCTAGTGCTCCGGCCAAGGCAACCCAAACACCCACAGTGCCAAGTAGCGCTGTCACGATTTCGCTGCCGGAACATCGAAGGGGCAATCATCGAGAAAGTCATGTGGGGGCTCTTCACTGATGCGCTGGTCATTTGCCGACGCGTACTCATTCGTGTGCTTGACCAACATTCGGTCGCTCAGGAAATAGTGAGTATCAGCGCCCGCAACGGTTCGAACTTGACCAGAGGTCCACCCCCCTTCGAGTACTACTGGAATCCACGGAGAGGTGAACAACTCCGGTGGATCCGCTACGTGTCGTACGGAAGCGACGACGCAACCGTGAATGATTTGGAAGGTGGTTACTCCGCTTTCACTCCTGACGCTCGATGGAACTACTCGACCTTGCAACCGGAAACGCCGATCACCTAATTCGAGTCGTTGCTCGACGGCCTCGTCTACGTTTCGAAAAAATAACGTCGCGTTCCTCAGGCCCTGCGCTGTGACAAAGGCAGCGGCAGCAATCAGCAACGCTGTCACCGCAAGCACCGCCCACCGCCGATTGCGGTGGACCTTTCGGCGGAGTTCGTCGGGTTCTCCAAGTTCGTGCCTGGGGCTGAGATCCATGTCTAAGAACTCGCGGGCGTGCTGCTATCGCTTCCAGGGCCAAGTTCTTGTCGTTTCCCGATCCCTAGCTCTCGACCAATGGTTTTACCGCGCCCAACGACCCACAGAGCGTAGGTTGCTACGACGACGAAGGTAAGACCCCAGCCGGTCGCGACGGCCGCTATGTCACTCACAGTCCCTCCCGATCATCAGTTTCCTACGTCATCTTCTCTAAGACGAGACGCTATAAGTGCGTTCAAAGCTTCCTCGTCTCTCAACTCTTCGAGTCGAATGACTCTGTAGCGATGAACGATCAACCAACTTGCAACAACAGTTACAGTCAAAGTTGAGTAGAGCAACGTCCAATACATCTCTCCGGTGATCTCTGGTCGCCTGCCAACACTGAGGCTCGCTTTTTGGTGAAGGGTCCGCCACCAATCGACGGAGAAATGAACTATGGGCACGTTGACAAAAGAAATCAGTGCCATAACCGCGGACCTGCGCCCACGAACGATCGGGTCGGCTGGCAGTCTCCGGAGTGCGAGATACCCGAGGTAGGTCACGAAGAGCAACACCGTGGTCGTCAAACGGGCATCCCACTGCCAATACGTCCCCCATGTGACGCGTCCCCACAACATCCCAGTGACCAGCGTGATTCCGGCAAATAGGACACCAACTTCGGCGGCTGACCCTGCCAGCCGATCATGATGACGGCCACCGTCAGCCCTGCTGCGGCTTCGGATCAGGAACAAGACACTTGAAGCGGCCGTCAACACGAAAGCCGCATAGGCAATCCATATAGATGGCACGTGCAGATAGAGCATGCGCACCGCGTGTCCTTGGACCAGGTCTTCTGGAGACACCACGAGACCTAGCAGCGTCATCAATAACACAGCAGCGACAGCTACAGATCCGAGGATTCGAGTCCCAAGGGTCGCTGTCATGTGCTTGCTATCGGGGATCTGTGACATGTTCAACCCTCCTCCAGCAAGAATCCAAATGTTCCTACCCCAATGGCGGTGTGCACCGCGGCGATTACAAACATCACACTTGCCCATGTCCATCCCGCTTCAGCGCGCACCCCGAAAGCGGTCTCGAATGCTCGAGAACCAGCAAGCAGGACTGGTGCCAAAACGGGTATGAGAAGCAGCGGGAGCAGGGTAGCCCGCACACGAACTCCAGCGGCCATCACGCCCCAAAGAACCCCGCAGACTGAAAATGCCACTGTCCCGGCCAACGCCGCTGCCAAGAGTAGGAACCAGTCGTCAATTCGGACGTCGTACAGCAGAGCTACTCCTGGTCCTAACACGAGTTCAAGGAGCACGACTTGGATGAAGACCCCGAGAGATTTACCGAGAAAAAGTGACGGGGCCCCAATCGTTGACATTCGGAAGGCATCGAAATTTCCGTCATCGGTTTCCAAATCGAAAGCCCTTTGAATGAGCAACGTTCCACCGAAGAGAACTGCTACCCAAAAAAGGCCGCCGGCTCCAAGCCCTAGGAGCCGTGCGTTGGCGTCGAAAGCAAAAGCGAAAACCACAAGTACCAGTAATGCCAAGGGTGCTACCTGACCAATAGTCACCTTCGATCGCCATTCGACTCGGAGGTCTTTTCGGGCTACCAGCAGAACTTCATGCAGCACCTGAATCCTCCCAAAGACGGCCCCCTCGCAACGTAACCTCCCGAGAAGCAACAGACTTCAACACGTCGCGTTCGTGGCTAGCGAAAACCACCGTTGCGCCAGACGAAGCTGCGTCGATCAAGATTCCATCGAGAAATTCTCGGCCTTCGCTATCCAGGGCCGCATGTGGTTCGTCGAGTAGCCATAGCTGTGGGCGGCTGATTAGCACCGAGGCGATAGCGACCCTTCGGCGTTGACCCGCGGAGAGGCGTTCGATCGGGACAGACCAAAGCCGCTCAGATAGCCCAACTCTTCGCAACGCAGCACCAACGTCACCTTCACTCGCTCCAACCACCGACGCACGAAATTCCAAATGCTCGCGCACCCACAAGTCTG
This sequence comes from Candidatus Neomicrothrix sp. UBA4542, assembly GCA_002388005.1. Classification (GTDB taxonomy): domain Bacteria; phylum Actinomycetota; class Acidimicrobiia; order Acidimicrobiales; family Poriferisodalaceae; genus UBA2110. The sequence continues at coordinate 38,765 of DGLO01000089.1, forward strand.
TATAGAGGTGGTTCTCGTGGCCTAGGAGCCCGATGTATCGACGCGGGGCTCTGCGGTCAACTCGCATGTCGAAACCCAAGACATTTGCCTCCCCCGCCCTAATGGGGATGAGCCCCGCGCACGCGCGCAGAAAACTGGTCTTACCGACGCCGTTCGATCCCCGTAGGTGCACGATCTCGCCCGGAGCTATTTCAATATCAAGTCCAGCCAGCACAGGAAAGCCACCTGCTACTGCGACCACCTTGTGAAAGTCAACGACCGTGGACATGCCCCCTTGATGTTACGACGAGGCTGCCGTCAGGCCACCTCTTCGAGGCTGAGAACAGTGGTGGACCAGCTTGAATCCGGCAACTATCACCATTTAGGTGACATCTATGACAGCTACTACGTCGCCTTCGCTAATTCGGTCCTCTTCGGACACACGCATCTCCGAGACCCTTCCCGCGGCAGGCGCTACCACGGGTATCTCCATCTTCATTGACTCAAGAATGAGGAGTTCGTCACCTTCAGTGACAATTGCTCCTACTTCGGCGACAACTTTCCAGACTGTGGCGGTCAACTCTGCTCGGACCTCCATAGAACTACTCCTTCCATGACATCCCGGTTCAGCGTCGGACAAACTAGCTGCCATATGCATCCCATGCTGCAGAGCCACAGCAACTGGGGCGAAGCAACCCTCAGAAACTTGATGCGCCCAGTAGCATCATCACCGATGTACTTGATCCCGTTGGCTCTACTTGCCGGTGCCGCCGCTGGGCTTTTTATTCGCGGCTCATTCGACTATTTGTTAGCCACCAGGATTGTGTTCTGGCCGATTCCCGTCATCGGCATCGCCGTTCAAGGTCTTGTCAGTTCTGGCCTTGGGGTGCCGTATCCGACGCTGCTCACCGCAGTTGCCATGGTTTTGGTCGCAGTCACCTGCGCCATGAACCTGCATCTCACTGGGGCGTCGGTAATCCTTTTCGGCACCATACTGAATTTGCTTCCTTTAGTACTCAACGGGTACATGCCCGTGACTACCGAAGCTGTCGTGAAAGCCGGTATTACGGATTACGCATCGATCGATCTGGTTCAGTTAGGAGCTACTAGAGCATTCGAAACTGGCGGTGAAACTCTATTGTTTCTGGGGGCGATTGTTCCCATCCGTTGGCTCAACGAAGTATTTTCCTTTGGAGACCTAGTCATTGCATGCGGATTGGCCAATCTTGGATTTCGACTGTTTTTCCCACTTCGCGAAACAGCGAGTTACTACGACGAAGCCTTGGATTACGACCAATACCGGGACCCGAACCAACCCGATCCGTTCGACGACTACAACCCCAACGATTCTGCATGGGGTGAACCCCTTACGGCCGATGCCGGGTCAGTCACTCAAGTTGTTCCACCGCCCAAACCCCAGCCTGGACTCGGCACGATTGAAGGCTCTGCATCGTTCGGTGCTCACGATGAGGAAACGTGACAGAAGGGGGCACCAGCGATCCAGTAATTCGGTCTCGCGAGCGAATCCGCGCCCTCGCCGGCGCTGGTAGACGTTTCGGCTACGGCTGTTTCTTGGTGGCTCTCACCGTTTTTGTCACCGCCTACTACTTAGGGTCATCCACGCTTTGGAACTCCCTTACAGTCGCGCTACTTCTAACCGGGTCGCTGGTTCTAGCGCCAGCAATCATTTTCGGTTACGCGGTGAACGCCGCTGAACGAGAAGAGCAGGGACTCCCACATGGGCACTAGTTCGGAGCGGATTAGTAGAACACGGTTTAATTCTGAAATCATTCATTTGATCATGACTCGCCGGTGATTTCGGAGAACTAACAAATATGTCGAACCGTCTTCCCGCCGCAGAGCGCAGAGAGCAACTACTTGACGTCGCCATGACGGCCTTCGCTGCAACCGGCTATCACGGCACTTCAATGAACGATGTAGCGCGCGAAGCGGGCGTAACTAAGCCAGTTCTCTACCAACACTTTGCTTCTAAGAGGGACCTTTATATTGAATTAGTAGACGATGTGGCTAGCCGCTTAGCGAATGACGTCGTGGGCGCTGCTGACGCGGCCGATACGGCCGTCGAGAGAACCGTAAACGCCCTGACCGCCTATTTCAGTTTTGTCGAAGACAACCAACGCGAATTTCAATTGCTATTTGGTCGGGCGGCCCCAAGAGACGAAGACACCGCCAACGGCAGCCGAATGGTCGAAAGCAGAATGTCCGCGACAATCGCTGAGATACTTCGCCGCTGGCTAGATGTAGAGGAAGTCGAGGTTTACGCCAGAGCGATCGTGGCGATGTCTGAAGGCGTCTGTCGGCACTGGCTGACTCAAGCCATTCGACCCTCGGCTGAGGAACTGGCTAAACAGCTCGCCGCTCTAATCTTGACCGGGCTACAAGGGCTCATCGAAGACGCTGCCCAACCCACAAATAAATAGGCCACGCGACGCCAACTCCTGCCATCATCAACATATGGAACAAGGCGCGCTGCACGGCATCCGAGTCATTGACTTAACTACGATCCTGATGGGTCCGATGGCAACTCGGATGTTGGCCGATCACGGTGCCGACGTCATCCGAGTGGAAACCACGATCGGAGATTCAACCAGAAACGGGCTTCCCAGTCGCCATTTCGGTATGTCAGGGTTCAGTCTGAATCTGCAACGGAACAAGAGATCGCTAAGTATCGACTTGAAGCACGCGGCAGGAAGGCAGGTGATTCTTGACTTGGTTGCCACCGCTGATGTTCTGGTTACCAATATGCGCGCTGCTGCTTTGGAGCGTCTGGGTTTGGATGAACGAGCCGTCAACGCGGTAAATCCTGCCCTGATCTATTGCAGAGCTAACGGCTTCGGAAGCGGCGGGCCTTACCAAGATAAGGCGGCCTATGACGACGCTATCCAGGCTGCTTCGGGACTCGCTGGCCTCTTCACCGCCACGAACGGACGTCCCACATATGTTCCGTCGGTCGTTGCAGACAAAGTCACTGGGCTTTACGTCGTGCAGGCCGTCATGGCGGCACTGATACACCGACACAACACTGGTAACGGTCAAAACATCGAAGTGCCGATGTTCGAAACCATGGTGAGCTTTAATCTGGTCGAGCATCTCAGAGGGGCTGCGTTTGAGCCAGCCGAAGGCCCTTTCGGATATGAACGGCTCTTGTCGCCAGCACGTCGACCTTATGCAACGGCTGACGGATTCATATGTTTGTTGCCCTACTCTGACAACAACTACCGCGACTTTTTCGACTTCATCGGCCAATCCGATTTGGCGGATGACGAACGGTTCGCAACCCACAATGCGCGCGTGGCTCACACCACCGAGCTTTACGACCTGATCGCTGAAGCCGCAGCAACCAAATCGACTGAGATTTGGGTTGAGTTTTGTGACAAGGCGTCTATTCCTGCCGCGAAGGTGATGGAGTTGTCAGAGTTCGCAAACGACCCCCATTTGGCCGAAGTGGGACTCGTGCAAGTAGCGGATCATCCCACCGAGGGCGGCTATAACTACGTAAGAGACCCGGTGATTTACTCTGATAGTCCGACTGGGCTTCGCCGTCACGCCCCCAGACTTGGCGAACACAGCGCTGAACTCCTCAACGAACTTGGATACGGGGCGGAGGAAATCTCAGCATTAGTTGCAGACGGTGTGGTGACCATTGCCTCCCCGTAGTGGGGTCAACCAGCGGTCGGATCGACCAAAATCTTGACCGCGTCAATGCGACGTTCTGCTAGGTCATCGATCGTCGTGCCGAGGCTGTCCAGGTCAATAGTGTTATTGCGCAGCGGTGAAACAGAAAGACGGCCGTCGAGGATCATGTTTGCGGTGGCTTTCATTTCCTCCAACGTAAAAACCATCGAAGTATCAAGACGGATTTCTTTGCTGATCCACCGCAAAGGGCTGATGGTCGCTTCTTCGCCAGTGACTCCGACAAGGCACACAGACCCCCCGCGTCGCACCATATCCACCGACTGTTGCATTGTTTGAGGAATACCGGCGCAATCGAATGCTATGTCCGCTCGAAGTCCTTCCGTCAAATCGTCCAAAGTGCCTCGAAGTTCCTCACCAGGAGCGACCGCGATATCGCTACCGGTCACCAAGGCCAATTGTCGGCGATGTTCATCGGGTTCTACAGCAATGACAACTCCGGCACCCGCGGCTTTCGCAACCTGGGCGGTCAGAAGTCCGATAGGGCCGCACCCAACCACACACACCACATCACCGACTCTGAGTTGGCTGCGCCGAACTGCGTGAAATGCAACTGATGCGGGTTCGATAAGAGCGGCATCGTCGGTGCTGATTCCCTCGGGGATCGGAATAACGCGCTCTGCCTTCAGACGTAGAAATGGAGCAAATCCTCCTGAAGTGGGACCTGTAGGACCGGAGTAGTCCGACCAAGCAGTGCGGCAGTATTGACTGAGGTCGTTTCGGCATTCCAAGCATCTTCCACAACCCGGGGCGAGGGCACCTGTCACACGTTGACCTTCGCTGATGCTGAGCACTTCGCTCCCCGTCGCCGCGACGGTTCCCACCCATTCGTGACCGCATACACCTGGCGCGTATTTCCATCCTTCGACATAAGCATGGACGTCGCTGCCGCAGATCCCGCATCGTTGTATCGCTACAACTACATCATCCGCTTCGGGAGTGGGGTCTTCCTTCTCAACCAGTTCGAACTGGCCTTTACCGGTGATCAAACCTGCGCGCATGTCATGCTCCCATATTCGGCGACGAGCAGCCCGGGGCTACTCCGAGCAAGATTCTGACATGAAAATACGCTTCCCTTCGCGTGTCTAAATTCAGTCCGGTACGTGCCGCAAAAATGTTTGAGGACCGCCAATTCGGCGGCCCTCAACACTAAGACGCTCAAGGCGTCCTATGTAATTGCAGATGGCTAGTTAGCGGCCACCGATACCTTTACCGAGCGCCGAGATCGCGGCATCCCTAATTGGGATGAATGCGAGGATGGCGATTGCGGTAGCAACATCGGCTCCGAACCTACCCATTTGTAGGATTTCTGTGCTTGCTCCGTAACCAAATACACCGCCACCATCGTTGACGTTGCTAATCACTACGAAGAGATAAGCCCAGACGAGGTTGAGGTTCGATCCAACTACTGGAAGCGACTTCAACATTGAGTTCACGTTCACGGTGTCGAGAACGCTGTCGATGACTGCCATAACACCTTGAAGCAACATGCCCATGATGATGATGGTCAAAATTGTCGACATCATATTTGCCAGGACCCCCTTTGGTCTGCAGACTGGCCAT
>DGLO01000078.1:0-5589 GCA_002388005.1 Candidatus Neomicrothrix sp. UBA4542
GCTTTTCTTTACCGCTGATTTCTTAGTAGCCATGGCTCCCCTACCCAATTCTCGGGTTCGAAAAGGTTACGCATCATAGCGCCGCAGCGGCGGCTCGCCACGGACCGAGGCAACAGACCCTAAATAAAGGGCTTTTCGATTCGAGGCGATACTGTGAGCGGTTGCATGCCCTTTCAGGACAAACTATGAGCGCTTCAAAGGACTCTTACTATCCCCGGGTACCGAACCGGGCAGACTTTCCCGCGATTGAGCGTGCTGTCCTTGAACGCTGGATTGACCAGCAGACTTTTCAAAATTCCATCGAATCCCGACCAGAAAGCAACGAATTCGTCTTCTATGACGGACCGCCGTTCGCTAACGGTCTCCCCCATCACGGTCACTTACTCACCGGCTATGTCAAGGATGTAGTTCCCAGATATCAAACTATGCGGGGGAAGCGTGTCGATCGGCGGTTCGGTTGGGACTGCCACGGCTTACCCGCAGAAATGGAGACTGAGCAGGAATTGGGGCTCAGTGGTCGTGCGGCAATTGCTGAGTACGGAATCGAGAATTTCAACGCAAAATGTAGAGAGTCAGTGCTCCGTTATACCTCCGAGTGGCAAGACACTGTGACCAGGCAAGCGCGCTGGGTCGACTTCGATAACGACTACAAAACCATGGACCTCTCCTATATGGAGTCCGTGATGTGGGCCTTTAAGCAACTCTGGGACCAAGGACTCATATATCAGGCCTTCCGTGTAATGCCTTATTCGTGGGGGGCTGAGACGCCGCTTTCCAACTTTGAAATTCGTTTAGACGATGCAACTCGTCCTCGTCAGGACCCGGCGATCACAGTGTCGTTTGAGCTAGAGGGCAAAGGGCTTCCTGGCATAGGGGATTCTGAGTTCGTTCAACTCCTAGCGTGGACAACGACCCCTTGGACTCTTCCTTCCAACCTTGCCGTGGCCGTGGGACCCGATATCGACTACACGGTGGTGGAGGCGAACGGATCAAAATGGATTCTGGGCGCGGAATGTCTCGAAAAATACTCCGAGGATTTAGAAGATCCGGTAGTCCTTGGAGTCGTCCGAGGGACGGATCTCGTCGGTCGCATCTATAAACCCCTGTTTGACTATTTTCGGGATCGAGAGGATGCGTTTCGCGTTTTAGCCGCCGATTTTGTGGACACTAGCGAAGGCACTGGGGCCGTTCACATGGCTCCAGGCTTTGGTGAAGATGATCAAATTGTTTGCGAGTCAAACGGGATCGAAATCGGCGATGCTGTACCCGTCGACGATCAAGGCCGATTCACCGCAGAGGTGACGGACTGGGCGGGAGAAAACGTATTTGAAGCTAACCCTGGAATTATTCAACACCTCAAAGATCAACTCAGAATTCTTCGGCACGACACCCACGAACATAACTATCCCCACTGTTGGAGGACTGATACTCCGATCATCTACCGCGCTATTTCTTCTTGGTATGTCGAAGTCACTAAGATCCGCTCCCGTCTTCAGAGCATCAATCAAGAGATCAATTGGGTCCCCGATCACGTTCAAGAAGGCCGGTTTGGACAGTGGCTAGCTGGAGCTCGAGACTGGTCGATTAGCCGGAACCGGTTCTGGGGCTCCCCAATACCGGTGTGGGTAAGTGACGATCCGACGTATCCGCGAACCGATGTGTACGGAAGCCTCGACGAACTCGAAGCTGATTTCGGAGTCCGCCCTAGCGATCTACATCGCCCCTTCATCGACGAATTAACTCGACCAAATCCAGACGATCCGACTGGTAAGAGCGTCATGAGGCGAGTACCCGAAGTACTCGATTGCTGGTTCGAGTCCGGATCAATGCCTTTCGCTCAAGTCCATTACCCTTTCGAAAACAAGGACTGGTTTGAAGAACATTTCCCAGCGGACTTCATCGTTGAGTACATCAACCAGACTCGCGGCTGGTTCTACACGTTGCACGTGCTCGCCGGAGCTCTCTTCGATCGTCCCGCTTTCCAGAATGTTATTTGTCACGGCATTCTGCTAGCCGAAGACGGCAACAAACTTTCGAAGCGATTGCGCAATTACACCGAACCAAGCGAAATTTTTGATTCCGAAGGTTCGGATGCACTTCGTTGGTATCTAATGTCAAACACTATTGTCCGGGGAGGCGATACTCGCATCTCGGACGCAGGCATCAACGGCGTAGCGCGTCAAATCCTGATCCCTGTATGGAACGCTTATTCCTTTTTCACCCTCTACGCCAATGTTGATTCCTACAACGCCGTCAGGAGAACCGATTCACCGCACCTACTGGATCGTTATCTACTCGCGAAGACGAGGACGTTGGTCGAAGCGACAACCGCCGCGCTAGATGCTTATGACCTGCCTCGTGCCGCCTTTGAAATTCAAAGCTTCATTGATGCTCTGAACAACTGGTACATCCGTCGTTCGAGAGATCGATTTTGGGGACCGGAAGGTGGTGGGCGAGGTGATGGAGACGCATACGACACGCTGTACACCGTTCTGACGACTTTCACGCGAATAGCTGCGCCGTTCCTTCCAATGATCATGGAAGAGGTCCACGGCGGATTGACGGGCGGGGAAAGTGTTCATCTTGCCGACTGGCCTAGTGCCGAAGAACTCCCAGCAGATCCCCAGTTGGTGTCGAGAATGGACCAAGTCAGGGAAGCAGTCTCGACATCTCTTCGTCTGAGAGAGGATGCTGGTTTACGAGTCAGGTTGCCTTTGTCGAAGGTCACGGTGGCCGGAAAAGATGCGGAGGATCTTCGCGAGGTCGTCGATCTATTGGCTGAGGAGATCAACGTACACGAGGTGATCTTGACTTCAGAAATAGGTGAGTTCGCCACCCTGAGCTTACGACCGCACGGCAACTTGGTCGGACCGCGGTTAGGAGCCGACGTTCAAGCCGTTTTTGCTGCCGCAAAGGATGGGAAGTGGTCGCTACTCGATGACGGTCGAATAGACGTAGCCGGTCACCAGTTGCAGGTCGAAGAATATGAGCTAGCGCTCGAACCAGCGGATCCACACAGCACTGCTGCTTTACGGTCAAATGATGCCGTCGTTGTTCTCGACACCCACGTGACTCCTGAGCTAGAAGCGGAAGGATTGGCGCGAGATCTGATTCGAACCATCCAACAGGCAAGAAAAGACGCAGATCTCGAAGTCACCGAGCGCGTCGAAGTTGAAGTCGCGTGGTCTCCTGAAGATTTAGATGCCGTTCAACGGCATGAGCCGGCCATCACCGCAGCGGTTCTAGCCTCAAAAATTTTCTGGGTGACGGGCACTGAGGAACCCCAGGTGAAATTAACCACCCCATAAATTAGGGCTCACTCGCCCTCAAGCGATTCTCGCCGCTGCAGCGCAGAAAAAAATGGATCATCGATTTCGGTGCCCGATCGAGCCTCGGTCATTGGTTGACCTGACAAACCGATGACGCCGCTCTCGCTGTCTGCATCGTCAATCGTGGCCCACCCAGTAACGTCAGTTGACGCGGCTGGGTGATCTACTTCAAGGCCATCGGGGCGTCCGCCGAGGTCTCGCGCTATCTCGCCTAAAGCCCGCCGTCGAGTTTCGATTAGTTCTGCTAGCTGCTGCGCATCGTTGCGGCGGGCATTGACTCGAGCGTCAAGTTCGAGCAACTCATTTTCCAATTCAGCTTTACGTTCTGTAGCGCCTCGCGCCGCCAAATCGGTTGACGATGCGACAAGCACATCTGCTAAAAGGTCACCGATTTGCTCTCGTGTGGAGGCAATAGCGTCATCGATCGCGTCGTCTGCGGTGTCTCGGGCCAAAGTTATTAATTGCGCTATGCGATCAATCTCAATCTTTGTTGCGCCTACTGCGATTAGCTCATCGGTATAGAGACGTCCCGCATCGCTGGCGCCTCCCGCGTCCGTTCCAGATAAAACGTCAGACTCAAACCGTGGTGTGGTTGCTAATGCGTCTCTGATGCTTTCAATCGCATCGAGCCGTCCATCCACGACTTCGATCCCCTCACCGGATTCTTGCCGTGAGCTTCTTTGTTCGGCTTCGATCAGACGTTCGGCCAACTCGTCGAGGCGATCTTGAAGCTCCGTCAAGCCTGCGGCTACTCGCTCCAGAAAGTCATCCACCGACTCTGGGTCATATCCCCTAAAACGCTCAGGAAATTGCTGTGTTTCGAGCAAATCGGAGGTCAGCTTCATGTGTTGACACTAACAACAAGGCCGCCGAGCCGAAACTGGAAAGTTGTGGGCTTTGGTTCAGCCGCAGTTAAGGATCACTCCCGCAAGTACCCACTGGATGAGAATCAGCACCAAAATGGGTGAGAGATCCAACCCAAATCCCCCGATGCGCAGAGGTGGCAACGCTCTCCGGAGCGGACCCATGAGAGGTTCGGTTACTCGAACAAGAAACGTTCGTACAATCGCTACCGGACTGTCCTGCGCTATAGGAATCCAGCTAAAAATGATTCGGCCAAAGATAGCGAGCACATAGATGTCACAGAGAGTGCACAGGATCTGGGTCACGGGCAGTCCTCGAGACTAATAGTGTAAGCCGCGCTCTTGGAGGCGCTGACGCTCCTCCTCCGCAAGGATCACGTGAGACGGGGCGAGCAAATAAACCTGATCAGCTACCTTCTCCATTTTTCCTCCGAGTGCGTAGCAAAGACCACTCACAAAGTCGATAATTCTTCTAGCAAGGTCTCGGTTAGCGGTCTGGAGATTCACGATCACGGGTTGGTCCGCTTTGAACCGATCAGCGAGCTGTTGGGCGTCGTTAAAGGTGCGCGGTGCGACCACATGGGGTTTTGCGCTCGTTATTGGGATAGTTCTAACCGATCCGGTGGGTGCCACGTCTGACGCCACTACTGGCTGGCTGACGGAACTGTCAGGCATGGTGGCTGGTGACGCGGCACTAGTCACAACCGTTACCGGCTCTCCGCGTGGAGATGCCGGTTGTGCCGAACCGCCCGGATGCTGAAGCTCATCCAACTCGTCGTATTCTTCATCGGGTCCTAACCCGAGGTACAGCATCGCCTGACGCCACATCGAAGCCATACGCCTCCTCCTCGCCGCCGAGGGTACCGCGATGTCAGCGCAGGGGACGTTCACCAAACAAAGCAGTTCCAATTCGAACCATAGTGCTCCCCGATTCGATAGCTATTTCGAGGTCGTCGGTCATTCCGATGGAGCGATGAGCCAAGCCATGATTCTCAGCAAAGGACACCAAGCTTCGGTAAGCCGCTCTAATTGTTTCCGTATCTCCTTGGGGGCCAATGCCCATGGCGCCAACTACGTTGAGTCCCTGTGCGCGGGCGTTCGAAACAATATCGCCAGCCTCCGAAATTCGGCATCCGCTCTGGTTCTTGATCCCGGTCAGATTGATTTGAATCATCACTGGCGAACTAGGAGCTCGTTTTGCAATTTCGTTCACCAAAGATGGGCGGTCGACGGATTGCCAGACTTCGACGATGTGAGCGATTTTTCGCACTTTGTTAGTTTGTGTTCCACCGATGAAATGCACCTCGATGCGGCGCCGTTCATCATCTTTCAACTGCATCCATTTAGATTCCAATTCCTGCGCATAGCTTTCCCCGACCATCTTGAAACCACACTCG
>DGLO01000078.1:5978-7550 GCA_002388005.1 Candidatus Neomicrothrix sp. UBA4542
CCCAACGTTTGGAGACGCTCGCGGAGAACGCCAGAACGATCCTTTACCTCTTCAAGACTGAGATGACTGTTGGCGTTCATTTCGACATTCTTATTTCTGCGATCAGAGCGGAGCGTTGAGTGTCTCCATTCGCTCTGTGAGACCAATAACGGGAGTCCTGAGCGGTGCAACGACGAATATCGTGGTCAATTGCAACAGAGTTTTGGGTGAGCTGTTTTCGAACCGCACTTCCCATATCTAGAGCAGGGTTTCCGTCGATGGTGTAGCCCGCAGCCTCCATCCCTACCAAATCGACGATCTCCTGGAGGTCAGCGGCACCAAATTCATAGCATTCAGTGCCTATGTGGGGACCAATAATGGCATGGATGTTATGAGCTCCGCAGGCACGAATTTGTTGCACGGCATTGTCGATTACGCCAGCACGAATACCGCGCCAGCCAGCGTGTACGACGCCCACCATCGGGATGTTCTGTGGTGAAGTCCCGTAGATAGCGATGGGAACACAGTCTGCGGTGCGGACGCCTATTAAGGCCCCCGGACACGCTGTTATCAACGCGTCGCACTCGCCACCGTCTCCGCCGGGTTCAGTGATGGTTGACACCTCCGCCCCGTGCATTTGAGATGGGAGGGTCATCTCTGGACGCTCTCGTTTGAGAAAAGTCGACTCGCGCGCATCGCCGTCGTCGCGTTCAGAGATCCTGATTCGCACCGAGTACCGGTCACTAATTCGGCGAGAAAAGGTCAACATATCTATCTTCCCGAGAAAGAAACGACCTTCCTGGGTGTCACTTCAAAAAGGACGGTACGTCGAACTCGTCGTCGTCATCAATGTCAAGAGGAATCTCTTGGTGGTCTTCAGCATCGAAAATGTCTGTGATTTCGTTGGCCGATATCGATGTGGACGATCTAGTTGACCCAGCGATTCCGTCGTCCCACCTGTCGAAGCCAGCGGCTATGACAGTGATCCGAATCTCCTCGCCCATGGCATCATCAATAACTGTGCCAAAAATGATGTTGGCGTCGGGATGAGCGACATCGTGAATCACGTCTGCAGCGTCGCGAACTTCATGAAGTCCGAGTTCGCTTGAAGCGGTCACGTTGAGAAGAATTCCGCGTGCTCCTTCAATCGACGCCTCCAACAAGGGACTAGATACGGCTTGTCGCGCCGCATTCTCAGAGCGGTTGTCTCCATGTGCTCGCCCGATCCCCATAAGGGCCGATCCAGCGTTCGACATGATCATCCTTACGTCAGCGAAGTCAGTGTTAATGAGACCTGGGGTAGTGATCAATGTCGTGATGCCCTGGACTCCTTCTTGAAGAACGTCGTCCGCCATCTGGAACGCGCTGACCAGTGTGGTGTTTTCATTCGTAACGCTTAAGAGGCGATCGTTTGGAATAACAATTTGGGTATCAACTCTCTCTTTCAACTCTTGTATTCCGGCGTCAGCTTGGACAGCACGACGACGTCCTTCAAACAAGAATGGTCGAGTGACGACGCCTATAGTGAGCGCTCCGCACTCCCTCGCTATTTCCGCGACGATAGGGGCTGCACCAGTCCCGGTGCCCCCACCT
>DGLO01000141.1 GCA_002388005.1 Candidatus Neomicrothrix sp. UBA4542
GGACGTTTCCTGTCCAAAATCTGGTCGCGAGTTGCAATGCGCCATCTTGACGGCAGGTTTTTCCGACTCGAATAGCGGCTCGAATCAGATCACCACCGTCAACGCTCACGACATTCGCATTCCGTTGCTAATTGCCATGGTTTGGCCAGTCATTCCAGATGATTCATCACTGCCGAGATATACGGCAAGGTTTGCTATTTCGCTCGGGTCGAGAATCCGACCCATGGGAGTGCGCTGTGCCAGTCGTTTTCTCAGTTCGTCAGCTTCGGCTCCGACAAGATCAGCGAATCCGTCAAGCATTGGTGTATCGACGAAGCCCGGACATATGGCGTTGCAAGTAACACCACTTGACGCCAATTCCAGTGCCATGCAGCGCGTTAGCCCAACTGCTCCATGCTTTGACGCGTTGTAGGGGGCCTGCCCAGGGGATTCGAACAGTCCTGCCGTAGAGGCCATATTGACAATGCTCCCCCGGCCTCTCTCAATCATTCCCCCCAAAAAAGCTTGGCTGACGCGCACTATGCCTACGACGTTGACTTCGTAAAGGCGTGAATAAGTCGCAGCATCTATGTCTAGGAACCTTCCAGCGGCGTGAACGCCGGCATTATTCACCACAATGTCTGCACCGCCGTACTTGTCTCGGACCTGTTGAGACATAGCCATGACTGACGCGTCGTCGGCGACGTCGCACACTATTGGTTCGATAGCACCATCCGGCGCTAATTCAGCGGTCGCTTCAAGGTCTTCTAACTGGCGACTGGCAACCACACAACTCGCTCCTTCGTTGACATAAGCAAGCGCTATTGCTCTTCCTATGCCCCGGCCGCCGCCGGTGATAACTGCACGTTTTCCCTCTAACCGTTGATTCATGGTTCTATTCTGCGCGCGTCACTCCAGCAAAGCCGGCCATCCTGGAACAGACATCACCTGACCTACCTCTTGTGGCACCTCAAGTTTCTCGTGACTGTCCCACACCTCAAGCAAACGCTCATAGGCCTCATCGTGCATCTCAGACACCCTTCGTGTTTGTTCGGATACATGCAATGACATGACCTCACAAGTCGCGGCGACAAAGTTTTCGTCGCTGTGCCACATCACCTGCATCGCGTGAATACGTTTCCGATCAAACGCCAGCAGCTGTGTCGTAACCGCCAGCTTGGCTCCTTCGCTCACTTCGCGAAGGTACGTAACATGATTTTGTGCCGAGAAAGTAGTCACCGAATGACGATCCCTGTGGGATCGCCCCAGACCAATGAAATCCATCCACGACTCGATCGCATCGTCGAAGCACACCAGGTAGTAGCCGGCGTTGAAATGACCATTGAAGTCAATCCACTCTTTTCGCACAACATCGTGATGTCCCTCAAATGGGGTTGCCGTGTGATTCACACCTTGATCCTGCCTCACCATCAAGTCCTCGCGTCGAATACCATCAGTTACCGGTCGCTGCATTCTTGGAGATACCGCGGTCACCTACGACATTAGGAACTCGAACATCTCTTCCCGGGCCAATTTCTCTACTTAGTTACAGAAAACAACTCACATGCGTTTCACTCCGACAGAACTCACAAACGAAGAACTCGACCTCCAGCAGGAAGTGCGCGATTTTCTGCAAGAAGAACTGCCGCCGGGCTCACATGAACCGTGTTTGGGTATGGCGGCAAGAAAAGATAAAGCGTTCTCCCTCAAGCTGGCTGAACGTGGTTGGGTCGGCATGGCATTACCCAAAGAGTGGGGCGGGTCAGATCGAACTGCAGTCGACCGATTCATCGTCGTGGAGGAAATGCTTCGCTGGGGCGCACCGGTTGGACACCACTGGGTCGGTGATCGCCAAACAGGAAACGTGATCCTGAAATTCGGAACCGACGAGCAGCGGGAACGATTCCTACCTCAGATCTGTCGGGGGGAGCTCGGATTTTCGATCGGTATGAGCGAACCCGACAGCGGATCAGACCTCGCTTCGGTGAGCACCAAGGCCGAGCGCGCCACGGATGGATGGATCATCAACGGTACGAAAATTTGGACTTCTGGCGCACATGAAAATGATTGGTTCGTGTGTCTTTTGCGAACTTCCCCTATGGAAGACGGAAATAAGCATGCGGGGTTGTCACAGCTACTGGTGGACCTCACCTCACCCGGTTTGGAAATTAGCCCTATCCCATTTCTTGACGGTTCCCACCACTTCAACGAAGTCACTTTCAACGACGTTTTCGTTCCCGACATCAATGTCGTGGGTGATCTTGGAATGGGTTGGCATCAAAACACCACCGAGATGGCCTATGAGCGTGGTGGCCCAGACCGCTGGCTTTCGCCGTTCTCGACGGTGGAACAGCTCTTACGCGAAGCGAAAGGAAGCGAACTTGAAGACACTGTGTCAGACCTTTTCGGAGAGCTCGTGGCTCGCTGGTGGGGCATACGAAATCTCTCTCTATCCGTAGCAAGACTCATTGACACCGGTGAGGCACCTTCCGTCGAGTCTTCGCTTGTTAAGGAGATGGGTACTCGATACGAACAAGAGGTAGTGGAAAAACTTGTCCATTTCATAGACCTCGAATATTCGCCCGACTCGGATTCACTGTTCGAGCGCCTTTTGGCGCAATGCGTCGTGACGTTTCCAGGCAACACGATCAGAGGCGGCACTATCGAGATTCTTCGTTCGGTCGCTTCCAAAGGTTTGAAGGGGCTACCGGCATGAGTGAAACACCCGGAGTCGACTCGTTAGTCACCGAAACTGCTGATCGGCTATTTACTCAGATCTGTGACCATGAAGCTGTACAGAATGCGGAGACGTCGGGTGACGCACCCGAAATTTGGTCTGCTTTTGCTGACACAGGATTTCCGTGGATTTCGATCGCCGAAGACCAAGGAGGCTCGGGTGGCTCACTCCTTGATGCCTTAGAGGTCTTGAGGCTCGTCGGGTATCACGCTGCTCCAATTCCAGCTGCTGAGACTGGGATTCTTGGTGGCTGGCTTTTTGCCAGTTCAGGCCATGAAATCCCTGAAGGGCCGATAACGGTTCTCCCTGATGGTGGTGCAAACGTCACGGGATCGGTTACCGGCGACGAAATAACTCTTAGTGGAACCTGCATCCGGGTTCCTTGGGCGCGCATTGCTGATCGGATCGCTGTTCTCCTCGAAATTGACAGCCAGAGCATTGTCGCCTCTGTCGACCCCAAAGACTGCCTGATTCAACCGATGACAAACATGGCTGGTGAACCTCGCGACACCGTGTGCTTCGACGAGGTCAAAGCGGCTGTTGCGCCGGCGGTTCCGGGAGTCGACCTTGAGTCGTTTCGTTTCCGCGGAGCATTATCGCGTGTAGCGCTCATGGCTGGGGCTATCGAAAAGATGAGTCAATTAACGGTCAGCTACACGAATGATCGTGTCCAGTTTGGCCGTCCGGTAGCGCGGTTTCAGGCCGTGCAGCAACACCTGGTTTGGGGTGCTCAAGAAGCGGCTCTAGCGCGAATGGCGGCTGAAACGGCTGCCAGGGAAGCGAATCGTGGATCCGCTTTCTTTGAAATCGCCGCAGCGAAACTCATTGCTAACCAGGCTGCCGCCAAGGCCACGAAGGCATGCCATCAAGCCCACGGTGCAATGGGGATGACTCAGGAATATCCGCTTCATCACTACAGCCGTCGGCTTTGGGCTTGGCGCAAAGAATACGGGAGTGACGCTGAGTGGAGTAGCTGGCTGGGGAAAGTCGCTGTTTCTCAGGGAGCGCAGGGCTTGTACCCGCTCATTACGGGCGGATCCTTGAACCTCGACTAGACCCACAATGCTTCATTCGGCAACCAATGCGGATCGGATCTAGCATCAGGTCATCAGCGATCTTATCTAAGCCAGTTCTCATCGGCGCATCCACATTTTGCCGGATGGTTTAGGGGCTTCTGTTATGTCAGGTGTGGCCTCTCTGCTGTTACGCGAGAGCGACAAAAGATCGTCCCCTTCGAAGGAGCGGCTCCTCATTTGGAGGAATGCAGGCATGTGTGACCCAAACTCCGACTCAACGCCAGGGACCTTGACGCGGCGAAAGATTTTTCAGAGCGCGGTCTCAGGGTTCGTTCTTCTTTGCGTGGTTTTGACCTCATGCACTGGCACTCCACGATGGACCGAAGCCCAAGAAAAGAACTTCTTGAGGTCATGTCTGCAACATGCTGAGTGGGCCTCGCGCAACAAATGTGTTCCATTGTCTAACGAAGTTAAGGAGCTAGTCCTTGCCGGCGCCCCGCAGAAGTGTCTCTTGACCGCAGCGAGCAAGATCATCGTCGCTCCCGATCAAGAAGCCGAGGACGCTGCCCGAGCTGCGTTAGCTCTCTGTCTCAAATCCTAAAATTTGCGTACTGAAAAAGAAATCTGACGTTCGCAATTAATTGATTGGCGCTGCCGTCGCGGAAAGCCAGCGGTCCCTCAGAAGGGAGCGGTCCGTGTCAGGTGAGTAGCATCAGGATATGAACGACTTTGGTGTCTATGGCGACCTTCACGTATCTATCGACGGGCACGTCGCGACTGCAGAAATCCGGCGTCCGCCGAACAACTTTTTTGATCTCGAGCTAATCGACGGCTTGGTATCTGCGTTCACGGACCTAGACGCGGAAGACAGTTGCCGCTCAATAATGCTCTGCGCCGAGGGAAAGAACTTCTGTGCGGGGGCACAATTCCACAACGACGGACGCAGAGGTGGTGAAATCACCGCCCGCAACGCGGACGGCTCAGCGAGACATCTCTACGACGCCGCCTTCGACTTGTTTAGTTGCAAAAAACCTGTCGTCGCAGCGATCCAAGGAGCGGCCGTCGGCGGGGGCCTAGGGGTTGCCTGTTTTGCTGATTTCCGGATTGCGGCTCCCGAAGCGCGCTTCACTGCAAATTTCGCTCGACTTGGCTTCCATCACGGATTCGGCTTGACCGCTACTCTTCCGGCGCTGGTGGGACAACAAAAAGCGTTGGAGTTGCTGTATACCGGAGCGCGCATTAAGGGCGAAGAGGCCGTCGCAATTGGCTTGGCGGATCGCCTCGTCCCCCTTGAAAGTCTTCGTGCAGCCGCGTACGAACTGGCCGGCGAGATTGCTGCGTCTGCGCCACTAGCGGTTGAGTCGATCCGGGACACGATGCGAGGCCACCTGCCACAGGCTATTAAGGCGGCTACCGACCGCGAGAAGGTAGAGCAAGACAGACTCCGAACCACCGACGACTGGAAAGAGGGCGTGGCGGCCATGAACGAGCGTCGCACCCCCGACTTTTCACGCAAATAGCTGCTGTCATGTTTGACCACTCTCCACAACCATGAACGATTCGACTGAAGAACAAATTCGCTTCGAGCTTGAATCAATTCTTGAACGTCGAAACGCTGACACCCGACTTACGACGATGGGCGCCGGGTCAGACAATGTCGAAGACGGCCGCCAATATTTAGCTAAGACGGTCACTGGAGGCTGGCATGTCCCCACCTGGCCACCGGAATTTGGTGGTCGCGGGGCGTCTCCAAGTCAGAACGCGTTGATTGGCCGTTTGCTGCGCGAGTTCGTGGTTCCGGACCTTTATCCCTTCGCCATAGGACTTGGAATGGTCGGCCCAGCCCTTTTGGCTCACGGCACACAGGGACAACAACAGGACTGGTTGCAGCCGATTGCTTCAGGGAGCTCAATTTGGTGTCAAATGTTTTCCGAACCCGAAGCGGGATCTGATCTCGCCAATGTCGCCTTGAAAGCCACGCAGGATGGAGAAGAGTGGGTTTTGAGCGGTCAAAAGACTTGGACCAGTCGGGCGATGTGGGCGGATTGGGCTATTTGTCTCGCGCGAACTGATCCTGGCCAGCCAAAGCACAAGGGTTTGACGATGTTCGCGTTGCCCATCGATATTCCAGGGGTTGAGGTTCGGCCGCTTACCCAAATGAACCGCGACGCTCACTTCAGCGAGGTGTTTGTGGAAGAAGCACGAGTTTTAGATCTGTGGCGTATCGGCGAAATAGGCGAGGGCTGGCGGGTCGCTATGACCGTTCTCGCTCATGAACGAGCAGGTGGAGGAAGCCGAGGTGGCGGTGACGGCAATGCCCGCGGGGTCAGAATTCCTGGTTGGATCTCGGATCTTCAAGCACTGGGAGTCGCCGAAAACCAGTTGTGGCGGGACGAAGTTTCTAACATTTACTCCCACGACAGAGTCAGTCGGTGGACGTCGCAACGGGCAGCTGACGAGGCTCGCGTTAGCGGCGTTCCAGGTCCTGCAGGCAGCGGAGCAAAGTTGAGAACGGTCAAGTCGTACAAAGACCGGGCCTATCTATCGAACCGGTCGGCTGCGTCGTACGGGATGCTCACCGAAGGGGCGGGATACATCGAGACAATGACGGCTCCGTCGATGTCGATTCGCGGCGGCACGGATGAAATTCAACGAAACATCCTCGGGGAACGCGTTCTGGGACTGCCGGGCGAGCCGCGGCTGGATCGCGACGTTCCTTGGAGCGACAGTCGTCGCGGTCTGCTCTGAGTTGGGTGGCTTCCGGTTCGTGTAGGAGAGCCCCTAACGGTAAGCGCGTGCTGTCCATCACTACAGCGTGAATGCTGATCAGGATCAGCGGGCACGCCCCACCGCAAGCCAACTACGGTCGAACCAGTGAATTCTCTCAACGACAATCAATCTCGTGCCGCCGACGCTCTTTGGGACCATTATCAACGAGGCGCCGACCTACCGGACGAAGCCTTCGAGGGACTCGATTTCAACGATGGATTAGCGATTCAGGCAGAAATTCGTCGCCGCCGACTCGAAAACGGGGCGGTACAAATCGGTTGGAAAGTCGGTCTGACCTCCGACAGGGCCCGGAGACAGGCAGGTATAGACGACCGACCCTTTGGGCACCTCATGCAGAAGTTTGATAGCGGGGTTTCACTTGTCGCTTCTTCAGTTAACGGAGCCACTATTGAGCCCGAAATGTGTTTCACCATCGGTGAACAGATCTCGGGACCCGACGTCGATCCAAAAACTGTGCCCAGCCGAATCGAACGAGTTTCAGCCGGCTATGAGCTGAACGAACGGCGCGCCATTGTTGGAGGGAACCTGGCGATGCTCGTCGCGGACAATCTGACGAATTGGGCCATCGTCGAGGGCAGTGGCGTAGCTCCCGATGAGATTCCCGATATCGATGAGATCGAAATTGTTCAGTACTGCAACGATGAAGAACGTTTTCGCTGCGTCCATAGGGAGCAAGTCGATAACCCTTTTGTTTCGATCGCGCGCCTCGCTGCGACCCTGCACCGTTTCGAGATGTCCATAGAAGTGGGGCAAAAGGTCATCACTGGCGCTTACACCCGCTACGCCGTCGCTTCAGGGGAAAATTGGGTCGCGGACTACTCAGGTATTGGCCGTGTGGAGACGAGCTATCAATGAGTTCCACTATCTCGATGCCGGACAAGCCACTCAACATTCTGGTTACGAAAACTCTGACGTTGCCTGAAGTGAGCGCTGAAGATGAGGATCTGATCAAAAAGGCGGCCGGACCTGATGCCGTTATCACCGTGGTCGATAGCCCAAGGGAAGGAATCGACCACGCTGGCGACGCGGACGTCATTTTGGGAATCACTCCAAGATCGCTCTTCAGAGCCGCCCCCAACTTGAAATGGGTCCATGCGACCGCGTCAGGGGTTGACATGTTCATGTACGACGAATTCTTGGAGAGCGATGTCGTACTTACGGGCGAAAAAGGTCTAGTGGGCGGTCATTTAGCTGACACAGCGTTCGGGTTATTGCTCGCACTCACGCGAAGAATCAAAACTGCTATAGAGCTAGGCCCAGAGGGTTGGACTCAGGAGAATCGAGAAAGAATGCGTTTCTCCGAAATTGAACTTGAGGGCCTGACCATGGGCATCGTCGGGTTTGGAGGTACGGGTCGGCACCTCGCAAGGCGAGCGTTGGCCTTTGGGATGACTGTGAGAGCCGTTGATGCTTTCCCTGTTCAAGGCAGCGACGGCGTTGAAGTTGTCGAAGGGATGGAAGCGTTGGAGGAGGTAATACGTGATAGCGATGTACTGGCTGTCGGATTGCCGTTGACTAACGAAACTCGTGGCATGTGCAACGATGAGTTTTTTGGGGCTATGAAACCAACAGCGATATTTCTTAACGTGACACGCGGCGAAATTATCGACGGACCAGCACTTGAGCGAGCTTTACGAAACGGCGAAATTGGTGGCGCTGCCCTTGATGTGGCTCCGATCGAGCCCCTGCCTCCCGATAGTGCTCTTTGGGGCTTCGATAATTGCGTGATGACGCCGCACACAGCGGGCGCTAGTCAACACCGAGGGCGCCGAAATTTGGAACGCTTCTGCCGAAATTTGGTAGCACTGCGCGAGGGCAGGGAGTTCGAAGGGGTCGTTGATAAACGGGCTGGCTTTTGAAGGACTGCCGGCTTAGAGGGCCGACTCCAGCGGCGACCTGAAGGTCAGTCAGGATTTCGTGGCGGTACGACCCCACTGCGGGCTAGGGATTCAATTTCGTCAGAACTGAAACCAAATTGGGCTAACAACTCCTCGGAGTGCTGCCCTTTAAGTGGACTCGCCAATCGAATGTCGTTTGGCACGCCCTCTAAGTTGGTTGCGTTTCTCACAATGTTGATGTCGCCGGCGGTGGGGTGAGAGACGGGCTTCGCTACGCCGAGATGTTGCACCTGCGGGTCGGAAAAGGCTTCGGCAACAGTGTTCACGGGACCGCAGGGAACGCCGACCTTGTTGAGCCGCTCTACCCAACTGGTAGTCGTGTCATGCATCAGACGCTCTTCGATGAGTGCGTTGAGCTGGGCTTTGTTCTCTCTACGCGCTGACACCGAGAAAAATCGTTCGTCTTCTAGCCATTCAGAGGCATCAAGCTCTTTACAAAACGCCTCCCAAAGACGTCCGCCCGAAGCGGCGAGATTTAGGTGACCATCGAGAGTCTGATACATCCCCATCGGACCAAGAGTTGGGTGATCATTTCCTGCTTGAGGGGGGTCGTCATTTGCCACGGTCCATCGGGCAGCCTGAAAATCCAACATGCCGATCATCGATTCAAGCAGCGACGTATGGACCCAGCGTCCTTTGCCGGTTGTGTGTCGTTCATGTAAAGCCGTCAAAATACCTACAGCAAGTTGCAGACCAGCAGTTACGTCGCTGATCGCCACTCCGGCGCGCACAGGTCCCTGGCCCGGTATTCCAGTAATCCTCATCATTCCGCCCATTCCCTGTGCGATCTGATCGACCCCTCCGCGTTGGCTGTATGGCCCGTGTTGACCAAATCCTGAAATGGAACCGAGGATGATTCTCGGATTGATGTTGGCGAGAGTTTCGTAGTCAAAGCCAAGTTTGTGTTTTACCGGAGTCCTCATATTTTCGACGACGACGTCAGCTGACTCCACCATTCGGTGCAGGACTTCTTGACCCTCAGGGAGTTTCAGGTCGATCACAATGGAGCGCTTATTTCGATGCAGGTTCAGGTAATCGGGTGAAGTGCGCCCACCCATTTCCATACCGCCCTCAGGTGACTCCACTCGAACGACGTCGGCACCCCAATCCGCTAGTTGTCTTACAGCGGTCGGTCCAGCTCGAGCAATCGTCAGGTCGATGACGGTGATATCGGCCAAAGGCATCGCTTCACCCATCAACGTATTCCTTGGTCCAATTCCACAATCTCGGTGAGGCAGTATTCCAGATCGAGCATGTTTCGGAAGCGTACCCAACTTGGAGCATCGGTAGCCGCGCTCTGCGCCGGCTTCGTTCAGCTACATCAGATTTCGCTCCTTATATGAACGCACCGGGATCTGATGGCACAGTAGAGCCATGGCTAGACAAGTACTGGTCGTACATCAAAGCCGAAGCGGCGCAACTCTCCGATTAGTTGAGTCTCTTTCCTCGGGAATCAAAAGCGCGTCTGACGTGGTCGACACCGAGATAGTCACCCTTGAGCGCGCCGCCTTGCTGGCCACCTCGGCCGAGGTCATTCAGGCAGATGCCCTTGTTATCGCAACTCCGGAACACTTTGGCTCAATGGCTGGAGCAACAAAGTTCTTCTTCGAAGAGATTTGGGACGATTGCTTAAATCACACACAGGGTCTCCCATGGCAACTGATAGTTAAAGCCGGCTCGGACGGGGCTCAAACAATTGAGGGCATACAAAAACTTGCGAACGCCCAGGGTTGGAAACAGTTCCGCCCTCCTTTACTGATCGTCGGGGAGGTGACTGAAGCCGCACTAAATAGCGCTTTTGAATTAGGTGCGCTCCTGGCTGTGAGCCTTGATAGCGAACTGATCTAAGCGTTAGCGTTTTCAGTCTCTACGATGTCATCGTGCCTTGGTATGAGCAGGTCCCCGCAGTGACATTCGACGTCGATTGTGAGGGCGGCCCGCACGACATCACGTGGTCCCGGGGGGAAGTAGTTCTGGAACAACACCCCGAAGTAGCGGCTGAAAGGGCGCTGGTCGCTCTAGGTGGGGTGAAACCGAAATGCCTCGAAATTCTTGATCTATGGGAATTGGCCATACGGGACGGTGGTTTCATCGAAGAATGGGCGCCCTGGCACACAGCCGACCGGCAGCGACGTTGGTGGCTGATGACGGCGCTCGAGCGTTTGCGGTCCGAGGGAGTGCAAGATTTCCTCTACGACTTGCCCCGAGAACAAGCCGCCAAAATGGGAGAAGCGTCGGTGACGCTCCCCCACGAGTTCCTGGATCGAGCCATGGCAACAGTCGTTGATGCGGCCGACCAACGCGGGTGGGATGTCAATCCCGCTCTTAGCCGCCACCTCGCGGAAGCGACAAGGTTGCGGGCGCGCCGGGCATTCGTAAAGGCCCTCAGTAATCAAAGGCCGGCAATACCAAGCCCCGCACTCATTCCATTCAGATGTCAGATAGAACTTCTCGAAGAACCCCAGGTCCGGGGATGCTTAGCCGGTCGAGATAGCAGCGTGGAAATATCGCTTCATCCTCACTGGCTCAGTCGGGTCTGGGCTCGGGGGGTAGCTGTTTACGATGGGCGCTTCACCGTCAATGCTTCAGAGACAAAAGATTCAGTGGTACTGACTCAGGTTCATTGGACCGGCAACGAAAGCAAACTGGATCCCCACATCACGACCCATCAGTTGTGAGGGATGATCCAATCAATCGGGTCTCTTCCGGCATCAGTGAGCGCTGAGTTGGTTCGCGAAAATGGGCGACTGCCAAAAAACCCTCTATGTGCGCTCAGCGGAGATGGATGAGGCGACTCAATGACAACATGACGATCGACGTCTATAAGTTGCTTCTTTTTCTGGGCGAATGCCCCCCATAGTAAAAACACGACCCGTTCAGTTTTGGCGTTGACGACGCGGATGATCTGGTCTGTAAAGACCTCCCAACCGCGATTGCGATGCGAACCGGCGTTGTGAGCTCGAACCGTAAGGACTGCGTTGAGTAATAGCACTCCTTGTCGAGCCCAGGACTCAAGGTTCCCGTGGGTTGGAGGGACGACGCCAATGTCCGACTGCATCTCCTTATAGATGTTTTGCAGGGAAGGTGGAATGTTTACATCTCGACGAACCGAAAAACATAAGCCGTGGGCCTGCCCTTCACCGTGATATGGGTCTTGTCCCAGAATTAGAACTTTCACGTCGTTATGTGGGGTGAGATGAAGTGCCGAAAAAACTTCCTCTTCAGGCGGGAAGACAGTCGAAGCCCGCCGCTCATGCTGAACGAACCCTTGGAGTTCAGCCCAATAAGGCTCCACGAATTGATCTCGTAGTACAGGATTCCAGTCGGTAACCATCTCTGAATCCTTAGTCGAGCTCGTCAGCTGCCTGCTTGCTCAGCGCGATGCAGATACCAATGCGGGAACGGTAGTACTCCAGATCGACGCCCTCTGTGGACTTTTGACCTTGCATATATCGGGCATAAACCCCATGGATGATGCACGCGCTTTTGAAGTGATTGAAGCTGACGTAGTAGGGCAAGTTGGTTAGATCACATCCGGTCTGTGATGCGTACCGGTCGATGAGCTGAGGGCGTCCAACGAATCCTTCAGCGAGAGTTGGCGAGTTCTCTTTGTTGGCTAACTCATCACCAGGCTCAACCCACGTGTTTAACGCGTAAGCAAAGTCAGCCATTGAATCCCCTAACGTCGAAATCTCCCAATCCAAGACCGCTGTCAACTCACCGCTTTGGTTGATCAGGCAGTTGTGTAGGCCGTAGTCCCCATGGACTACGCGAGCGGGACCTTGTTCGGGTCTTCTAGCATCCAAAAAGTCATGGAGTTCGTGTAGGTCTGGGTCGTCATAAGATGCGCCTTCTGCTGATGCCAGCCAGCTCCGGTACCACGTGCGAATCTGTCGGCCAACATAGTCCTCTTTTTTTCCTAGGGCACCTAAGCCAACGTCGTCGGGGTCGACCGAATGCAGAGCTGCGAGCACATCCATGAATGACAATCCGACCCTGCCCCGCGCATCGTGGTCGAGATACTCCAATGCATCTTCTAACTCAAAGAGGGCGCGGCCGTCGACCAGGCTCATGACATAAAAATGGGCGCCGGTAACATCGGGGCTTTCGCAATAGCCGTAAGCCGCTGGAACCGGAACCTTTGTTGGTCCCAGGCCACTGATGATCGAGTATTCGCGGCCCATGTCATGAGCTTTTGGCAAGAGCTCACCCATTGGAGGGCGCCGAACGACCGCCCTGTTGCCATTCTGATCAGTCAACGCGTACGTAAGGTTGCTATGGCCGCCCTCAAGGCGGATCCACTGGAAAGGTGGTTCAAGGCCTTCAGTATTTTGGCCGATCCACGCCTCTACGGCCTCAAGGTCGTACCCAACGATTTCCTCGCGATCACTCATGTCATCCTCGCTCGCGTCGACGCTGGCCACAGACTTTAAGCGACATCATCGATCACCTTGGGGCTGCAGTGCCCTGTTCGGCACATTAACGCTCAGCGGACCCCGAAAAGGTGCGGTGCTCAATGAGCGATCGGTGTGTTCTGCCACGCCAGGAACTTCCAACCGGTGTCGGTGCTGATCCAGACACATGTGTACCGACTATGCAGCTGAAACTCTGTGCCGCGAGCTGCAACGGTGATCTGCGCGGTTCCGTTGACTAGCGCGACATCACCAATCATCTGGATTTCTACTTCGCTGTTATCCACGGCTTGGTAGTCGAAGACACCCTTCTCGATTGCCGTGAGATACGACTCTTTAGAATCGACGGCTGCATTGGAATGTGTATATCTCAAATTTGGGTGCAGCAGCTCCCCCAACGCTTCGCAGTCCGATGCGATCATCGCGTCCCAGCGTTGCTGTTCCAACTCTTGAATCTCTGTTTCCATGACACAGAACTTAACTTGGTTTCGAGTTTCGATGACCGACGAAACTTGCAAACTAGATTGTGGTGATGACGCTGAACCGCTGGATCACCGAAATGGGTTTAGGGGTCGACGTCCATGGCTCCGACTACACCAAGGCGGCGAAGCGCGCTGTGTCGGACGCTCTTCGGCACAGCAGTTTGAACTTTTTCGATGTTGCAGGGAAGTCGGTTAGCGACATGCACGTTGAGGTGGTCATCGGAGCAACACGAGTCGATGCAATCGATTCTGAATCCGTTGCCAAAGAGATTCCTTATGGCACGGTAACGGTCACAGTTGTTCCCGGTGGGCTTGATGTAGCGTCGCCCGATGGTCACGATCAACTCACGATGGTCAACGCAGCGATTCTGGTGAGTTTTGAAGAGTAGCTATGAAGGTTTCCTAGCTACTACGAACTCAATTAGAACTCGAGTTCGGATCCCAAAATCAATTTCTTCCAGGTCAGCAAATTCCTCGCGGATTGAACGTTCGACTTCTTCTGCCCCTCGTTCCTGTATGGCCATCCAAGCTGGGCCGGCAGACATCCAGGCACGTACCTCATGGTCAAGGTCCGCGCCTTCTAAGTCAAACTCGACTCCTTGACGCGGTTCGGGAGTAAGACCCGCTAGTTGGCACATCTCTTCGGCTCGTCCTTCGAGACCTATCTCACCCAACTGCGTTGACCATTCGACCTCGTGTTCGGATATGCGGCGGATCGCCTTAAACGCTTTTCCGATTTGGCTGGCTTCCCTTCCCGCAGCGAAGAAACTCAATCCAAGACATCCGCCGGGTCGGAGTACTCGCGCTGCCTCATGCACTGCTTGCTGGTTTGGTCCCCAGATGCCGCGGCAGCTGGTCACAACATCGAAAGTTGCGTCGCTCCATGGCAATGAGTTCATGTCACCGTGTCGAATATCTGCGTCGGGAGTTCTGCGTTTGGCGATGGCTAATAGTCGATCGGAAGCGTCAAGACCGTGGCTTTTGGATCCTCGTCGGGCTGCCATATTGATCATGAGACCCGAACCGCAAGCAATATCTAGATAATCGGTCGCATCTCCGACTTCGGTCGCCCTCAACAGCGCATCGAATTCAGGCCACCAACGCGGTTCCATGACAGTGGCCCAAACCCTGGCTTGGTCCCCCCAACCTTTATCAACTTCTTTCCAATTCACGGCAGTTCTTCCCAATCAATCGGGGTGTTTGTCTGCACCCAGTCTTCATCTATGTTGAACTTTATGGCGACGAAGGGGAAAACATGGGTGCTTCTGACAATCCACCGGAGTTACGTTCGCTTTATGTCGATCCCAATACGATGGAGTGGAGTGCGTCAGAATTTGTTGGCATAGAGCACAAGGTCTTGTGGTCCGATCCTCAATCTGGGCGGTCAACCATTCTCTTTAAGTTGGATCCGGGGGCAGTGGTACCGGCTCACGAACACATGGATATTGAGCAAACCTGGGTGATTTCAGGAACGTTCGAAGATCATGAGGGTAAAGCGCTTCCCGGTCATTACATCTGGAGACCAGCCGGTAATCGTCATGAGGCTCGAAGCGTTGACGGTGCTGTGATTTTGGGTTTCTTTCTCAAGCCCAACAAGTTTGACCTTGGCTCCAAGTTCTATACGGAGGACTAGCGGGCTGCTACGGGGATCGCTTTGCGCCGGGTAACGGGTACCCGTTAACCGCCGATCCAGCCGCCATCCACTCTCAGTTCGCTCCCAGTGGTGAAGCTTGCGTCATCTGATGCCAAGAACAAGGCCGCTTCCGCAACTTCCTCGGGCCTAGCGAACCTACCTAAGGGATGGCGAGAAATTGAACGTTCGATATAGGGAGTTGGGTCGTCAAAGCGGGCAAACGAACGATCAAGTAGCGGTGTTTGGGTAGCTCCTGGCACAACGCAGTTGATGCGAACTCCGTCCGCGGCATGATCATTTGCGGCTGTGCGACACAAACTCACGATCGCTCCCTTCGATGCTATGTATGCCGCATTTGAAAGGCCGCCAGAAACCGCTAGCTGCGATGCAACGGCGACAATAGAGCCCCCATTTTCTGACATGAACGGAATGCATGCGCGCATCCAGAGATACGTGCCTTTGACGTTCACTTCAAAGACCTTGTCCCATTCGTCGGGAGAGGTATTGGGGATTGTTTTCCCTACTGATACCGCTGCGGCAGTCATCAGTATGTCCAACGAGCCGAAACGTTGATGAACCTCTGACGCTATGCGGTCGACATCTGCGCTGTCAGTAACATCTGATGTGAACCAGCAGGCCGTTGCCCCAGTCCGCTCTGCAAGAGTCACCGTCTCTGCGGCTCCGCTCTCATCCACGTCGACGACGACAACAATCGCGCCCTCCTCGGCGAAGCGCAGAGCAGCCGATCTTCCGATCCCCGATGCCGCCCCGGTAATGACCGACACTCGTCCGTTAAGTCTTCCCATGGGAGAATCGTAGATCTCAGGAAGTGTCTTCGTCTGTGGACCCCGGAGTGTTGTTAAGCCGGTGGTGATAAGTCGCTCTACCTCGCGGCGCTGGTAACTGCAGTGGGTTAGCCGGCTGCGACGCTACCCTGCGCCGGTGTATCGCTTTTGTGTTTAGACAAGCCCGCAGAGCTAAGGTCCGCTATGACCAATCAAAATGCCTCTCAACCACCCGAACATCTTTCACCCGAAGAGTTTCGCCGCCATGGTTACGCGTTGATTGATTGGATTGCGGATTACTGGCAAAGGGTCGAAGAATTGCCGGTGATGTCACAAATTCAGCCCGGAGCAATACGAGAACTACTACCTCCTTCGGCTCCGGAGCATGGCGAACCTTTTGAGCGATTAATCGAGGATCTCGACGCCATCGTTATGCCCGGCGTGAGTCACTGGCAGAGTCCTTCTTGGTTTGCTTACTTTCCCGCTAATTCTTCTCCTCCTTCGGTGCTCGCTGAGCTGGTGTCGGCTGGCCTTGGCGTTCAGGGAATGTTGTGGTCTACATCACCAGCGGCGACCGAAATTGAAAGCCACGTACTCGATTGGTTGATCGACCTTTTGGACCTGCCGGAATCTTGGCGCACTACTGAACAAGGTGGTGGCGTGTTGCAGATGAGTGCATCCGATTCGACTCACACGGCGTTAGTGGTGGCGAGACATCAGGCAGCCAATCTTGGAATTCGACCCGAGTCGATGGTGGCCTATGCATCAACCCAAACTCACAGTTCCATCCAAAAGGGTGCGACGGTTGCGGGATACGGGCACGTCCGTCTGATAGACGTCGATGACCAACAAGCCATGCGAATTGATGCATTAGAAGCAGCGCTGGACGAGGATCGAGCTGGCGGGCTCACCCCCATCTTTGTTGCTGCGACTATAGGAACAACGGGCACTACGGGCGTTGATCCCTTGCGGGCGATCGGTGAGGTGTGCCGTAAGGAGAAGCTTTGGTTGCACGTAGACGCTGCCTACGCCGGAACCGCCATGCTGTGTCCAGAGTTTCGTCATCATCAAGACGGTCTGGAGTTGGCAGATAGCTACACGTTTAATCCTCACAAGTGGATGATGGTCAACTTCGATTGTTCGGTGTTTTACGTCGCTGATCGGGCGCCGTTGATCGAGTGTTTAAGTATTCTGCCCCCCTACCTCAAGAATGAAGCCAGCGAGTCTGGAGCCGTAATTGACTATCGAGATTGGCACGTGCCGCTCGGTCGTCGCTTCCGCGCGTTAAAGCTGTGGTGGGTGATCCGCAGTTATGGGGCAGAAGGTCTCCGTTCGATGGTTCGCTACCACGTTGAGCTAGCCGATCAACTCGCAGCGCGCCTCGAAGCGGATTCTCGTTTCGAACTGGTTGCTCCTCACCCCTTTGCTCTTGTGTGCTTCCGCTGCACGGAAAGCGATGAGGCAACCAATCGCCTCGCCGACGCAGTGAACGAAAGCGGCAAGGTGTATTGGACTGCATCTGAACTCGATGGCCGACCAATGATCAGAGTGTCTGTGGGGCAAAGCCGCACAGAGCAACGTCACCTCGATGCTTTGTGGTCTCTTATCGATGAGCTTGCATAGAGGACACGCATTATTTGACAACGGCTAAATGGCGAAACCGCCGGTCTTGGTTTCAAGGTATTCATTAATGCCTTCGTGACCGCCTTCGCGTCCTAGACCCGAGTCGCCCATCCCGCCGAACGGAACTGAAGCTGAAGTGGGATTGACGTCGTTCACTCCGATGATCCCGAATCGCAGTCGCTCGAATGCTCGCATAGCAACTCCGATATCGCGTGTGTAAACGTAGGCGGCTAAGCCGTAGTTGGTGTCGTTAGCTAATTCGATGACCTGGTCTGGATCATCGTAAGAAATAACCGGGGCTACGGGGCCGAACGTCTCTTCGCGATAAATCGTCATATCTTCGGTGACGTCAGTCAGAACGGTTGGGGCGAAGAAATGTCCCGCCGCGTAATCACCTTGAGTTAAGCGGGTACCGCCGACTGGAACACCAGCACCTTTATCTCGAGCATCTTCTACTTGTCGTTCGACTTTGGCTACCGCTGTGTCGCTCACCAGAGGGCCTACTCCGACACCCTCGACCGCGCCGTTGCCAGTCTCGATTTTTTCCACTCGGCTACATAATGTCTCTTCAAATGTTGACCGCAACGAGGCTGGGACATATAGACGATTGGGGCTAATGCAGGCTTGGCCTGCATTGAGGAACTTCAATGCGGCGGCGCCTTTGGCTGCATGCACCGGATCGGCGTCAGGAAAGACGATGAACGGAGCGTGACCGCCGAGCTCCACCGATATACGTTGCAGATTTGCTGCCGATTTCGAGGCGAGGACACGTCCTACCGCTGTACTACCCGTAAAGGTCAACTTTGCGACTCTGGGATCGGCGGTAAACACGTCGCCGATGGGTGCGGGCTCAACCGCGGTCACGAGGTTGATTACCCCTTCGGGAATCCCTGCGTCCACAAAAACTTCAAAGGTGGCTTTGGCGCACAGCGGGGTTGATTCGGCGGGCTTGAGGACCAGCGTGCAACCTGCGGCGAGAGCCGGGCCCATTTTCCTCGTCAGCATTGAGATTGGGTAATTCCATGGTGTGATCGCCGCGACCACCCCGACCGGTGCTTTGACCGACAAAAAGCGTTGGTCCGGACGCTGGGAGGGCAGCCATTCACCGTTAACACGTTTGGCCTCCTCAGCGAACCAGATCAGAAAATCCGCTGCGTAGTTAACTTCAGCGCGGGCTGCCTTCAGCGGTTTGCCTTGTTCGGCAGTCATCAACTGAGCCAGCATCTCGCTTCGTTCAGTCATGAGTTGCCAGGCGCTGTACAACAAACGAGACCGTTCATACGCGGTTGTGTTAGCCCAATCAGGAAATGATGCGTAGGCCGCATCGATAGCGGCTACGGCATCCTCTGGTTCG
Source organism: Candidatus Neomicrothrix sp. UBA4542 (assembly GCA_002388005.1). GTDB lineage: Bacteria > Actinomycetota > Acidimicrobiia > Acidimicrobiales > Poriferisodalaceae > UBA2110. Next base: position 18,710 of record DGLO01000141.1, read on the forward strand.
CCCGCCGGCGCGGATCCCAGCAACTCCCCCGTGGCCGGGTTAGTGACGTCAAAGGTCTTCCCAGAGCGGGCGTCGACCCATTCCCCATCAATGAACACTCGAACCCTCCACGGTGATTGTCCGATTCGGTTTGTTGATGGCGAAGCCTAGGAGATGATTTATCGGGGGCCGATTACTTCAAGAAATCGATCATTCTCAGCGGGGCTTCCCACAGTTACTCGAAGGCCTTCGTTCTCGAATGGGCGGGTGACCACTCCCATACTTTCGAGCCGTTGGAAAAGAGCGCCAGCTTGTTCTTCGACGGGAAGCCACACGAAGTTCGCTTGGCTGGGCGTCACCGGCCACCCTTGAGCCTCTAGCTCAGTGGACACCCGAGATCGTTCACTGATGACTTCGTCGACCCGGGCTTTCAATTCGGTTTCCGCTTGGGGTTCTAAAGAAGCCAAAACAGCTGTCTGAGCTAACCCATTCACTAGAAACGGCAATGCGACCTTGTCGATGGCGCCGACAACCTCGGGATGACCTACCGCGTAGCCGACTCTCAAATTCGCAAGACCGTACGCCTTCGAAAAGGTCCGGAAAACGGCTGCGTTGCTGTGCTGGGGGAGAATTTCAGTTACCGCATTGGCGACAGATTCGTCGGTAACGAATTCAAGGTATGCCTCATCGATTATGACGACCACCTCGCTGTTGATTGATTCCAGCAAATGGTTGAGGTCTTTGGTTGAACACACTGTGCCCGTCGGGTTGTTCGGGGTTGAAAGGATGACAAGTTTTGTTTGATCTGTAACGGCCGCAGCCACAGCTTCAAGATCGAACGACTGGCCGTTCAGCGGGACCGTGACTGCTTTGGCCTCGGCGATAGCGCTGAAAACCGGGTGGACTTCAAACGAACGCCAGGGATAAACAACTTCGTCACCAGCATCTACATAAGCCATGAACGCTTGCTGCAGCAGCCCTACCGAGCCGCAACCTACGGTCACTTGGTTGACGTCGACGCTGTGCTTGTTTGCCAACGCGTCTCGTACGGCTTGACTTCGGTGGTCGGGGTACCGATTCAACGTGTTGGCTTCGCTAACAATTGCAGCCAACACGGACGGAAGAGGGCCG
>DGLO01000147.1:0-1351 GCA_002388005.1 Candidatus Neomicrothrix sp. UBA4542
TAACACTGCATCTGTGATCTGAGAACGACTTTCAGTCCGCTAGTAGCTACGGCGTTGGGTTTCTAGGTCCGCAACCGTCCACGGCAAGCTCACAGTTTCCCTATGAATTCTCGACCCATTAAAGCAATGTGATCTAGATCATCAAGATCGAGAACCTGAAGATAAATTCTCTCTGCTCCCGCTTCGTTCCACTTCTGAAGTGTTTCAAGTGCCTCATCAGGTGTACCCGCTAGCCCGTTTTCTCGTAGTTCTTGTGCGTCGCGCCCAATCGCTTGAGCTCGCGCAGAAACTTCAGATTCGGTGTCTCCCACACAAGCGACTAGTGCCACTGAGTATGTCAATTCTTGAGGATCACGGCGAAGCTTTTCGCAAGCTGCAACTACTCGACTCTTTTGTTCTTTGAATGCTTCAATCGATTGAAAAGGAAGATTGAATTCATTGGCGTAGGTAGCGGCCAATCGTGGAGTTCGCAGCGGTCCGCCGCCACCAATAATGATCGGTGGACCCTCCATTTGGTGAGGCTTAGGGAGGGCCGGAGAGTCGATTAAAGAATAATGCCGACCCCGAAAGTTGTAACGCTCCCCTGAGGGTGTCGACCACAACCCGGTGATGACTTCTAGTTGTTCTTCCAGAATTTCAAACCGCTCACCTAAAGCGGGAAATGGTATTCCGTAAGCAGAGTGCTCGTCTTCGTACCAGCCAGCTCCAAGACCAAGTTCGATTCTGCCCGAACTCATTTCATCAACCTGAGCAACTGTGATTGCCAAAGGCCCTGGCAGTCTGAAAGTCGCCGAGTTAACGAGAGTTCCGAGGCGAAGTTTTGTTGTCTCTCTGGCTAGGCCGCCCAATGTGACCCAGGCATCAGTTGGCCCAGGCAATCCGTCGTTTTCGCCCATGGTGAGCCAATGATCTGATCTAAAGAAAGCGTCGAAACCTGCCTTCTCGGTTGCTAACGCTGCCGCTAACAAATCAGCGTAAGTGGCGCCTTGCTGTGGTTCGGTAAAGATACGAAAGTCCATAGTCACCGGCCCTACGATAAACCCAAGTGCCTAGAAGATGATCGGAAGAGAGCGATGTTTACATCTCACATTGTCTGTGACTTGAGCGGAAACGGATACCGAGACGATTTAGACAAAGTTCTGTCGCGCCGGAAGACCGGTTCTCTTTATGGTGGAGTCTCAGAGGCTGTTTGACCGGTCATTTTTTTGTAATTGCGGTCGATGAACCAGCGTTGGTAATCACCGTAAGTGATTGGCTCATATCGGCTGGGGTTGCTTTCGGAGACCGTCGAGGGAACGGGGTCTACCACGGCGTCGTCTCTAGCTCCATAGAAGAAGGGCACGGCGTAGCG
>DGLO01000147.1:1677-12623 GCA_002388005.1 Candidatus Neomicrothrix sp. UBA4542
TCAACATCAGACAGGTTGCTCGCCCGGTGAGCGGTGGATAGGTAGCGATCATTGGTCCAACGCTTCAGCATGTCACCGCTGTTGACTAAAAATGAACGAGGGATTACGGGAGGTTGAATCCATTCATCGCCTGCTGGCTTCACCTCAAGACCTGGAATGTCGTTGACCGGCAGGAACGTAAATATCGAACTGTCGGTGTGAGGAGCTAGACCCCATTCATCGTCGGCGTATTGCATCACGGGGTAGTGCGACATGCGAAGCGTCACACTGGGAATATCAAAATCTTGCGCGAAAAACTCAGCGTCAAGATCTAACGACAAGGCCAGCAACGTCATCAACGAACCCGCCAAACGCTCCATCTTCTGAATATACGAAGCTGTCAACTCTTGAAACCCGTCCAGGGAGGGGTATTGATTGCTCACCCGGTACCCACCCTCGTGTACGAAAAAGGCCTCATTTTGGTTTGGTTTGCGAACCTCCCCGGCTATTTCACTGGCATAGGAAGTTCCGGCACCCATGCCGAGATAGCCGCCATGGGTGCGGTCCATCTTGAGTGCCTCTTTCTTTTCTTGAGGAAGGTCATGCAAGGCTCGAGTCGCTTCATAAATTTCTTCAACCAAGCTCCAAGAAACCCCATGGTTGATGATTGAAAAGAATCCGATTTGTTCTAACGCATGACGTAACTCCTGCGCCAAGTCGCGAACACCGTTTGAGTCGCCATCGAGTAACGGTTGAAGGTCCAGCACGGGAATCAACCCTGTTGAAGCCTCAGCTACAGCCACAGCGTTCCTTTCATCGGTCTATCCCAAGGGTAGTTAACTGCAATGTGGTGATCTCGAATGCGAATTTACGCCGGATCGATAGTGACTTCGCGTTGGGCGAATTTCCAGCCTTCACCAGTTTTCGACAACTGATCTCTGTAAACGCCTGTGGCCCGAAATTGCGCTGAATCTCCTTGCCCGGCGCTGTGCGCGTTGAGGTAGCACTGCATGGTTGCAGAATCATCGTTGCCATCTATCACCAGATTCCAGTTCCAGTGTCGAGCCCGGCCTTGGTTAATTGAGAAATGAGTTTCTGCATACGCTCTGAGGGCGCCCTCGCCCTGGTGGGTGCCTCCCAGGGGAGCTCCGTCCGGGAGACCTAAGCAGCTGAAAACCCCATCTGAGGTAAACGTCTCTACCCAACCATCAATATCTCCGAAATCGATCGCAAAGTTGTAACGAGCCAACAACTGACGGATTTCTTCATGGTCATCTGATGTGAGTGGCATCATGAACTCCCTTCCTGATTGCAACGTTAGGTCCTACCGACAACTCGGATCATCTCGTGGACATCTCATGCAGATCAGCTGAGATTTCGCCAATCACATCGCGTAAGTGTTCCAGAACTCTCTTACCTTCGACGAGCGAACGCCATTCGCGTCGCTTCATGCGCTCAAGTCGTTCTCCAATTGAAGACAAAGCGCTGTCGGCGTCGTCGTAAGCAGATGATGCGGCTAATGGATCGCCCAGGTATGTCGCCAAGCCGTGGAGGCGTAAGTGAAGTTGATGGAGGAGAGCCTGGCGATCCTCGGGCACTCTTTTGGGAACGCGCGGCGGAAGCGTTTTGAAAAAGTATTCGACGTCGGCTGGAGTGAGACGCCTCACATCTAACCCAGCGATGTGATCGGATCGACTCACCCTTCGTCCCCGAAATCAACGTGTTGTTTCACGAGAGATACTCGGCAATTTTTTCAGCGGCATATCTTCCCGAATCGAAAGCGCCTTCAACCTTTGGGCCATTGAAGGCCTCTCCCGCCATAACGATCAGGGGTTGGTTACCCCACACCAACGCTGATTCTTCAAGAACCTGAATCGGACCCGCGTAACGCCACCGTTCCACCATGCTCGCCACGGAAACGATCGGTCCAATCTCGGCTTGGACCTGTGCTGATGCGAACTCAATGAGTTTCTGATCCGGCTCGTCCCAAAGAGCCGCACTTGCATCATTTGAAAGATGAACAGTGATTGCGGGGACATCGCTCAGGCCCTTGGCCGCGTTGTCGGTGACAAAGGCCAGGTCCGGGTCATCTACCAATTGGATGCCACCGTGCGTGGGAAGACCCTCGGGGTGTTCTTCCAAGGAAAAAAGAACGGCAACCGTTCGCTTGTATTCGACGCCGTTCAACCTGTTCAAAAGTCGGTCCGGGGGTTGAAGATCAGAATGTTGGGACAAGGCAAGGCTTACCGGAACGGGTGGGGTCAGGACGATGGCAGGAGCTTCCAGATGCTCGAGGTGGTGGACGCGTTCGTCGAGATGAACTGTTGCATCAGCCTGGGCTAACAGCCAGGCAGCGAGGGCCGTCATATCGGGTACACCGCGCCATCTTTCGTAGCCGTCTGGCGGCTCGTCAAAACCATTCGTCCACACTTTGACCGCTCCGTCTGCCGCTGCGGCGTCCACCACGCTTCGAAATGTTTGACCTCGAGTAGTGAAGAATTGTGCCCCGTGATCGAAGCGGGCTTGACCGATCCTTGCGTGCGCCATTCGCCCACCGGGGTGTTGTTCGGCTTCATACACGCGAGCTTTCAATCCCAATTCGCTTAATCGGTGTGCTGCGGACGCTCCAGCGATGCCAGCTCCGATGATGGCGATTTCAGTTGAGGAGCTACCCATGACTTGAACTTACTCTGACCTTGGGGGAAGTAGGTTGGTGCGGTTCGATCGAAACCCGAACCAGAGGGGACATTATGAGGGCTTGGAGGCTTAGTGAACTTGGTGACCCTTGGGACGTTCTTTCGTTGGAACAGGTCGAGTCTCCGTCTCCGGGTGTAGGTGAGGCAAGAGTTGAGGTGTCGGCGAGCGATTTGAACTTTGCGGATATTTTGCAATGCCAAGGCCAGTACCAGGTTCGGTTGAATCCTCCGTTCACGCCGGGTATGAGTGTCGCGGGGACCGTCGTAGAGGTCGGTCCTGAATGCGATTTGCGGCCCGGTGACCGCGTGCTTGGAATGACAGCGTCGGGTTGGGGTGGTTACGCGGAGGAAGCGTTAGTGCGCGGTCATGACATGCGCATCGTTCCTTCAAACGTTTCTCTGCCCGCAGCATCTGCCATGAACGTCATCTACGCCACGGGTTGGACAGCTCTCCATAGACGAGGACACATGCAGCCGGGTGAAACAGTTCTTGTCCTTGCCGCTGCGGGAGGAGTCGGATCTGCCGCTGTGCAAATGGCAAAGGTTCATGGTTGTACCGTCATCGCTGCTGCCGGAGGTAGCGACAAGGTTGAGGTTTGCCGGTCACTTGGTGCCGACGTTGTGGTGGATTACAACTCCGAAGATTTGTACGAAAAAGTGATGGACGCCACAGCGGGTAGGGGTTGCGATTTGATTTATGATCCCGTTGGCGGTGACTTCTTTGACATAGCGCGGCGACTCGTTGCATGGGAGGGTCGTTTACTGGTTGTCGGATTCGCGAGTGGGGATATCCCTAGTGCTCCAGCCAACCACCTTCTCGTGAAGAACTATTCGGTGGTAGGTGTTCATATGGGTGGCTACAAGGGCCGCATGGATGAAGTGCTCGACGACTGTTATTCCCAATTGTGGGAGATGGTGAGCAACGGGACGCTTGATCCGCTGGTCAGTAGAGAGCTGCGCCTAGAGGACCTCGTCGACGGTCTAGTAGATCTATCTGCTCGAAAAACGACCGGCCGGGTAATGCTCCGACCAGACCTGAGGTGAGTGTCGGCTGTTTCTTAAGGGGTCTTACGGGCAATTCGGATTTCTCCAATGTTGGTGCCGGCCCAATTCGTTAGAACTTTCGGGGATGCGTGGTCGATGCAATCAAGGCGATCAAGTATCCACTCGGCTGCCGTTTCTGCGGCACGGGGGTGGCCATCGCGTGCTTTAAGGGCGAAAGCGAAGCCCTCACGGAGATCGACCCCGCAAAACACACCCTCGGCGCCGGTCTTTACTGCAGCTGCCCCGTCGGCGGATTCCATCAGGCGGGTACACGCTCGACCTGAACCTGCGACAAGGAATGGTTCACCAACCATCGCTTGCAACAGTCGTCTGCCAGCTCCCCGCGATCCAAGCTGTGACCATCCTGTCGCCAAGTGGTTCAGTGGGATCGACCACACCGGTACCCCGCACCCGTCCACACCTGGCCTTTGTTGACTTAGATCGATCCGACAGAAATCTTCAACCGCTGGTGTTACAAATTGCTTCATTACGGGATGCTCGGGGGATATGTACCCCGATGGATTCACCTGGAAGTGGATAGACATAGCAACAAATCCGGTGTGTTTCCCAGAGCAATTATTGTGACGGCTATCCGGCTCGAGGCCGGCTCTTACAAGATCACGAGCTGCCGCCGGGTCGCCGGGAACGTGAGCGCCGCATTCGAGGATGTGGTGGGAAACTCCTAGCGTGTCTAGCCACTGGTCAACGACCTGAGTGTGACGACTTTCACCGTTGTGACTTGAGCATGCGATGGCGAGGTGCTCGTCGTTAAGGCCTGTTGCGTCGGCGATGCCTTCGCTGATTAGGGGTGTCGCCTGAATGGGTTTGAGAGATGACCGAGGCAACGTCGGTCGGTCGGGTTCACCCCATCCGTCAATCAACTTGCCGACGCTGTCAACTAACGCCACGTCGACTAGATGGCGGCTTTCGACGCTGGAGCCACGGGTGACTTCAACAACTAGGGGATCGTTCACCGCACCAGTCTCTCAGAGCGTGAACACGACAGTGCTGCAAGACTTAGACCCACAGAGAGGGGCACCGATGGGGAAACTAGACGGGCGGTTGGCGTTAGTGACAGGAGCAAGTCGTGGGATAGGTGAGCATTGCGCTCGAGCGCTCAGTGAACAAGGTGCTCGGGTAGGGCTTGCTGCCCGTTCAGAAGAGGACCTAATCCGAGTTGCCGCACAGCTTCCTAATGACCCGGTGGTGCTCCCTGCAGACCTAGCACGACCGGGTGCTGGCGCGGAGTTGGCTTCGTCGGCAGTGAAGGCCCTCGGCGGCGTGGACATCCTGGTGAATAACGCCGGTATAAGTGAAATCAAAGGTGAGGATGAAATGGTGATGCGCGTCAACTACCACGCGCCACTTGAAACCACCAAGGCTCTTATCCGACAAATGGCTGAACGCGGCCACGGGTCGGTCATCCACATGTCATCGGTAGCCGGCGCAACCGGAGTAGCGGAACTCCCCACATATGGTGCAACGAAGGCAGCGCTTGACTCTCTCACCCGCAGCCAAGCCGCTCAACTGGGCAAATTCGGGATAAGAGTAAATGCAGTGGCCCCAGGGTTGATCATCACGGAAATGTGGGAGGAAGGACGCAAAACTCCAGGACTGGCAGATGGGCTAGCCAGCCATATTGCGTTAGGTCGGTGGGGCGAGCCAGAAGAAATAGGGTCCGTCGTAGCGTTTTTAGCGGGTGATGATGCTGCCTATATCACCGGTCAAACAATTTTGGTAGACGGCGGATTTCACGGAGTGACCGCTTGGGGTAATTACTTCTAACTGTTAGTCACGTCGGGCGATGTGTGCCAGCGGTTGGCGACTGCTTAACGAACAACCAGGACAGCCTTGATCTCGTCTTGACCACCAGCCCCGACCACCCTTGTCCGCGCATAGTCACAGATCGGAGGGTCTCACTTGCCTAGGATGCGGCTGTGCGAACAGGCGAGCTGGCTCCAGATTTTGAGGCCGAAAATCAATTTGGGGCACTTGTTCGATTCACCGACTTGTTGCTATCAGGCCCGGTAGTCCTCTTCTTTTTTCCGAAGGCTATGACGCCGGGTTGAACCAAGGAAAGCTGTTACTTCCGAGACCTGAGCGAAGAGTTCGAAAAAGCCGGGGCGTCGGTAGTAGGAATCAGCGCCGATCCGTCGGATCGGCTTCTTAACTTTGATGAAACACATCGCCTGGGTTTTGTGCTCCTGTCTGATCCTGACCGAAGTGTCGCGAGAAAATTTGGAGTCAAGCGAATGGCATCATTGCCAAATAAGCGACACACCTTCGTAATCGGTACCGACGGTCGGGTACTTAGTGTCATTACCAGCGAAGCCAGCATGACAAAGCACGGTGATGAAGCGTTGAAGGCGCTGACCGCCGGTCTGTAGAGCCCAGCTCTAAACGGTCACAACAATGCCGTCGCTGGGCGGTCCAAAACGGTTCGTAAAGCGAAGCTGGACTGTACGCGTGCGACATGGGGGAGATGGGCAAGTTGCCGGCGATGAATGCTTTCGTAGCTGGTGACGTCATCACAGGCGACATGAACTAAGTAATCGAAGCCGCCCGCTATCAAGTGGCAAGACAGAACATCGGGACAGTCCGCGACCGCGGCTTCAAACTCGTCTAGTTGGCTGTCGCTTTGACCATTGAGGGTGATCTCCACAAATACTGAAGTCCCTCGACCTATCGCGCTGCGATTTGCCACGACGGTGTAACTCTCAATGATGCCCTCGTTTTCGAGTCGACGTACTCGTCGGAGGGTCGCTGACTGTGACATGTGGACCTTGTCAGCCAACTCGGCGTTGGTGGCGCGCGCCGCTTGTCCTAGATAGCCCAAAAGGAGTCGGTCGATATCGTCAAGATATACCATTGAAGTATTCACCTCCTAACACTGATATAGCGCAATAATCATGCGTTAAATTAAGGAATGCGATGTGAAAATGGCAGATAACTTCCAAGCGTAGCGCACTATGGTCGCAACTAAATCTCGACTTGAGGGCGTTATCAGCGACAGATGAGGTGTTTTGATGCGAATTGGTGTTCCACGCGAAGTGAAACAAGCCGAGCGGCGTGTGGGGTTGACGCCGGCATCGGTGCGAGAGCTCACGGGGCGCGGTCACGAAGTCCTCGTAGAAACTGAGGCAGGTTCGGGGATAGGTGCTACTGATGACCATTACCAGGCAGCGGGCGCGACCGTAACTAGCGATGTGGGCCAGGTTTGGGATAGCGCCAAGATGATCGTCAAGGTGAAAGAGCCGCAGTCGATCGAGCGGGCTCGTCTCTGCGAAGGACAGATCCTGTTCACCTACCTTCATCTTGCCCCTGACCACGAGCAGAGTCACGACCTGATTGCTAGTCAGGCCAGTTGCATAGCCTATGAAACGGTCACAGACGGCAACGGGGGACTACCTCTATTAGCGCCAATGTCTAGAGTCGCCGGCCGTTTGGCTGTGCAGGCCGGGGCTTCTGCTTTAGAGACTGTTCACGGTGGCGCGGGCATTCTCATTGGTGGAGTACCGGGAGTCCCACCAGCGCGAGTGGTGATTATTGGAGGCGGAGTCGTCGGTGAGAACGCAGCCGAGATAGCGGTGGGTATGGGCGCAAATGTTCATGTCCTCGATCTCGATCCAGTAGTGCTCGACCACCTTGAACAAAGGTTCGGTGCGAGCATCACCACCATTACATCTAACGGGACCACCATCGAAGAAGAAGTACTACAGGCTGATTTGGTCATCGGAGCCGTACTTGTCGCTGGAGCCAAAGCCCCCAAGTTGGTCACCGCCGACATCATTGGCCGGATGAAACCCGGATCGGTAGTTGTTGACGTAGCCATCGACCAGGGAGGATGTTTTGAAACCTCTCGACCTACTACCCATGCGGAACCGACATTCGTCGTAGATGAAGTCGTTCACTATTGCGTGGCGAACATGCCCGGAGTCGTACCTCAGACCTCTACCCGCGCTCTGAACGACGCGACTCTCCCACGGGTTGTTTTGCTAGCGGACCGTGGCCTAGATGCGCTGCGAAGCGATCCCCATCTGCGGCGAGGATTAAACGTACACAAGGGAATGGTTACTGAAGCAGAGGTGGCAGCTTCTATTGGTGTGGAGTACGTCTCCGCCGAGGTGGCGCTCGGGATTTGAACCGGCTGTGTTAAGAGTTGGTCTTCACCCTCGTCCCATTGTGAAGAACTCGTCGTTCGGTCGCATTGAAGCTAAGTGAGCGAGACGGTTAGACATAGCGAAGAGCCCAGTTATGGCACCGATGTCCCAAATATCGTCATCGCTGAATCCGTGATCGCGCAGAGATTCGTGATCGGCGGCTTCGATAGCTTCAGGTGTGCGCGCCAGTTTGACAGCGAAGGCAATCATCGCGCTCTGCTTCTCATCAAGGTCCGCCTTCATAGGGTCAACGGCCAACTGATCAGCAATCAACGGACTCTTCGCCCTAATTCGGAGAATCGCGCCGTGGGCGATGACGCAGTACATGCAACTATTCGCACCGCTCGTAGCGACCACGATCATTTCACGTTCAGCCTTTGTTAAACCCCCCTCGCGTTCCATCAAAGCGTCGTGATACGCCATAAAGGCCCGCAGTTCTTCGGGACGGTGCGCTAGCGCTAAGAACACGTTGGGAATGAACCCCGTCTTTTCTTGAATCCCCAGCATCATCGACCGCAGATCCTCGGGAACGTCATCTAACTCCGGAACCGGAAAGGTCGAAATTGGTGCTTCGCTCATAGTTGCAGCATTACACAGCAACGCTTCCTCGGAGCTACAAGTAGCCGCGTTTGCGACCGCCGTAGGTAGCCCATTGACCCGTCCCTGCAGTTACGCCACCATCCACCGGGATCGCCGCGCCGGTAACGAATGACGACTGGGTGGAAGTTAAGAACGCGATCACAGCGGCTACCTCTTCGGGTTCACCGAAACGTCCCAGCGGAAGGCGTGCCTCCATAGCATCTCCCATCTCCGTTCCACGAGTGTCCTCGGTTAGACCGGTGTGAATCGGTCCAGGACACACGGCGTTCACGCGAACATTGAGGTGACCGAGATCAAGGGCAGCAGACCTAGCCAGATTCACGACAGCGCCTTTGGAAGCGTTATACGCCCAAAGTCCGCTATCGCCGCCAAGCCCTGAAACGGAACCTGTCACGACGATGGACCCACCGGTTGAGGCCATCACCGCCACGACAGACTTCAATCCAAGCACCACTCCACGAACGTTGACGTCCATCACCCGGTCGTAGTCCGACATTGACCCCCGAACGATGTCGCCCTGAGCTACGACCCCTGCATTAAGAACAGCAGCGTTCAGACCTCCGAAGTTGTCAACCGCTAACGCGACCATGTGATCGTTGACACTGGGATCGGTCACGTCGCCAGCCAACGACACCACTGACTCAAAATCGTTTGTCCATTCCAACGAGCTTTCTGTCAGATCGACTGCCACCACACTTGCGCCCTCATCCACTAAACGCTTGACCGCCGCTTTTCCGATACCCGAACCAGCCCCCGTAACCGCGATCACGTTCCCTTCGTTGTTGCTCATTTCGTTCCCTCCTTCGGGTGAACTGTAGAGAACCAGTAATTGGGTCGCATTGTTGCCTCGACAGCGTCAGGCAAAAACTCCCCCCGCAGTCATGCGGAACCGCATCGCCGCAGGCTAGAACTTGACTTATGCCTCACCCACTCGTCCCCGTGCCCACACCCGAAACTCAACAGTTCTGGGACGGATGCAACGAAGGAATCCTGCGTATCAATCGATGCACCACATGTGACGACGCTTTTTTCCCGCCATCGCCCATCTGCCCGCGATGTTCTAGCACCGACGTTGAGTTCTTCGACGCAAGCGGAGACGCCACCTTGTACAGCTACACCATTCAACAAAAACCCCTTGACCTATGGGACACCGAAGGCCCACGTTCGGTCGCATTGGTCAAGCTTGCGGAGGGCCCGATGCTGACCTCTTCGATTGTGAACTGTGAACAAACCCCTGAAGTCCTTCGACTCGACATGGCGCTGAGAGCAACGTTTACGAGCTTCGCAGACACGACCGTTCTCTGTTTCGAACCGGCGGAGCACCAATGATTCCCCCTGGAGCAACAGCGATTGTCGGTGCGGCCGAATCGACCGAAATAGGCACGGTTCCCAACGTGTCATCAGCGGGATTAGCGATTGACGCCGCAGCGAACGCCATGCGAGACGCTGGAGTAACAGCCGCAGACATCGACGGTTTCACTTGCGGTTATTTCCCGGTCGCGGACATGAGTCGTCAACTTGGCATTTTCCCATCCTGGGCTGACAACACCGTCGTCGGCGGCTGTTCATGGATGTTTCAGCTACGCAACGCGGTCGCCGCTATTCACGCCGGCTATTGCACGACCGTGCTCATTGTTTACGGTGAATCGGGCAAGTCAACTCGTCGCCTGGGACAAAGCGGAGACGGGGGACAACGGGGCGGAATTGGACAACAGTTCGACATGCTCTACAGCGGTGGTCAAGCGGCAGCTACCTTCACCCTTCCGGTACTGCGTTACCAACAGGAGTACGGACTTAGCGACGAGCAGCTAGCCGTTGGAGCCGTCAGCCAACGCGCGTGGGCAGTAGATGTCCCGCGGGCGACCTTGCGTGAACCCACTTCGGTTGATGAAGTTCTTGATTCGCCAATGATTGCCTGGCCCATCCGGCGAGCCATGTGCTGCCTGGTATCTGATGCGGGGGGCGCATTGATCGTCACTTCAGCTGAACGGGCCCAGGACCACCCCAAGCCGCCTGTATATGTGCTGGGAACGGGAGGAGCGTTGGAAGCAGGTGTGATGAGTCCGGCTGGTGTTCGCGAGCCCCTGCGCCCGGAGTTCATTCGCACCAGCGGTGAAGCAGCGTTCGCGAGTTCGGGGATCACCCACTCCGACGTCGACCACCTCATGATTTACGACGCGTTCATCCACACACCGATTTTTGGTCTCGAAGGCCTGGGTTTCGTTAACTACGGCGAGGGCGGTCACTTCATTGCCGAGGGGCACACCGCTCCAGGCGGGAAGTTACCAATGAACACCAGCGGTGGTGGACTCAGCTACGCCCACACTGGAGCGTACGGAATGTTGTGCATGTTGGAATCAATCAGACAAGTCCGAGGCGAAGCAGCGAATCAGGTTCCCGACGTTGAGGTGGCCCTCTGTCATGGGTGGGGCGGGTATTGGTCAGCGTGCGCGACGCTGCTGTTCGC
>DGLO01000147.1:12664-12933 GCA_002388005.1 Candidatus Neomicrothrix sp. UBA4542
CATCCACACACCGATTTTTGGTCTTGAAGGGCTCGGTTTCGTTGACTACGGCCAAGGTGGCCACTTCATAGCCGAGGGGCACACCGCACCAGGCGGGAAGTTGCCGATGAACACTAGTGGTGGTGGGCTCAGCTACGCCCACACCGGCGCCTACGGAATGTTGTGCATGTTGGAGTCGATCAGGCAAGTCCGCGGCGAAGCAGCGAACCAGGTCTCCGACGTCGATGTGTCCCTATGTCACGGATGGGGAGGGTATTGGTCCGCGTGCG
>DGLO01000147.1:13033-15412 GCA_002388005.1 Candidatus Neomicrothrix sp. UBA4542
ACGATGCGAGCCACCGTCGCGTCGACTTCAGCAAAGCTGATGTACAGGGGTGCGAACCCGAACCTCAGAAGATTTGGTGGACGAAAATCGGGTATCACAGATTGTTCATTGAGCAACGCCAGCCCTACAGCCTGAGCTTGAGGATGAGACACTGCAACGTGTGATCCACGTAACCCGGGATCGCGGGGACTACGAATTTCAAAACCGAACTCCGATAGATGCTTGTCACATAAGTCAATGAACCGCTCCGTGAGTCTCACCGATTTGTCGTAGACGCGGCTCATACCTGCTTCCAGAAGCAACTCGACGCCCGGTCGAATCAGCGCAGCAGAAACGACATGGGGTGTGCCTGTCAAGAAGCGCTGGATTCCATCAGCAGGTGGGCTGTTGTGATCAAAATCGAATGGCCTATCGCTGCCAAACCAACCTGAGACCGGGTTACTGAGAGCAGCCTGAGCCGAAGAAACATACATAAACGCTGGGGCGCCCGGACCTCCGTTGAGGTACTTGTACGTGCACCCCACAGCGATGTCGACGCCCTGCTTTTTGACATCAATTGGAACCGCTCCCACAGAATGAGAAAAATCCCAAACCACAAGCGCACCTGCTTCTTGAGCTGCCTCATTTACCGCTTCGAGTTCCCAACGCCACCCCGACCGGTACGCCACGTGACTCAAAGACACCACAGCGGTGGACTCATCTATAGCGTCGACTAGCGCGGCTGCGGGATCGGCTTCAGTTGAAGTTGGTACGACTTCAACTTCGTGGCTAGAACCAGCGCTCCGACAAGCTGACCGCAGTATCTGAATATCGGATGGAAAGTTTTCGTCGTCGGTGATCACCTTCGGGCGCGACGAACGTTCCCTTAACGCAGCCACAGCAACTTTGTACAGGCAGGCCGATGTGTTCTCGGCAAGGGTGACTTCTCCGGGGTCGGCACCTATCAGTTCGCCGATCAGACCGCCGACGTCGCCAGCGATTTCCAACCAACCTTCGTTCCAACCTCGAATGAGACGGTCACCCCATTCTTCATTGACGACGCGTGTCAGAACATCAGTTACTGCTTTGGGTTGTCGCCCAAGCGAATTTCCGTCGAGATAAATAAGTTCAGGTTCACTCGAGTTGTGAACAAATCGATCCCGAAACCCGGCCAAAGGGTCCCGGGCGTCAAGCTCGGCAGATGAAGTCACCCAGTGATCGTCACACCCCTACACACGATGGTCAACCGGTCGCAGAAAGCTCACTCCCTGAATCGCATACAGCGACGAACGAGGATGCCACCGTTACTCTCATCTGAGGTGTTATTTGGCAGCAGTTTGGCTAATCACTACCGGTACCCAACCCACCTCGGCGCCAGCCGGCGGTTGAACGATGACCTCGTTTTGAATATTGACTAGGTCGCCTTCACTTGGCGGTTTCATGAATTCTGAGTTCGCATCCCATTGACGGTGAACTTGTTCCACTAAGGACTGCAACGCCATCTGCTGCGACTCGTTGAGGCCAAGGGCCACAATGGCAGGCTGTTCAACGAATCGATACCAGGTGTAACGGACAACAGACCCATCGTTCAGTGCTACTTGTTGCACCCGCGGAACAGGACCGTCGGCCAGTGGGGGAGCGTAACCCGATCTCCGACTAGCACCGGGAAACCCGAGATCGACCGAAGTGATTTCCGACGGTGAATCTGAACGGTCAACAGCCAACCACTGACCGCCGTCGAGACGAAAATATGAGGGAAAAACCCCAGGATGATCCAGCCACTGCAGTCCCCACCCCCAACCCTCCTTGTCGTCGGTATCCCAGTCAGCCAATTGAACGAACTGTTCTAAACCAACGATCGGCAGTTCGCCGTGATTGAGTTCCCACCGATGCGTCTGCAGCGGAGCATGGATCGACGCGGCATGATCAAACGCGTTAGGCAACTGTGCTCCCGCCGCGGCCGCTGCCACCTGTTCATAAATAGCTCCGCGACCGTAAAAGGTGACGTCTTGATGAAATACGGTGCGCCCATCGGAATCGACAGGGAACCGAAGCTCAGGGATGCGACTCCAGTTGTGACCTTGGGTGACCATACGCAAACTTGGGGTGCTCAGCTGATTCGCGAACAACCTGTACCCGGTGTCGATTACCCGGTGATCGAGACCCCGAAGATGGGCCGGAGGATGATCGATCGTGACCCGACTCCAAGTCTCGGGAGCCCAATAGGCAACAGGTCCCCGAAAGTTCGCTGCCTCAAGAAAAAGAGTCCAACTCTTGTCACCTACGATCACCCCGTTTCGTTCATAGGTCTTAGAAAGTGGTAGCGCCATCCATGCAGTCCCCAACAACTCGCCATCAGACGGCTCGAAGGTGATGCCATCTGGAGGTACAAGGATTCGG
>DGLO01000079.1:0-338 GCA_002388005.1 Candidatus Neomicrothrix sp. UBA4542
GTTGTGGGGTGTGTGGTCATGGCCCTGTTTTTCTTGTGCTAGAACAACTGTTGGTCGGTTGACCAGGACTTCGGTCCACCATCATTATCAACTCAAGACGAAACCAAACTTGGGAACACAGAAGCGCAAGCGGAAGTGGGAACACAGAAGTAGGAACACAGAAGCGCAAGCGGAAGTGGGAACACAGAAGTAGGAACACAGAAGCGAGAGCGGAAGTGGAGTCGGCCCGTAAGGGTCTGGCAGAGCGGGTGAGGGGAAATCTTGTACTGGCAACGAATGGGGTAAACCGATTCGGAAGCTTCTGGGATAGGCCCCCTTCGGGGGGTCTTTCCGCGTCT
>DGLO01000079.1:672-21048 GCA_002388005.1 Candidatus Neomicrothrix sp. UBA4542
GTTCTCAGGGTCGGGGACCCCAGGGCGCTGCCTGCATCAACTGAATCTCTTGTCGTTCCAAAAGCGGACGCAGCTGATTAGCGAAAGCCATAAAGGTGTCATCCGCGTACAGGTTCCTCCAAAAATCTCGACGTTCGGCGTCGCTGCCGAAACGCCAAATATGAATCAACTGGTGCAGCGGACCGGTATCTGAAACGAAATACCCAACAAGAAACTTTGAGTGGCCGCCGGCCTGAAGAGCGGGCCACCCCTCGTTGGAATATAACTCCAGGACCTTCCCCATCTGGCCAACGCTCACGTCGTAGGTTCGGCGCTCGTAAAGCTCTAAGTCGTTCACGTTGGAATCCTACTTTGGTTCTCCTGAACCCACCCTGGTGGCTTACGTCCTAACTCTCTACCTCGAAAAAGGTGGATAGCGCCAGAGATGGAATATGTCCTTACGCGAAGGGAAACAGAGGCTCTCAAGCTCTTATTCGTTTCCAGGCTCCGTTTGCGAGGCTGGTCTAGAGTCCCGAAGCAATAGCGGTCGAGCGCAACATCGGAGTGAACCCAGTGATTGTTGAGGACTACAAGCAAATATTCGAGGAGGCCACGACTCGCATCGCTGACCTCGCGTCCGGAGACGGCAACTTACCCATCCCTCATATATCGGGTTGGACAATGTCAGATGCGATAATCCATGCGGGACTTGTGTTTTCGTTTGTAACTAAATCGGTTAAGCAAGGTTCCCCCATAGCCGACGGGGGAGTCGCTCGATGGGCCAACGATCAAAGCAACCACCCCCACACCAGCCAGCTTTCTGACTGGTTTCGCGCAGCCGCCCAGGAAATGGCCGAAGTTGTCTGGGAACATGAGCCCCGCGATGAAGTTTGGACCTCAAGCCAGTTCAACAAGCAAGCCCTGTTTTGGATGCGCCGCATGACTCACGAAGCCACCGTGCATCGTTGGGACATAGAAACCGCGACCGGGGACAACACTGCAATAGGTGGGGCGATAGCAGTTGATGGCATCGACGAGTTCTATGACTTCTTTGTGGCTGAGCGATTCCCTACGGCCTTCGCTGGGATTGGGACGATACATCTTCATGCCATTGACGCCCCAGGCGAGTGGATGATTACACGACATGAGAACGGCATCGATGTCGAGAGCGCACATGGGAAAGGAGATGTCGCGGCTCGCGGCCCAGCGGGCGATCTTTTGTTGTTCGTTTGGAATCGTGTAAACCACACGACACTCGAAACCTTTGGAGATACCGACTTACTCGATGAACATCAGCTCGCCTTTCAAATCTGATGCTCATCGGTGTGGTCAACTAGAAGCACTGGAGGCCAATTATGAGATCGACAACAGGGGCAGAGTTGTTGTGTCAGCAGCTCATCGATGCCGAGTTTGGCAAAACCGGACGCCGCTCGTTTTTTGAATACCGAGAAACTGGATTGAGTCGTCTCACCGATGGCGAATACCGAGCCCAAGTAATGCGAGCCACAGATGTGATGGAAAGCACTGGATGGCATTATCACGAATGTGACCTCCAGTTCGTATATGTCCTCAACGGTTGGGTAGACCTCGAGTTTGAAGGCGGCCGCACTGAACGAGCGTCGGCTGGCGCAGCACTATCAATCCCGCCGGGAATGGTTCACAACGAAATTCGCTGCTCATCGGACTTCGAAGCCTTAGAAGTTGTTGCTCCAGCAGAATTGGGGACCGTGCCATGCGACCCACCCAAATAGGCGCGGTCTAGGTCAGCGCAGCCGCAGCTGCGTCAATTGCGTGGCGAGCGACGTTTACCATTTGATCAACGTGATCTTCGGTCGCCACAAAGGGTGGCCCGAACATGACGGCATCATCGAAACTTCCCGATCCCGACGGGTAAACCCACACACCATTTTCGAGAGCGATGCCCGCAACCTGATCAGCGAAAGCGGCTGAACGGGGGAACGGAGCGCCACTATCACGATCGGCGACCAATCCCAGGCCCTGTAAGAGTCCTCTGCCTCTGACCTCTTCTACGTTGGGATGTTCCCCGAACTCAGCGTCCAGTCGGTCTCTCAGAAAAGTTCCCATGATTTCTGCACGTTCCACGAGATTTTCTTCGCGAAGGATCTGCAAAACTTTTCTCGATACGGCACAACAAAGGTCGTGCCCAGCGAAGGTGTAGAACATCAACGCTAGATCGGTGTTGCCGATCGGTTCGACGACGTCGGCGCGGGTGTATACGCCACCTATTGGCACATACCCACCGCCCAGCCCTTTGCCAGCGGCGATGATGTCAGGCGTAAAATCGAGGGCTTCGTGACCCATCTTGGTACCTAGGCGTCCGAAACCAGTCATCACCTCGTCGGCGATCACCAAAATGTCGTGACGTGCACAGATCTCAGAGACTGTGGGCCAGTAATCATCAGGCGGAACATAAGCCCCCGCCGCTGCCCCGATAACCGGTTCTCCCACGAACGCGCTGATGGTGTGAGCGCCCTCTATCTCAATAATTTTTTCGAGTTGTTCGGGGTCATGGTGGCTGGTCTTGGGCATGGCGGGCAGAGTCAACTCCAGGCCCTTGCGACGTCGATCATGTGAACCCACCGCCAGCGCTCCAATAGTCGCTCCGTGGTAGGACACATCCCGCCCGATGACTTTGTGGCGCTCATGTCGCCCGCACGCGACATGATGCAGCTGAGCGACGCGTATCGCCGCGTCGATTGACTCTGAACCCCCACTGACGAAGACACACCGCCAAGATGGATCCGGGAGCCAATTGTCAGAAACCTCGTCGACTAAGGCAACCCGAGATTCGGTGGCGAATAGAGGAACCACGTAATCCAGCTGCTTCAACGCCTTTGCAGCTACCTCGGCGATTTCGGGGCGGCCGTGACCAATGTTGGTGACAATAGCGCCGCCCCCTGCGTCCAATATTCGTTGTCCGCTGGCTGCCTCTAGCCAAACGCCGTCACCCTTGGTAATCAGCATTGGTTGGGCGCCCGGAATGAGAGGAAAACGAGATGTATCCATAAGTAAAGAGTACGCATATCCCCAGGTTCGGGTCGGGGTCATGGTTCACTAAAAGTGTGCGCTATCTAACACGGCCGCTCGTTGCCGCGCTTGTTGCCCTGTTTATTTTGGCGGCTGGCGGAGGCTGGATCGAATTGTTGATCGGGGCAGCGCTGTTCGTGCTTATCGATCTTGGGTCTTGGCGGATCGTTAAACGTCGCAGTAGGTCATAGCTGCCACAAAGACAAGGGAAATCACATGTCGCTTGATCATTTCGCGAGTTGGGCGCAAATTGCCGAAGCCGTAATTTTATCTCTGTCGATCGTGTTCATCGGTGCCGAAGCCCGTCAGACCTTGCAGCACAGTCGCACCCAGTTTGGACACGGACTCACTGATCGACTGTACGACCGGTATTTCACTATCGCTCGCGATCCGAATTTCAGCCAGTTCTTGATCAAGGACTGGTCCGAAGGTGAGCTTGAGGGCGAAGAGTACTTTCGAGCCCTAAACCTTCTCGGCGCAGACCTCATTGACCTCTTTGATACATACGACGCATGGAAAGAGGGCCTCGTCGGAAGAGTCCACTTGGACATGCGAATGCAGCTCATCAAGTTGGGTGCGTTCTTATCGCCTGTCGGACGAGCGACATGGGACCACTGGCGATTCACGCGCGACCATGAATTCCGGGAATGGTTCGAAACTGAGGTCTATGGAGCGCCTATAGGTAACGGAGCCTCAGATGGAGATGATGAGCAGGACCTCAATCTTGTGCGAGATCGGGAACCCGAATAAGAAGTTCCCAGGGTTCTTCTCGCTATAGGACAGCCACCGCCACTCCGACAATGATCCCGACTACCAGGACCAAGATGCCAACTGACACGATCAGGATTTGGAGTATCTGTCCCACAGACCCAGAAGATACCGAACTCGACGCCGCTGAAGAACTCAGCGACTAATGCCCGAAATTCGGTCATTGCTGACCGACTCGCCTGATTAGACCGCCGCTCTCGGTTTCTTGTTACTGTTTGTCACTTCCAGGCCCTTCATAGCGGTGGAGTCACGCCGTTTTCTAGACCTGGGCTAACAAGGAGCCGGCAAATGCGAGCAGTAGTGTGCAGCCAATTCGGGCCGCCTGAGGACCTCTCTGTGGTCGAACTGGCCGACCCCGACCCTGGACCCGGTGAGGTTCTAATTCAAGTCGAAGCGGCGTCGGTTACCTTTCCCGACACGTTGATGTTGGAGGACAAGTACCAATTCAAAGCCGATTTGCCGTACGTGCCAGGGGGAGAGGTCGCCGGCACCGTAGCCGCTCTAGGTGACGACGTCGATACCGTCGACGTTGGGTCAAGGGTGTTGTGTCCGCTTGGCTCGACCGGAGGATATGCGGAGCTCGCCGTCGCTCAAGCTTCAGCTGTGCGGTTACTTCCCGACGAAGTTGAGTTCGCGGATTCGA
Source organism: Candidatus Neomicrothrix sp. UBA4542 (assembly GCA_002388005.1). Classification (GTDB taxonomy): domain Bacteria; phylum Actinomycetota; class Acidimicrobiia; order Acidimicrobiales; family Poriferisodalaceae; genus UBA2110. Next base: position 5,111 of record DGLO01000079.1, read on the forward strand.
CGGGATTGCTATATGCACACGGGACCACCTATTACGGCCTCAAGCATCGTGGCAGTCTGCAAGAGGGCGAAACTCTTTTGGTTCTTGGAGCGGGCGGGCATGTCGGGCTGTCGGCAGTTGAACTCGGCAAGTTGATGGGCGCACGAGTAATTGCTGCTGCTTCGACCGAAGAAAAGCTCGATCTTTGTCGAGAGAGAGGGGCTGACGAAACCATCAACTATTCGGATGAGAATCTCAAGGAACGATCGAAAGAACTCACAGGTGGTGCTGGCGTAGACGTGGTGTACGACGTGGTCGGCGGTGATTATGCCGAGCAGGCCCTGCGAGCAATCGGTTGGAGCGGGCGTTTCCTGGTGATTGGCTTCACCGCGGGGATTCCTTCTATTCCACTTAACTTGACGCTTCTAAAAAGCTGTCAGATCGTCGGAGTCTTTTACGGAGCGATGACTGCTCGAGAGCCTGATTTGGCTAACGAAATAGCCGAAGACCTTCTTACCTGGGTCGCTAACGGGCGACTTCGACCACATATTTCTGCGAGATACGGGCTTGATGGTGCTTCCGAAGCGCTCAGGAGCCTGATAGATCGAAAGGCCATCGGTAAGGTCGTCATTGAGCCCTAACGTTGAGCCCACGACGAGGAGCGGATTTGTGAAATCTTTAGCGAAGCGTCAACCGACGATAAAACGTTGATGAGTTCCTTGAGAGACCACGGTGTCTCCGTGACTTACCTTCACGTTGAACACGAGTCGTTTTCGGTCGATTTCAGCTAACTCTGCATCAATCACGACGTTCTCGCCCGCTGACACCGCAGCTTCATGACTCACGCACACGTGAATTCCGACAGTGGTCTGTCCATCATCGAGATGAGGTTGGACACCGAACAAGCAGGTGCCTTCGATAAGCCGGACCATGTCGGGCGTGGATAAAACCTTGTTGGGCAAATGTGGAGGCGACATTTCCTCTGTTACTTCAACTGTGTCGCTGGAAACGAAGCCGACGTGGAGTTCACTCATGATTGGGAGACTAGTACCCGCCAAGATTTTGTGATTGCAGAAATCGTTGGGGCGTGTCCACCAACATTGTTTCTATTTGTGCGGCAGTGACACCTGCCTCCAATAGGGCGGGTATGACATCTTTGCTGATGTGCAAATAGTGCCAATTCGGTAGTGGGGCAAGCGGTACCTCACCTTCAATCCAATCGATGTAACAGGACGCGTCGTGGCTCAGGACCAGTTGATCTGCGTGGCCTCGTCGGCAGAGCTCGGCGACAACTTCCACTCGTTGCTCTGTAGTGAGGTAACCATCGATCCCAAATCTGTCCATCCCGAGGACGCTGCCAGCATCAAGGAGCTGTTGAAGGTAACCGAGATCTTGGGTATCTCCGCAGTGCCCGATCACCACCCGAGTGAGGTCGACGCCCTCTTCGGTGAAGATCTGTTGCTGGTCAAGCCCCCGCTTCAATTCGGCGTTGGTATGAGTTGTGATGGGGCATCCTGTTTCTCGGTGGGCTTGTGCACATGCGCGAAGGACTCGCTCAACATCGGGGGTGAGACCTGGCTTGTCGGTCGCGCATTTGATGACCCCAGCCTTGACTCCGGTATCGGCGAAACCGTCAACGATGTCTTGGACAAAGTGCGTAGTGAGGGCGTCAACGTTGTCAGAGGTGCGTCGCCGGTAGTAGTGGGGGAGTTCGTTGAATGTGTACAGGCCTGTAGCACAGACGATGTTGAGATCAATTCTGTTCGCCACGGCTTGGATTCGCGGGATATAACGGCCTAGACCAATCGCTGTGGGGTCAACAATGGTTTCGATTCCGTTCTCTTTTAGCTCCGTGAGGCGATCGACTGCGTCGTCTATTCGCGCTTGTTCGTCTCCCCACTCCTGGGGGTAGTTCTGCTGAATCTCGGTGGATACAACGAAAACATGTTCATGCATGAGTACGCGACCCAACTGTGAGGGTGAAATCGGTCCGGTCGCTGTTTCAATGATGGATTTCATGGGCTTACTGTTTCATCTGCAGCGGTCAGCGTGAAGGACGAACCGTCGGCTTGCAACTCAATCCGCGTTTCGCCCCCAACCGCAACGCAAGAACTCACTGTTTGATCACCGCTGGTCAGAATCCATTCGCCATCGGCAGGTAGACGTCGAATGTTCATCGACGTTTTGACACTATTCATGGCGCTATTGCACGGGTCAACCGCTAGATGTAACGAGCCCTTCTCCCAATGGGCTTGACTCATAGCGAATCGAGGGAAGTCGACCCCCTCAACACAAGGTTGAGAGTGCTTCTCCAAATTGGGTGTATGGAAGATCTGAGCCCACGCTCCCGGCTGGCAGACCCAACCCGCCATCACTCGCGCATTGAACTGGCCTCGAGGGTGCGGTTCGTTGAGACCGAAGCCAAACGTGAACTCGCCGGAGTCTGGGTCCAAAGATGGTTCGAACAAGGTGTCGCATGCTTCCCACAGCTTGCGTTTCACTTTTCCATCTGCGAACTCTCCGGTGAACCACGCCAACATCAAACCGTCGCGGAAGTCGGTGAGACCGACATCCCCATCTCCTAACAGACCCAGGGCCGCGGCACCGAACTTCCAAGCAGTTTCGGCTACCTCTCTGCGCTGAGGAGCGAGATACCAAGTTGGGGCGATAAGACCGAGGGGAGATTGGAGATGTTCGTCAACGACAGGGTCGTAGTAAAGGTCCATAGCGACCGCTTCATCTCCATTCCAGCTGATGTAGTTCTCCGCCGCGTACTCCCACCAGTGGTCAAAAGCGCTGTGATGGTGCGTATCTAGAAGCAAATCGTGGAGTCTCAGACCGAGACCGGCACCGGCCAGTCAGTACGGCCATATCTTTGTGTTTTCACAATGGCAACCCATTTGCCGTTCGTGCCATTGTTCAGCGAGTTGCCCCATCACACTGGAATGCGTCCAAGTAAACGAGTCTTTGCCATCACGGATCATCTCAAACGGGTTGTTCCACTTAGGATCGTTTGACACGTAGCGATGAAGGCCGAGTAGCAACCCGAAGAACCCCTTAAAGAAGAGCATCCCATCCGCCGCTACAGGATCCATTTGGATCCCGTACGGGTCGATTCCGTTGGCGGTCCATCCCGGTACGTCATAGTTGCCCCACAAAGCCTCTGGAATTAGAGGCCGGTACCGGTCGGGATAGCTGTTGCGGTCCGGATCGTCTCCGAACTGAGTCATCCAATCCTCGGCCGCCCACCAAGAGGTGTGACGTTCGACAAGTTCGTCCAGTATGCGGCTATACACCTCGCTCCACGCGGGTGTGCGGTCGCTCATCAGCGCCACCGCGTACGAGGAGTCGATGAGGTCGAACCTATGGAAGGACGTCATCGGAGGCCCAGAAATGTTGTCCCAGTGAGCGTGAGGGTGACCATCTCGGTCCCAGTTATCTGACGTGGTTGCTTTGCGATACAGATAACGGAGCCAACCGAGTGAACGTTTATCTAGAGCCTCGAATGTCCTAGTCGTCATTATCTGGCCTCGGGATCGAACCATCAGAGGCCAATAGTGCCAAGTGATGTCGTTTGATTTCTGGAGTTTGTCCTTGGACCAGCAAGAAAAGTGCTTCCCTTGCTAGTCGCTGTGCCTGTTGTTCAATGAATAATGCCGAGCCCCCGGTGTTCGCGACGAGAGCTGAGGTAGCGCGTACGCAAAGGTCGCCCAGACGTGCGCGGGCCTCCGGTAGTCGCTCCACCGGAGCGACATTAATCGCTTCCCTGGCTTCCGCTAGTTGGGTGTCCAAGGGACTGGGCCCTAACAAACGTGTTGCGCGCGCCGCCACTCCGAGGGGGTTAGAACCATTGGAACGCAGGCCTCTCCGGTATCGCTCCCTCCAGTCGCTTAGCTGCTCCATGGAAGTGACGCATCGTCTAACAACAGGGTGCTCAGCGAAAGACAATTCGACAGTGACCGCAGAATCGATTGCGGCGAGTGAGAGCCTCCGACTTTTTAACGTCGCGCAATCTTTGGCGTCGACCATGGCCCAGACAATCATGTCGCCGCTACGAGCGGCGGTGAGGACTACATCTATGTGACCCCATCCGGTAACAAAGGGCGCAGTGCCCGAAAAGAGCCACCCATCGTCGCAGGGATGTGCTTCAAGTATCGGGGGTCCAGGTCGATTCAAGTGAGCGAATGCGACTCCGCCTTGGGCACCACCTGTCGCCAGGAGCGATGCCCACTCTTCGCGCATTGGGCCTGTCGTCTCAGCCGCGGCCCGGCTAGGTCCGGCATGTTGAGCCCAGACGAAGCTTGTAGTGAGGCACCCGCCTGCTAATGCTTCGTGAACTGCCCATTGAGTTTCAGGTGACGCACCTAAGCCTCCGACCTCCGTCGGCGAGAACAATCCGTGAAAGCCGGCATCACGAATGAGCCCCAGTTGCTTTGCAGGTACCTGGCCCCCGACGTCCACGTCGAGCGCATTTGGGAAAAGTTCGCCGTCGGCGAGCTCTATGGCCCTGGAAACGACTTCCTCATCAATTGTGTTCATTCGTTTTCAAACAGTTCGTAAATAACCGGTGAGTAAAGATGACCCATACCGATTTCAATAATTTCAGAGAAACGGTCGCGAACTAGATGTGCACCTCGGGCGTTCACCCCGACCTGGTCAGCAAGTTCGATCGCGTAATCAAGATCCTTTTTGGAGTACGTCGTGGGAAATCGGTCGGCGGGATAGTCACCGCTCGTCATAAATGATCCATGGCGTCGAAGGGCAAAACTGTCAGCGGACCCTTGACCTAGTAGATCGAACACCTGGTCGCGCGAAACGCCGGAGCGCGTAGCGATCGCCATCGCCTCGGCGAGGGCAGACACGTTTTGAAATAGCACCATATTGTTCATCAACTTCATGACGGTTCCTGTGCCTACAGGGCCACAGTATGCAACGTCTGAGCCCATATAACCCAGCCACGGAGCTATCAGGTCGAAGACCTCTCGAGATCCGCCTACGGTGATCGAAAGGGTTCCTGCTTTAGCGTTTGGCACCCCCCGAGCTACTGGAGCGTCAGCGAAAAGAGCGCCCTTTAGCTCAAGAACCTCTGCCACTTCGCGGTTCACGCGCGCCGTCGCGGTTGTGCAGTCAACTACGACCTGGCCCGCTCGGGCGTGATCGCAGACACCTCCATCCCCAAGACATACCGCTCTTGTCTCGTCTTCCCCCGGCACACAAACAAAGACGATGTCAGCGCGACAAGCATCTCCAAGATCCCGCGCTGCGACAGCTCCTGCCGCGACTGCTTCTTGAATCTTGTTTACATCAAGGTCGTAGGCGAGCGTCGAAACCGGCGACTGTTGAGCCAAATTGGCGCACATAGCTCCGCCCATAGCTCCCAACCCAATGAAAGAAACAAGTTCGACAGACGAATCCGACATGTGGGAATTGTCCCTCACAACAACAACATGGTGTAGCCAGACGAAATGAAAAACCATTCTTGTGGCGAGAAATAGCGAAAATCGAAACCACAGCACAATGAATCCAATTGCCTAGAGGGAACACATCGCTACGAGCCTCGTAGCGAAAGAGATAGCTTGGCTAGGTAGAACCTTTCAGATCTTGGGATTTGGCTATGACTCTTAGTTCCGACGAACAGACTTTCTCCGACGCAATCGAAGTAGCGAATATTCCGACGCTTCTGATGGTGCTGGTACAGCTCACCGGCGAACTTGAATGGCTCGACGCTCCCTACGCTCCGAAACGGCAACCAGGACTTGGAGATAACGACAGCGGAGGCCTTGCCATACAACATCAACGCGAGGTTCGAGAAGCTGCACTCGAAGCAATCTTGGCTTGGCGTGCGGGACGAGCAATAGCGATTCCGGAGCCTGATGACGAACTCATTGTCCGCATGCTCAGCGTTTCGATGGCCGAATCGGTCCCGCCTGAATATGGTCAGTTCACGTCTGCGCAACTGGGTCAGGTGCAGTTTTTGGATCACGAACCTGTGAGGACGTCAGACGAGTTCAAAGTACTTGTCATTGGTGCTGGCGTTTCAGGTTTATGCGCGGCCATCAACCTGCAGATGCTTGGTATCAACTTTGAAGTAGTGGAACGAAACCCAACTGTTGGTGGCGTTTGGTGGGAAAATCAGTATCCGGGAGCTGGCGTAGATACTCCCAACCACCTGTACTCCTACTCGTTCGCTCCTTTCGACTGGAAAAAATATTTTTGCCTTCGTGATGAGTTGCATGCCTATCTCGAACACGTCTGCGACAGCTTTGACGTGCGCGACAACATTCGCTTCGAGACAGGCGTTGAACGGATCGAGTATCAAGATTCGAAACAGACGTGGCTAGTGACACTTCGCCTTCCCGATGGCACGGTGGAGGAGACTGAGGCGAACATCGTTATCAGCGCTGCAGGAATCTTTAACCCACCAGTTACGCCGGACATTGACGGGCTCGAGAATTGGGAAGGCGAAAAGTGGCACACAGCACGTTGGCCTGATGACGTCGATTTAGCAGGCAAGCGGGTCGCGATCATCGGTAACGGCGCGAGTTGCATGCAAATCGGCCCCGAAATTCAAGATGATGTCGAATCGCTCACTATCTTTCAAAAATCCGTTCACTGGGCAGCGCCCTTCGAGCAGTTCCGAAAAGAAGTCCCCGAGCCGATACGTGTTCTTCTGCGCGAAATGCCTCTCTACCGAAATTGGTACCGCGTTCGATTGGGATGGACCTTTAACGACCGCCTTCATTCGGCGCTACAAAAGGACCCGAACTGGGAACACCCTGAACGATCCCTTAACGCCCAAAATGACTCGCATAGGGCCTATTTCACTCAATACGTTGTAGACGAACTGGGGGACAAAGCGCCTGAACTTCTCGACCGCGTGCTCCCCACTTACCCGCCCTTCGGTAAACGAATGCTCATGGATAACGGGTGGTACCGAATGCTCCGAAACCCGAAGGTCAACTTGGTAGATGACCACATAATGAAAGTTGAGCAGGATCGACTGCTGACCGAAGATGGGAGTGAGCACGAGGCTGACGTTCTCGTGTTGGCGACGGGGTTCGACGTGCTCAACTTCATCACAACATATGAAGCTGTTGGGCGTTCTGGCAAGTTATTGACAGACCAATGGGAGAAAGACAACGCCAAAGCTTATCTAGGCACTGTTGTGCCCGACTTCCCTAACTTATTCACTTTGTATGGGCCGAATCTTCAACCCGGCCATGGCGGCAGCCTCATCTTCGTTGTCGAAATGCAGGTCAGATACATCATGGACATGATCCAAAAAATGCTTCGGAATGAAATTGGTGCAGTAGAGATCCGCAGAGAAGTTCACGACGAGTACAACGACGAGGTTGATCGGGCCCACGAACAAATGGTTTGGAAACATCCCGGAATGACTTCGTACTACCGAAACGAGCGCGAACGAATTGTTGTGAATTCACCTTGGAGGAACGTCGATTTCTACGAGATGACGCGAGAAGTCGATCTAGAAGAATATTTGGCTGAACCGTTACGCGAGCTAATCGCCGATTAGCCGTTCAATTCGCTACGGATTGCAGTGAGCACGGTTTCAATCTCACCTTCATCGACATCAAGGTGCAGAACCATTCGACTTTGCTTTCCTAACCAGCGTGTCTGGACGCCCCGACGCAGTAGACCCTGCTCGAGGCCGGACGCGTCGGTAGTGGTACGAACGAAGACCATGTTCGTGTTCTGAGATTCGAGTTCAATCCCGTCAATAGCGTTGAAGCCTTCCGCCAGGAGTTGAGCGTTTCTGTGATCATCGGCGAGGCGTTCGATGTGGTTGTCGATTGCATGCCGGCCCGCCGCCGCAATTATCCCTACTTGACGCATTGCGCCACCCAACATTTTACGCCACTTCCGTGCCTCCGTAATCAGAGGAGCAGAACCAACAAGCACTGAGCCAACAGGCGCGCCGAGTCCTTTGGAAAGGCAAACGGAGACCGTATCGAACGGCGCAGCGATATCTATTGGAGCGACCCCCAGAGCTATCGACGCATTCCAGAGTCGGGCTCCGTCAAGGTGGTAACCGAGACCATGTTGATCTGCTAATTCGCGGCCCGCACAAAGATCTTCGAGCCCTATCACTCTTCCGTCGGTTGTGTTTTCTAGGCACAGCAATCGAGTGCGCGCAAAATGTGTATCGTCCGGTTTGATCGCGAGCTTCGCTATATCAAGGTCCAGCATCCCTGAACTCAGCATCGGAACGGTTTGGGGTTGGATGCTGCCAAGTACGGCGGCGCCGCCACCCTCGAACATATATGTGTGAGCGCGGTCGCCGACTAGGTATTCGTCGCCTCTTTGACAATGAGCCAGCAATGCGCACAGATTTGACTGTGTTCCCGAGGAAACAAACACAGCAGCTTCCTTGCCCAGGAGTTCGGCTGTGTGACTCTCCAGGTCAAGCACAGTCGGATCATCACCGAACACGTCATCACCTACATCGGCGGCCGCCATTGCATCGCGCATTGCTCGAGTTGGTTTTGAAACAGTGTCAGATCTTAAGTCGATCACCCTCTTAATCTGCCACGTAGATCCCCACAGAACTAACTCGAATATCTATAGCGACGCATCGAGAACCTCAACTTCTCTCGACAAGGCATAGGTACAGAGTGGCCCTTAGCTGCCAGAAGTCGCCCTAAGGGCGGACGGCGCGTTTGGTTCGACCCGCCAATTCGACGAGTTTTGGTTGAGCCAGATTGACGAAACGGCACGCCAAGGACCGCGTCTCACGCGGATCTATAAGGTCCACCACGTCGCCTTTGTGCGCTGCCTTGAACGGGGATCGAAGTCGAAGCAACCGCTCTTCGATTGCTTCTCGATGAGCGTCAGGATCGGCAGCAGCCGCTATTTCACGACGATACGCAGCAGCAACCCCGCCTTCGATCGGTATGCCACCCCATTCTCCCGACGGCCATCCGAACCGCAAGTTGATGCCGTTGGGCAATCCGATGGAGTTCGGCGCATCGGCGGCGACTCCGTAGCTCTTACGGACCATGAACTCAATCTTTGGCACCTGACACTCAGCGGACGCGATGAGGGCGCGAGCGCCGCGCCGCATTGTCGCTATTCGTTCCGCATGTGAGCCCAACATGAATCCCGGCATATCGAGAAAAATGAGAAGAGGGAGGTTGAACGTGTCACAGAGATCCAAGAAATGCGTGTACTTGTCCGCGCCATTGCCGTCCATGGCGCCTGCTTTACTCATCGGATCGCTCCCGATCACTCCAACTGACCAACCGTCCAGTCGCGCGAATCCAGTGATGATGCCGCTTGCGTAGAGTTTCCTCATTTCAAAGAAATCGCCGTTATCCACGACATGACGAATCAGGGCGCGAGCGTCATAGCCCTGTCTCCGGTTCGTAGGGACGATGTCCAGTAGCTCCTGTGGCCGTCGTTCAGGATCATCCCCAGTATCCACGCGGGCGGCGACCCCTCTCACGGTGTCCGGCAGGTAAGAAAGAAAATCTCGGATCTGTTGAAACGCGTCATCTTCGTCATCGGCGACGTTGTCTATTTGTCCGCTCTGCACAACGTGCATGTCCCAGCCACCAAGATCTTCTTTCGACAGCTTTTCGCCGATTGCGCGCTCAACTACGGGTGGGCCAGAAGGGAAAATTTGTGACGTGCCCTTCACCATTACGGTGAAATGGGAAAGCAGGGCTGCTGCGGCTGGCCAACCAGCAACCGATCCCAAGATCGCGGCCGCTACAGGAACGTTGCCGAGAAGTTCAACGCCTTGGTGCCATAGATCTCCCTGGGGGAGTCCCATATGTCCGTCCTGCTCATCTGATTTGGATGAATGACCCACGCCCTCGCGTAGCTGGACGTACGGGATCCCATACTCCAGAGCGAGAGGTTGAGCGAAATGGTGTGGCAGCTTGTGAACGTCGTGGGGGCTTCCTCCCGAAAGAGTGAAATCGTCGCCACCAACAGAGACTGGTCGCCCGGAAATTTCTCCGAGACCCATGACGTAACCACCAGGCGAAAAGTCGGTCAAGTTGCCGTCGGCGTCGTAATCGGCGGCGCCGACGAGGTGCCCCATTTCAAGGAATGAGCCTGGGTCACAGAACTTTGCCATGCGTTCGCGAACCGTGTAACGACCTGCGTCGTGCTGTCGCTTAACGCGCTCGTCTCCGCCCATTTCGTCGGCGAGATCTTTTACGTAGCCGATGTCTTCGATGGCCTTCGACCAGCCCATACCGGGCTTCCAAAATTCTCTTTTGGGGTCGATGGGCACGGGTTACGCCTTGCCGTGCCGCAGTAACTTGCCGGGCAGCTGAGAATCCGCCGTAACGGTGTCTTCCCCACCTTGTCGAATAACGGTTCCGTTCACCACCACGGCGTCGATGCCCTTGGCATCGGAAATCAACCGGTCAGCGCCGGCAGGTAGGTCGTACACGCGACGCTTGCCTTGGTGGCCCACGGTGCCCATGTCGAACACGACGACGTCTGCCCAACCTCCGTCAGTCAATGTGCCGCGGTCTTCGATTCCGAACACTTGTGCCGGGCGTTGGGTAAGCATGTGAACAGCCTGTTCCAGGTCAAAACTTTCTCTCTCTCGAACGAACGTTGACAGGAACTCTGTGGAATATTTTGCGTCACAAAGCTGACTTGCGTGGGCTCCGGCATCGGAGAGACCGATGACGGTGGTTGGGTCATGAAGAAGCTCGTCGATTTCGTCTCGGTCATGATTGACGACGTCTTGCACGATGCGCATATCAAGATCGGCGTCGAGGGCCATGTCAAGCATTACGTCAACAGGGTCTTGACCTAGTTCGTCTGCTAATTCCTGAACGTTCTTACCTTCCATGGATGGGTCCGGCGGGAACCAAGTAATTTCGGTTCGGCCCCACCGATCACCGATCTTTCCCCCGTTGCCAGCCTTCTCTTTGAACTGTCCGCGCCAATCGGGGTCGGCGTAGTAAGCCTTGCGTCCCTCCAGATCACTCTTGGCTACGGGCTGGAAAACTCTCATCCCCTCGTAGATAAACGGTGCTTTCCAACTCATCTCAAATTGGATTGGTTGAACCGCAACTTGTGGGAACACTGGAAGTCCTCGTTCCGCTAAGGCATGCGCTTTTTCAAGCTCTTTGAGATGACTTCCGGGTCCGACGGTGCTTGCTAGCAACGCAGTCCAACTGACATTCGCGCCTGTGGTTTCAGCGACACGGGCAAACTCGTCGTGACTTAAGCCCCGACCTTGGGTTGCCTGCATGATTCCGCCAGCGTCACCGAGTGCCTGGGCTATCTCAATAATTTCTTCAGGTGTAGCAAGCCGGCTCGGAACCGGTCGACCTTCGTATCCGACGTGGGTGGGAGCGCGGCTCGTAGCGAATCCCAAAGCACCGGCCTGCAGTGCCTCGGTCACCAGTTCGCGTTGTCGGGCGATCTCTTCTTCCGTTGCTTCGCGTTCTGTTGCTTCTTCGCCCAGCACGTACATCCGCAGGGCCGTGTGACCTATCATCGCCGCCATATTCACTGCGCATCCGTTGGCGTCGAGAGCATCGAGGTATTCGGGGAAGGTTTCAAAGCCCCAGTCGCCCAATCCGGCTCGCAAGGCTTCCACGCTCATTCCTTCGACGTTCTCCAAGGTTCGCATGATCAAGTCACGGTGTTCTGGGCGCGTTGGCGCAACCGAAAACCCGCAGTTGCCCATAACGATGGTGGTAACACCGTGCCACGGGGAACAACTGACTAACGGGTCCCAAAGCACTTGTGCGTCATAGTGAGTGTGAATATCGACGAACCCCGGCGCGACAATGCGGTCTGTCGCGTCAATGGTTTGTTGTGCCTCAGCAGGTGCGTCACCCATCGCGACAATGCGCCCGTCCTTTATGCCCAGGTCCCCCAAGTACCGGGCTGCCCCGGTGCCATCAACGATTGTGCCGCCTGTGATTTTTAGGTCGTAAGACATCTGGATCCCCTCATATGGAACTAACTAAGAAAATACTTCCCTGAGAGCTACCGTGCTTGTTTATCGGCCAGAGTGGGCTCTCCGGTAGGATTAATCGGGAACTAGCGAAGGGAAAATGGTTTGCCGAAACAGAAGGACGACGCCATCCTGCTCGAAGGTAAGACGGTTGAAGCGCTCAAAGGCGGTCATTTCCGCATCGAGTTGGACAATGGACACGAAGTTCTTGGTCATCTGAGCGGCAAGATGCGAAAGCATCACATTCGCATTCTCCCCGGAGACCGCGTCCAGGTTGAAGTCTCGGCATACGATTTAACTCGTGGGCGGATCACATACCGCTACAAGTAGCTAACGCAAAGCCACGCCGTCAGGGTTCACGCCGTGCGTGGGGCGGCCGACCACTCGCACGAAGTCAGGATCTGAAGCCAGTCACTGTCTTCAAGGGTCACTTGTAGTTCTTGTCCCCCAGAGTCCGATTTGAGTGGCCGAATCTCGCGTTGGAAGAAGGCTTCACCGATTTTCTTGATTAAGGCCTTAGGGGTGTCGTCACAGCGTGGATCAAATCGCAAGGTCCAGACAGTTGATGGGACTTGGCTACATCCTTGGCAAGCGTTGTAGATCAACAAATCACCTAGGCCGCTGGCTTGATCGTTGTCAGTGTCGGTTCCTACAAAAGTAATGCCGTCACTGGAAAGAACTGAGAAGTCGCCAGCTTTGGGAGTGTTGCCTTGTCTAATTTCTTTGTCCCACAAGAAGGCTTCGGGCAAAAACTCAATGATCCAGCCATTAGAAGCATCTACAGCGATCGTGACTACGTCCTGGACTTGCTCGCGCACGTCGCGTACACCCTGAATAGACCACGGGCTTTGCGCATGACCGAGCACCAGCAGGGGGACGTCCTCGGAGTCGTGTAACTCAATGGTTAATCCCGAAGTGTTGTCTTCATTGCGGTAAATGATGGTGCGATATAGGGCCAAGTCCCGGTTCACTCGAAACTCTTTTGGGCCGTAGCCGCTAACCCTTAAGACACCTTGGGCATCATCTGAGATGGAAACGGGGTAGTCGATAGAACTCGTTGGAGCCGGCGGACTAGTTGATGTTGGTGCAGAAACGCTCGACGTTGAGGGCGAAATCGAAACGGCGCCGCCCGCCGTGTCTTTTGTCAACGAAGTTGTCGTCGACGCTGAATGGGGCAGAGTCGAAGAGTCAGTTCCGCTGAACGCTTGCGTGAGCGCGGCAATTCCCAGCAGAGCCGCCATAACTAGAACGAGTATCCCCGAACGATTTGTTGGCACTCGAACCAGAGTAAAGAGCGAAGTGCCGCAATATGGGAATAGTCTTCGCACTTGGGGTTAGTCGAATGAATGAAATTCCGGTTGAAATAGATGCCGGGACCGCGTACGAACTGCCAGAACCAGGCTGGGATGAAGAGCTGGTTGACGTCGAAAGAGGCACGCCCACCGGTGAAATGCTTCGCCGGTACTGGCACCCATTCGCACTTTCCATAGACGCGACCGACACTCCCAGTGAGGTGAAAGTCCTAGGCGAACAACTCATACTCTTTCGCGACGGTCATGACCGAGTCGGGCTTATGCATCCACGTTGCTGCCATCGAGGAACGTCTCTGTATTACGCCAAGGTCGAAACGGAGGGTATTCGTTGCTGCTACCACGGCTGGCTGTTCGATGTCGAAGGTAAGACTCTAAATATGCCCTGTGAACCAGAAGGTGGTCTCCACTTGGAGAGGTACCGCCAACCTTGGTATCCGGTGCGCGAGTACCACGGCATGTTGTTCACCTATATGGGACCACCTGCCCACAAACCAGCCTTCCCGACGTATGACATCTTCGATCATGTTCCGGAGGGCTGGGAGATCGTTGCTGACGATAACAACATCGGCCTCGAAGGCGACCCAACCCCGTGCAACTGGTTCCAAACCCACGAAAATGTCATGGACCCGCTTCACGTGTATGTGCTGCACGCAGGATTTTCCGGGAATCAATTTGTGGCCGAGATGGCAGGACTTCCCGAACTCTCATTTCATCAAACAGCGCAGGGCGTAAAATCCCATCAAGACCGGACCCTCGACGACGGACGTTTCTTTCACCGAGTGACCGAAGTGGTGATGCCCAATGTCCGAATTGTTGCCAGTCCATTTGTGGAGTTTGAAGGCAAAGCCACCTCGGTCGCTTGGACCGTTCCCATCTCGCGAACTGAAACAAAAATCTTCACGATCCTGAAACGACCGATCGGCCAAGAGCGCCGGAGAGCTCTCTACAACGGGAAGATCTGGCCAGACTTGTCTGAGTCGGAGCATCAACGATTTCCAGGCGACTACGAAGCTCAGGTGGGTCAAGGAGTTGTAACGATTCACACCGAAGAGAACCTTGCATCCTCCGATCGCGGCGTCAGTATCTTCCGGCACGTATTTCGCCAACAGGTACGGGCTGTAAGTAATGGAGAAACGCCGATTGGTGTAACGAACGGAGTCGAATCCCGGTATGAAGTCCGAGCGGGCAACTACATCGGCGATCGTGAAGACGTCGTTCATCTCGGATGACTGACGTCATCGAAAAGTGAGTAGGTAAAGGTTGAACGGAACATTGACCTGCCTTTGAGATCTACGCTCAGGCGGTGACCGAAAAAAACCAATCCCACAGCCCTGGAGTCACTCCCTACCTGGAAGGCGTCACCGTTCTCGACTTCACCCAATATCTAGCTGGGCCGTCGTGTACTCGGCTGCTAGTGGAAATGGGCGCAGATGTCATCAAAGTCGAATATCCACCCTACGGTGATCCCGTCCGACCTAGTCCCCCGCGGCGAAATGGGAGATCGGCGTACCACGTTCAACAAAACCGTGGAAAACGCAGCCTGTCGGTTGATCTGACTAGACCGGAGGGGATCGCGCTCATAGAAGATCTCGTTCCTCACGTCGACATCGTGGTGGAGAATTACAGCCCCGGAGTCATGGAGCGGCGAGGTCTCGGATACTCGCGGCTACGAGAGTTGAACCCGCAGGTCATCATGGCTTCCATTTCGGGGTTCGGGCAGACCGGACCGCTCTCAGAAAAGACAGCCTTCGATTTTATAGCGCAGGCGTACTCAGGCTTAATGCATATGACTGGCGAACCTGACGGCCCTCCCATGTTGATTGGGGCAGGAATCGCTGACACCTCAACAGGCGTGCATGCGTTTGCTGCTCTGGGATATGCGCTCTATCGCCGTGACAGAACCGGAGAGGGCTCCCACCTCGACATCGGAATGGTAGACGTGATGTATCACATGCAGGAGACTGCTGTCTCGGGCCCGTCCTTGTCTCAAGGTGAAGTAGTCGGCATGCGAACCGGACGCCACTACGCCCCGGCCAGTCCAGCGGGAATTTTCAAAGGCCCAGAAGGATGGATCGTAGTCTTCGCCCTAGAAAACCAGATAGCCAATCTGTGGGCAGCGTTAGAAATGCCGGAGCTAGCAGAGGACCCTCGGTTTACAAACAATCGAACTCGTCTTGAACATCGAGATGCCTTAACCAAAATCATTGAAGACTGGATGGCCGCATTCGACAAGGACCAGGATGTCGTTTCGGCTCTCGAGCGACACAGAGTGCCCTGCGGACCCGTAGTTGAACCGGTCAAACTGGCCGAAACCCACCCCCATTTTCTTGAGCGGGGCACGGTAAGAGAGGTAGCGGATCCCCTCGCAGGGTCGATGCTGATTCCCGGGTTTCCTTTGAGGTTCTCTGACGCGCCCGACCTACCAGACTTGGTAGCGGCAGAAGTGGGAGAACATAACGAAACAGTGCTCGCTGACTTCCTCGGATTGGATTCCGAATCGGTAGCTGCATTAGAGGAGGAGGGAATCTTGTATAGACGACCTCCTCGCGAGTGACATAGCTTCTTGCTATGGCTAGCTCCGACATGCCCAACGGTGCCGTTCAATACGGTTATGAAGATGGTGTCGCCACCATCACACTGAATCGGCCCGAATCGCTTAACTCCATGAACGACGACCTGATGCAAGACATCAG
>DGLO01000120.1:0-10958 GCA_002388005.1 Candidatus Neomicrothrix sp. UBA4542
ACCGAAGCCACTGCAGCTTCTAGAGATACTTCGGCGGGGGCCCTACTCAACACCCGCCACACCCCATAAACAGCGGTCGCTCCGATGACAAGCACCAGTGCGGCTGTAGTGATGATGACCCCGCGTCGAGTGCGCAATATTTCAGTCCTTTAGTTCTAATCGGAAACCCAGAACTTCTACCGGCTGACTCCCACCGATCTGATATCCGATCTCGGGGTAGGGCTCAAAACCGAGCCTACGGTAAAGGCGTTGCGCGGCCTTCATATAATCAGTGGTGTTCAAGACCAGAGCGACCCGGCCATCGGCTCTAGCTCTATCGATACACCACTGAGTCAAAGCGCTGCCAATTCCCAGGCCCTGGCAGGACGGATCGGTGGCCAGTACTCGAAATCCAGCACATCCTTCAGGATTACCTGACTTCACCTCGCTGGCATAATCGTGGTGGTAAGCGAGGCTTCCCACGATTTGGTTATCAAGTTCAGCGATGATGATTTCTGCTCTTTCTGCTCTCCCAGCGACGTCACGCAGCTCCGCTCCGTACCAGCCGAGGTCATCAGGAAGACCAGTTCCAGCAAACAGCGGCCTGTACGCGGCCATAGTGAGGCTCGCGACCTTGCCATATTCGCCAATTCGTGCTTCTCGGATGATTACCTTTGACTGCATCAGCATCTCCCAACTCGACATTGGTCTCGTCGCAGCTGTCGGCGAACGGTAGCGTCATATTGCTGTCCGCTAACTCTAGGGAGTAGTTGAAATGCCGAGTGAACCATCGAAAGAACTTGTGGTTCTCGATAATCCGCGACCCGGACGCGACTATGAAATTCGTTGCGAAACTCCGGAGTTAACTTGCTTGTGTCCTGTAACGGGACAACCAGACTTCGCGACAATCGTGATTACTTACGTACCTGATAAGCGAATAGTTGAGTTGAAGTCTTTGAAGTCATACCTGTGGAGCTACCGTAATGAAGGGGTTCATCACGAAGGCATCACGAACCACATTTTGGATGATCTGGTGTCCGCGTTAGCCCCTTCGTCGATGACAGTCGTAACCGAATGGTTGGTACGCGGAGGCATCAGCACAACGGTCACCGCACATCACCCGGGTTGACGCGACCCCTAGATAGCTACGCGTCCAGTACGGTGTCGCCTTCGCGGGGTTCAACTAGGGGCGCTTCGGTCGACCACGGAAAGTTGATCCACTTGTCCGTATATTTCCAGACATATTCGCAGTCAACAACAGAGCGTGATTTCTCGTAAAGGACTGCCGTCCTCACCTCCGCGACTTCGCTCAAGCAGTGGTTGCGAACCAGGGCAAGTGTGTGACCCGTGTCAGCGACATCGTCAACGATCAACACTTTGGTGTCGCGCAAATCGACGATATCGACGTATGGGGGGAGCATCACTGGAACGTCTAAACGTTCGTCTACTCCTGTGTAGTACTCGACGTTCATGACGTAAAGATTCTTTACAGACAGCGCGTAACCCAGGGATCCGGCGACGAATAGTCCGCCTCGCGCTATCGCCAAAACGATGTCTGGTCGGTAACCGTCGTCTGCTACCAAAGCAGCAAGGGCGCGGGAACCAGCGCCGTAGCTGCTCCAGTCAAGGACTTCGCGGGACTCATCGTTCACGTCGGGGAAGTTACACCTATCGCAGTCGTAATTCTTGCGTCTCCCTCCACGATGTAACTCTTGCAGCCAGCGCCACTAGTTTGTCTTGATGCCATTGCTGGCCCCGCAACACAAACTAGTGCTGCGACATTTGTTGTCGCGCGGCGGCAGCGCTATGCCCAGTGAGCTATCAACCGACATCGACCTTGCCGTCGAAGACGTGTTGAATGCGCTTGACCATCTTCACCGAACTGATCTGGCTGCTCCCATGCCCCACACTCCTGGATTGGGGGAAGGTCGCTGGTCGCTGACTTCGCACGGGCGACAAGTAGGACCGTCGTTAGCTAAAGGCGAGTCGTTAGTTGAGACCACTCACGAAGCGGGAGACCCTGCTGAGGGGTGGGGCTTTCCATGGCGGCCGGTGAAAAAGGATCCACCCGTTTATGCAGAGAACCTTCCGAGGCCAGTTAGGCGGGGTCGCAAAGCGGTACGACGACCACTATTCACTCTGCACGTGCCAGATCGGAAACCCGAAAGACGTCGATGGGGACTATTGGCGCTCGCTTCACTTGTCACATTGGGTGGAGTCGCGTTGTTATTGACCAATATCCGCCAGGTCGATATAGAGATCGGTGGAATCGAAGACGGTGTCGCTTTGCAGCCAAGTTCCATTGAGGGAACCCAAATTTCTTTCACAATTAGCGGCGCTAACGCAAGGTCTGCGGAGCTCCTGTTAGATGACTTTCCAGTAAGCGGCGTTCAGAGATACGGCAATCGGATCGTCTGGGTAGTTCCGCCACTAACTGAAGGATCCCATTCACTGGAATTAGTGGTGCAACGGCGACTCTACGGCGAAACGTCTAGTTCGCTTGATTTCAGCGTGGATGGCACACCACCTTTGATCGGCTTACCGGACGTTCTGGAACCCGTACCTATGAATGAGCCCGTCACTATCGCGGGGACTTCCGAACCAGGCGCGACGGTGGTAATTGGCGGCATACCAATCGAAACCCAGGACGGTTCATTCGTTCTAGAACTTGACGAACCTCCGGCCGGACCCGTGTCGGTGCTGGCGATCGACCGAGCCGGCAACACGAGTACCTTCAACATGATCATTCCGGTCGCGTATCCCAGAACACAAGGCGTCCATGTCAGCGCTGCGGCCTGGGCCCACGATGGCTTAAAGAACTCAGTCCTGGATCTCATCCTCGCGGGCAAAGTCACCGCTATCGAAATCAGTCTCAAGAACGAGAGCGGTGTCGTTGGTTACGACAGCAGGGTTCCGCTGGCACGAGAAACGGGGGCCTCTACCGGCCTATTTGATCTGCGTTCAGCTATCGAAGAACTCCACGCTCTAGATGTCAGAGTCATCGGTCGCATCGTCGCTTTCCGGGATCCGATTCTGGCTAAACACGCGTGGGCCCAAGGGAACCAAGACTGGGTGATTCAAACCGCGGACGGACGACCACTTAGCAAATACGGAGGCTTCACCAACTTTCAGAACATCAACGTCCAGAACTACAACTTGGACATCGCCAGAGAAGCAGCTGAAGCGGGGATCGACGACATTCTTTGGGACTACATGAGACGTCCCGAGGGACGAATGGACGGCATGTTCATACCGGGCGTCGGCTTGGACGACCCCTCGCCAATCATCGTGGATTTTCTGAGGAAATCTCAGATCCTGCTTCGTGAACACGGAGTATTCCAAGGCGTGGCAGTTTTTGGTATTTCAGCGACCAGGGGGGAGTTCATCGCTCAAGATGTTGCCGGCATGGCCCACTATGTCGACTACGTGGCGCCAATGGTGTACCCATCCCATTGGTCTCGGGGCGAATACGGGGTAGCCCACCCCGAAGCGCAGCCTTACGACATCACCCGAGCTTCCCTGGCCGACTTTCAGCGCGTATTAGATGGCACAAACACGGCATTAGTTCCTTGGCTGCAGGATTTTTCAATGAGGGTTCCTTACGGACCCGCAGAAGTCAAAGCCCAAATCGACGCTGCAGCTTCACTGGGAATACATGACTGGCTAATTTGGGATCCGACCGTCACCTACACGGCCGAAGGAATTGTCGCCGCTCCAAGTTAGGGCGAACACTGCCCGGTATTAGCTGCCACCGAAGTCTTGCCGCAACTTGTATTTCTGAACTTTCCCACTTGGGGTCATCGGAAACTCTTCAACTATTACGAGTTCCTCCGGCCAGAATTGCGGCGTCACTCCGTGCGCTTGAAGAAATTCGGTCAAATTTGCGAGAGTCGGCACATCACCAGACGGCAACACGAATACACACCCGATCTCCCCTAGCCGTTCGTCAGGTTTACCAACTATCGCCGCCCCTGAAACCGCTGGGTGACGTAACAGAAGGTCTTCGATTTCCTTTACCGGAACATTTTCGCCGCCGCGAATAATGATGTCTTTAGATCGTCCGGTGATCCGGATGTAACCGCCGTCATTCATGAGAGCCCGGTCGCCGGTATCGAACCATGATCCTTGCCAACAGCCCTCCGTCAACTCACGTCCCTGCACATACCCCACAAAGAGCTCTGAACCCCGGCATTGGAGGTTGCCTTCAACCCCAACAATGGGTTCTCCAGCTTCATCGATTACGCGGACTTCATTGCCCGGGAGTGGTGAGCCGTCAGTGAGACGCAGGGTGAGAGAGTCAGAAGGACGACCCACGGTGAGCAGAGCGCATTCGGTCATCCCCCAACCTGGCAGAACGACACAGGGCAGAGTCGCGTCGGCTTGTTCCAGCACCGGCTCGGGGACAGCTGCGCCCGCACAAACAAAGCGCTTCCAACTCTCCAAATTTCGTTCCTCAAGTCGGTCAACCGCGAGCACGTCAGCAAGAAACGGGGTCGCACCCATCGATATCTGAATCTCGTGACGTTCGATTAAGTCAACAAACTCGTTCGGATCCCATATGTCTTGCAGAACAACGTGCCCTCCCAACGTAAGCGGGACCCGGATGCCATAGAGATAACCGGTTTGGTGTGCAAGTGTGGATGCCATGTGAAACGTGTAGCCCGGTCCGGCACTGGTTCCTGCAGGGGAGGGGACACCGTCGCACACGGTTTCGTCGAATAAATCCACAGCTGCGTTGAGAGTGTTTTGGGTATGCATCACTCCCTTTGGTTGTCCTGTAGTGCCGGAGGTGAACATCACTTCACATACATCGTGAGTTCCCGGTCGGAGCAGGTCAACGGCTGCTCGGTCATAAGACGAAAATCGGCCCTGCTCGAGCAGGTCTTCCCACGAAAGCGTGTCGGTGACAGGTCTGTCCCCAACAGTGACGATCTCTCTGACCCAAGGGCAACGTTCTCTCAATTCGACGTGCATCGCTCCAAGCTCAAAACCCCGAAATTCGTTGGCCGTAATTACCACCGCAGGCTGAGCAAGTTCGCTCATGACCAAGACTTCATTCGTTCTAAATATGGGTGCTACCGGATTAATCACTCCCCCGATGCGCTCAACGGCAGCGACCGTTACTAAGAACTGACGCCAGTTCGGCAACTGAACCTGGACCACAACACCCGGGCGAACACCGAGTTCGAGCAAGCCTCGGCTTATTTCGTCTACTTGAACCGCGAATTCTGACCATGTGACAGATCCGAAGCGATCGGTGACGACAACCTTTTCGCCACGCTCCGAGGCCCAGTGATCAATAAGGGGGTCAAAGAACCTCTCGGGCCAATCACCAGTTGCGGTCATGCTCGAAATTCGCGACTGGCTCAGGGTAGTTTCAAAGAATCCCTTTGATGTAGGCATCAACATTTTCCTCTGGTCAGGTTTAGTTAAGACGCGAGTCGAAAGCGAGGGAGAACTTCATGTGCCATGAAGCGCTCCGCCTCTTCGACGTAATGCATCGGTGACGCGGCGCTAAGAATGATGGTTTGCGCCCCGGAATCAACATATTCGCGCAATCGTTGGGCACATCGATCAGGATCGCCAGCAATCGCATATTTGTCGATCATTTTGCTGAAGTCTTGGTTGTATTGCTTGGAAAGGCGCTGGTTCGCGTAGTCGATCGCGGTGGCGTTGTCCTCGTGACAGCAAAAAAAGATGAAAAGCCCTGGGTCGACTGGGGAATCGTTACCCTCATCTTGACGATACTCAGCAATTCGAAGATTGGACTCGACGAGCATCTCGGGTGTGTACATATAGGGAAGCCACCCAGTGCCATAGCGAGCAGCCCGTCGCCATGCTGCTTCTTTTCGGCCCGAAATCCAGATCGGTGGCGAGGGCTGTTGGATAGGTTTGGGCGCCAGCGTCACACCTGAAAGTTGATTGAATCGACCTTCAAAGTGAACATCATCTTCCGTGAAGAGCCTCCTCATAATGTCAAGGGCTTCGTTGGTTCGAGCTCCCCGCTCAGAAACAGGAACTCCTGAAGCCTCGAACTCTCGCGGAAGTTCACCTCCTACACCAATTCCCATATGGAAGCGTCCGCCCGAAGCTACATCTAGTGCCGCCGCTTGTTTTGCCGCGAGTACTGCCGGATACAAAGGCAGCAAAGTTATCGTTGACATCAGCTTCAGGGTCCTCGTCGCACCAGCCGCCACCGCCAAAGAGATAAACGCGTTAGAGCAAGGAACATGAAAGAAGACATGTTCTCCCGTGGTGGCGTAGTCGTACCCGAGTTCTTCAATCGCTTGCGCTTGTTGGGCTATCTGATCGGCTCGCCGCATCGACAGGCCAAACTGAATAGTTGAGTGTTGTTGTTCGTTACCGCCCACTGGCCACCTCGTTATTCCAGAATCGACCGTAGCCGCGACGTCAAGGTTTGAACGAAAATCGAAGGACCGGACACCCACTTAGGGCGCCCGGTCCATCGCTGTCCGTGCGTTGGGGTAGATCGGTAGCTAGCCGCTAAAGCAACTCAGCTTCCCCCCTTTGCTGTCGGCGCCTCCCCCGTGGAAAGCGGCACCAACAATCACGTCTGGTTTGAGTTTCGGGCCGCACCTGGTTGGCCCAAAACCCTCTCCAGACGATCGGCCGGAGCTTATGCTTTGCCCTTACTAAACGCAAGTTTAGTAAGTCTGATCGACGGGCTAGAGTCCGATTTATCCGGCGCAGAACGCTGGTCAGTGCTAGGCCAGAGGGATGACCACAAGCAAAATCGACGCGCAACGGGTAACGGAACTAATTAGCCGCTGCAGCAGAGAGGTTGATGACGGCCTCCTACCTAGTTGTCAAATCGCAATAGGTTTCAACGGTGAGATTGTTGTTGACGAAACTATTGGGGACGCCCTTCCAGAAACTAGGTACTGCTTTTTTTCAGCTACAAAGCCGTTCGTTGCTGCGGCAATGTGGCAGCTTCTAAGCGAAAATCTGGTTCAACTAGATAGTCCAGTTTCTTCGTATCTGCCCGAGTTCATGGAAAATGGCAAATCAGAGATCACTATCGAACAAGTGATGTTGCACACCTCGGGTTTCCCCCATGCCCCAATGGGACCCAATGTGTGGGCGACGGCTGAAAGTCGCCGTCAGCGTATGGCTGACTGGCGTCTCAATTGGGAGCCAGGAACACGTTATGAGTATCACCCAACGAGCGCCCACTGGGTCCTGGCCGAAATAATCAACGAGGTCACCGGTCAACCGTACATAGACGAAATTCATAGACGGGTAACCGCTCCTATTGGGCTCCCTCGTGTTCTCGGCATCGACCTTGAGAATCAGGAAGGTATCGCTGAACTCACGTTATGTGAGGGAGAAGCGACGCCAGACGAACTCGAGGCGGTATTCGGTTTTCGGTCTATGCCACCTAGCGAGGTGAACGACGAAACAATTATCCGTTTCAACGATGCGGCGACAAGATCCGTGGGCGTGCCAGGCGGTGGAGGCTACGGCCGAGCGTCAGATCTCGCAGGGTTTTACCAAGCGTTGCTTCACAACTCCGACGAACTGTGGGACTCCGAGATGCTCAACAACGCCATAGGTCAAGTCCACAACAACTTGCCGGACCCAATGGGGGTTCCCGCTAATCGAGGTCTCGGGGTAATTTTGGCTGGCGACGACGGTATGACCAACCGACGCGGTCTAGGGCGGACAGTTTCGGCAAGAGCGTTTGGTCACAACGGGGTGGGCGGACAAATCGCCTTCTGTGATCCCGATACGGGCCTCTCCTTTGGGTACACAACCAACGGCTTAGATCGCCACCAAATTCGACAGCCTCGCCGGGGCACATCGATCGCTAGCCTCGCCGCGAACTGCGCCGCCTAGAAGGGTCCGATAATGCGTTTCGGGTTCACGCTCCCCAATAACTTCGGTGTCACCGACCCTCACGAGGTCGTGGGACTGGGAATCGAGGCCGAACAACTGGGTTTCGATTCGTTATGGGTAAATCACCATGTCATTAACGTCGGCTACGTCCACGACCGCTTGGGGCAAGCTCCCTACCACGATGCTCTGGTGATCTTGACCTGGTTAGCCGCGAAAACAGGAGACATCACTCTCGGAACCAGCGTTTTGGTGATGCCTTATCTGCACCCCATGATTTTGGCGAAGGAAATCTCCACTTTGGATCACCTCAGCGGGGGGCGACTAACGCTCGGCTTGGGGGTGGGCAGCCTGCCCGAAGAAAACCTAATTCTGGGCTCCGATTACGACAGCCGCGGGGAGTACAGCAACGAGTTCATTGAGGTTCTCCTTCGTCTTTGGACCCAAAATGAAGCAAGTTTTGATGGACAACATTGGCAATTCCAAGCGGTAGTGACTTCACCTAAACCGCTGCAGCAACCTCATCCGCCGATCGTGATCGGCGGCAATCGCCCTCCAGCCTTGAGACGGGTTGCCCGCTTGGGCAACGGCTGGCATCCAATGGGCATTTCCCCCAGTGGCGTGGCAGAAAGGCTTCGTTTTATCCACGACGAAGCCGAAGCGGTCGGACGAACTAATACAAGTTTTCTGGTCCAGGTGCGACGGGACTTCGACGGAGTAGACGCCGAACTAATCAAAGCGTACGAGGAAGCAGGGGTAACCGACCTGGTCTTGTCCTGCAACACTGGCGACATTCAGCTGATTTCCGAAACCCTTAACTCATTTGCTGCCAGTTACATTCAGCTATGAGCGCTCTTGAGGGAGTCAGGGTCGTCGATCTGACCGGTGATCCTGGGCGGTTTGCGACCAAGCTGTTGACGGAATTCGGCGCCGACGTCGTTCAGGTCACGGATAACGGTTCACCCGGGCGATCAATGAATCTGGTTGACGGAGGCGTACTGGACTGGTGGCTCGACGGCGGCAAGCAACGTCACATCATTGATCTAGATACCGACGCGGGTCGGGACTCATATCGCCTCTTGGCGTCCAACGCTGACGTCATCGTCGAGACCGAGATACCAGGGAGACTGACCGAACTCGGTATCGATCATCCGGATTTACTTGCCCTCAACCCTCATCTCGTTCAAGTGTCAATTACTCCCTTTGGACGTACTGGGCCGCGTTCAAATTGGGTCGCTTCTGACCTAACTGCTGCAGCGATGGGTGGATTCTTATCAGTGGGTGGTGTCCCTGACAGGCCACTCAACGTGTGGGGTCGCCAGACGCACAACTATGCCGGATTCATGGGTGCTTTGTGTGCTCTTTCGGGGTTGTGGGCCGCTCGTCGAGACGGGCACGGCTGTCATGTAGACGTTTCTATCCACGAAACCTTGAGCGGGTCCGTTGAGAACATCTTGATGCAGTGGTTGTTCGACGACATTCTTCCGCTTCCGAAGGTGGCGGAACGCCAAGGAGCGCTCCATTGGCTCCGCGCGTATGACCTTGCCGAATGTCGGAACGGTCACATGATGATCACGCTTACGCCAACTCCGGAGAAGGCCTTCGAAATGATGGTGGATGGAGGATTTGAGGAGGGCCGCAAATGGTTGGGCTACGACGTCGAGGAATTGTTGCTGCGTATCGATGAACCTATGGACACGATGAGGCGATGGGTCCGCGAACACGATGCTATGGACCTGTGGGAGAGCGCTCAGCGGCGTCATGTAGCCCTTGGCGCGGTCCACGACATCGAACAAGCTTGTGCGAGTCCACAGTTCGAACATCGGAAGTTCTTCAGTACAGCTGGGGACTCCGAAGTCGTGATGCCAGGTCGTTTGGTTCGGTTCTCAGATACGCCATCTCCAACTCCTCGGAGACCACCATTGGACGACACTCCCCTTCAAGAAATCGTAGAGAGATGGTCGACGGCGAAGTCCCATATTGCCAACCCGGGCTCGCGAAAATCAGACCGAGAGTTTCCGCTTCAGGGCGTCCGCGTGCTCGATTTGACTTGGGTATTGGCTGGACCCTTCGCGACCCGAATGCTCGCAGATCTGGGAGCGGACGTGATTCGAGTTCAGAACGAAGAACACAGCACTCTGGTCAACCGACCGGATTATCCGTATTACTTCATTTGGGGTCGAAGTAAGCGCAGCGCAACGCTCGATATGAAGCATCCTCGCGCTCTCGAAATGATTCGAAAACTGATCGAGAACTGTGATGTTTTGATTGAGAACTACAGTGCCGGGGTTCTGCAGAGATGGGGCCTTGACTGGGAAACAGTCAATGAGTGGAACCCGCGTTTGGTTTATGTGACCATGTCCGGCTGCGGGCACGACGGTCCTTGGCGTCATGTCATCTCCTACGCGCCAACGATTCATGCCATTTGTGGAATAACGCACCTAACAAACTTTGCTGATCGCGGCGATGTGGGGCCAGGTTTTTCTCTGAACGATCATCTTGCCGGTTTTGCCGCTGCTACTTCGACAATGGCTGCATTGTTGGCTCGTGACACTACAGGTACAGGCCAACGTATCGATATGGCGCAACTAGAAGTCGGAACCTATTGCGTAGGGCCCGCTGCGCTCGACTGGCTATCGAACGGAAACATGGCCCAACCAAACGGCAACCAAGACGGGCTTCAGGACCACGTACCCAACGAGGTCTACCCCTGCGCGGATGGCTTCGTCGCGATAACGGCTACATCCGATGACCAATGGTCCCACCTTGCGACTCTATTAGCGGACTCCGAACTGACGGATTTGTCTACTGAGTCTGAGCGACGAACAGAACGCGACAAGATCAACGGGGCCGTAAGCCAATGGATAGCCAACTGGGACGCCGATGCTGCCGTGGAGCTACTTCAATCAATCGGCGTTCCAGCGGGGAAGGTGCAGACAGCGGACGACTTGATTAACGGCGATCCACAACTCGCCGCACGAGGGTTCTGGCGAAACGTCACTCACGCTATCTTTGAAGGTCGCACCGTCGACACATTTCCATCTCTGTGGAACGGTCGCCGCCTGCCTACATATCTTTTATCCCCCTCGTATTTAGGTGAACACAACTTTGAAGTTTGGAGCCAA
>DGLO01000120.1:11359-13080 GCA_002388005.1 Candidatus Neomicrothrix sp. UBA4542
TCCCTCAGTTAGTGAGATCAACCCAACCAGCTACTCGCTGGACGAGCACATCAACAAAGTCAGGGTCTCCGTCCTCCATGCCAGTGTCTAGAAGATCGTCCCCGGCGACCATTCTGTGAGCCAGTACCGCCTTGGTAGCGGTCACGTCCTCTATCAGATCTTCGTAGGAGTAACCGCGTACTCCCTCCTCGACCAATACTTGGTGATATCTACGCAGCATCATCTGTTCTTCGTCTCGGTGATGAGGTTCCAGTGCCGTGGTGATGAAATAGGCGACTTCCCATCCTGGTCTCCCCCACCCAAGACCCTGCCAATCAAGAACGACGATCTGGCCGTCTGGGCGGAACATGAGATTGTCTAGTCGGTAGTCGCCGTGGCACAAAGTCCATGGTTCCCCTTGAATCTGCGACGCGAGTTCAGGAAGTCGTTCCTGAACTTCGTCCATCTTTGCAACCATTCCGTCGCCGATTAACGCACCGAAGCGGCCAACGAAGGCGCTTCGATTTCGGCGATAGCTCGCTTGAACGACCTTTGGCGTACGGCCGAGACCCCAGACGATCGGATTCGAGTCGCGGAGATCTTGATTCATCCAATTATGTGCATGAAAGCGGGCAAGTAAATCAAGGCCTCCTAATGCGTCAGCGATGGATCCGCCCGCT
This sequence comes from Candidatus Neomicrothrix sp. UBA4542, assembly GCA_002388005.1. Lineage (GTDB taxonomy): Bacteria > Actinomycetota > Acidimicrobiia > Acidimicrobiales > Poriferisodalaceae > UBA2110. The sequence continues at coordinate 12,019 of DGLO01000120.1, forward strand.
ACTTGGCTGGGAGGTCGGGCGTCGGCTATGTCCTCCATGACCAGCAAATATCGACGGGGGCTCTTCGCTCCTAATGACAACAAGCGATCGAGAACCCAGCTCACCCCGCCAATCGGCAATCTTTCGAAAAGAAAAACGAACAGCGTTTCAAGCCATGGGGCCGGGTTGGGATCAAGGTCGGCGTATACGAACTCTGGCATCGGAATTCCGAGTTGGCTTCTTAATTCGCTATAGACCAAGATCTCCCTCTCATACACCGCTAACCCTTCCCCTAACGACCGGTTTTTTAGGACCTTGGACGGAAGCTTCGCGACGACCGAATCCGGAGCCGTTGTTCCTCCTTCCCACGTCAAGCTGCAACGGTGGAGTTCCCCCAAGAACCCAACGCCTTCGCCGATAGTTTCAGTCTCCACGTGGGTGACTACTCCTCCGTATTTGGAGCCAATGGCCGAAGTAAACCATTCCGGGTCAAGATCGTTCGCGCTTTGCGGGATGTGGTGAGTATTGCGTCGCGCCATGAAGAGATTCTGCCCCAGAGTTAGCTATTAGGCGACCTTTGATGCGGTGGCGATGATTTGTAGCACTGCGTCAGACACGATCCGGTCTTCAGTGGCGCGATCGTGCAGGCCCTTGTCTAACGCAACGTTCGATGAAGTAACCCCCTCCAGGGTCGCTACTGCTATGTGAGCGCGATTATCACCTCGGCGTTGGCGGTCCGTTACCAGAGCAGCGGTGCAAGCAACTCCAGCTACCGGCGTACCCTCTTCGGCGAGCCTTTTTGCGCGCTCAAAACATGCTTCTGCCATAGCGTTTGCTGTATCGCCGGCGACGGCTTGTTCGGGCGAATAGCCGAGCAGGTCAGATAGGGCTGAGGCTGCATACGGGACGGTGGCCTCCAAGATGGTTCGTGATGCACCCGGGACAGACAACAGGTCCGATATGGATCCAACTCCTCCGCCCGTAACAGCCATCACTATCACTAGTGGGGCGTCATGTATTAGATCGATAAGGGCTAACCGATCGGTGGCCGCCATTGGCGCTAGCGAAGACACCTACCTCGAC
>DGLO01000120.1:13516-16348 GCA_002388005.1 Candidatus Neomicrothrix sp. UBA4542
TTGAGATCTCCGAGGTGTCCGATACGAAAAGCTGATCCTGTCAGCGGACCTATTCCCGATCCCATGGTCAAATTGAATCGCTCGCGTGCAATTGTCACCACCTGGTCCGCGTCATAATTCTCGGCAAGTCGAACGCAGGTAACACTGTCGGAGCGTTCGTTTTCTTTAATCGCGTTGAATTCGACGGCGCCAGCTTCGGCCCAAACGCTGACTGCTGTCCGCACCGCGTCCGCTAGTCGTCGATGCCGGTCTGTCACTGCTTCGATACCTCCCTCTTCTTCAATCATGCACAGAGCCTCATTGAGTCCGTAAAGGTGATGAATGGGTGGAGTACCGCAAAACATTCGGTATCCCTCAGCCTCTAGCCGTCGTCGCCAATCCCAATAAAATCTGCCTCTTTTATTTGCATAAGCGGCGCTAACAGCTCGATCACTGATCCCTGTGAACGCGAGTCCAATGGGCATCATCAGACCCTTTTGGCTTACTGCGAGACAAGCGTCGACACCTAATGCATCGACATCAAGCGGCGTACATCCGAAAGAAGCGATTGAATCAACTACGAGTAAAGCTGAATGATCGAGATCGTCGAGTACTTTTCGTATGGCCTCAAGATCAGAAGTAACCCCGGTTGAAGTTTCGGTGTGAGCTAACAGAACTCCTTCTACACGTCGACCAGACTCAGTCGAAAGCACATCAGCTAGAGCGTCGGGGTCAACGCCGCGCTGCCAACCGGTTTCAAACCAATGGACATCTAGACCGTGGGCTTCACACATCTCTCCCCACTGGTGACTGAAGTGGCCGCTGTCACACAGGAGTACCTCAGCACCAACCTCGAAAAGATTGGTGACAGTGGCTTCCCACGCTCCGTGACCCGTACTGGTGTACCCAATGAGCGGCCCAGAATTTTTCATATGGTTGTTCAGTCGTGTGAGACTGGAGTCGAGCAAAACAGAGAACTCAGTGGAACCAAAATCTATTGCCGGTCGGGCCATTGCACGAAGGATCCGCTCAGGAATATTGGTGGGTCCGGGATTCTGAATGAAAGTCCGACCGCTCATCATGTCGAAGGTATCCCTATTCAATGCTTAAAGCGTGCCGTTCTTCCCCCTACGACCACAAGTTGTTAGCACGTGATCTTCAATTTGGAACTGAGCGGCATAGGCAGCGAGATTTGAACTTGTTATTGGCCGTGGAATTCCGGTTCACGCTTGTCAACAAATGCTTGGACAGCGTCTTTATGATCGCGTGTTTTTCCACAGTGAATATGGTGTGCTGCTTCCATGTCGAGACATTCACCCATTTCGCCATGTACGGCTCTGTTGAGGTTCTCCTTCATATAGCGGTAGGCGATGGTTGGGCCCTGCGCGAGGCGTCGAGCTATGGTCATCGCTTCGTCCTGCAGTGATTCTTCAGGAAAGACGCCGTTGACGAGACCAAGTCGTTCCGCTTGTTCCATGTCGACTTTCTCCGATAAGAAATACAGTTCCCTGGCTTTTGCTGAGCCGATTAATCGGCTCATGAAATAGGTGCCGCCGTAATCTCCGCTGAAGCCAACGCGGGCAAACGCGGTGGTGAGAATGGCGTTAGGGGATGCGTATCTAAGGTCGCATGACAACGCTATTGACAAACCAGCGCCGGCTGCGGGACCGGGCAATACAGCGATTGTGGGTTTCGGCAACTCGTAGAGTTTGCCAGCAGTATCTCGCTGGTCTCGGCGCTGCATGTGAACGCGGGCGTCGTATTGAACGGCGCTATTCCCACCTTCACCTCCAGATTCGGCCATTCCTTTCACGTCACCTCCGGCACAAAAGGCGCCTCCCGCTCCGGTGAGAACGACCGATCCTACATCGGTGGCTACTTCTGCATCGGCGAGGGACGCAACGAGCCCACGCAACATGTCTCCCGACATTGCATTGCGTCGTTCAGGGCGATTGAGGGTGATCCTCATGACTCCGTCGATTACCTCAGTAGCGATGTCATCAGTTCCAGTATCGAAAATGCGGTCAGACATGTCGTCTCCAGCTCGTCACGTAGATGTCGTTTAACGGAAGAAGTATCGCGAACATTGGGCCCAAGCGTCGAATAGTTACCCATTCTGTGTCTGAGATGTCGTCAGCCTCCAGCGCCTTCGGTGAAGCCCAATTCGACGCGAACGTTTCTCACTGAACCGTCATTGCTTACGACAATGACTTTAACAACGCGTCCAATTTCGCTTCCGCGCACTGCGTCAACAAGATCGTCAACTTTTTCGATGTCTTGACCATCAAACTTTCTGATGACTTCACCGATTTTCAGTCCGGCGGCGTTGGCCGCTCCGTCTTCTACCAGAGCGACGATGACTACACCTGTCTCCACACCTTCGTGAATGTCGTACTGACGTCGCGAGGTCTCATCGAGCATCTCAACATCGATGATGTTCACTCCGAGCAGAGGACGCTTGGGTATTTCACCCATCTGAAGCGTCTCAATAACCGGTCGCGCGTGATCAATTGAGATGGCGAACCCGATACCTTCGGCGTTTCCGGCAATAGCAGTGTTGACCCCGATCACCTCACCCTTAGCGTTGACGAGCGGTCCGCCTGAATTTCCTGGATTAATCGCCGCGTCAGTTTGGATGAGTCGGGTCAGTCTGCTCCCCCCAAGTTGAAGTTGCCGGTCAAGTGCGGAAACGATGCCGGTAGTGACGGTGGGGGTGTCGCCCAAACCAAGGGCGTTACCAATGGCAAGTACTTCGTCTCCTACTTCGACTTCCGCAGAATTACCTAATCTCGCTGCTGGGAGACTTTCGCCCTCAATCTTGAGAACGGCCAAATCTCTGCTCGGATCCTTTTG
>DGLO01000073.1:0-8336 GCA_002388005.1 Candidatus Neomicrothrix sp. UBA4542
GCCACCGGCTGGTCCTTCACTGCCGACGTCGCACAGAACTGGTACGTAAAGGACGACGGGGAGCAGATGCTCTGCTCGTTGGGAGACGAGACTCCGTCCAAACCTTGCGATGCCAAGCCCGCGGAGCTCGATATTGCGCTGGCTATCGAGCGAATCAACGAAGCCACCACGCTCGGGATCCGGTCCGTTAACTCGGCCTGGGCGGGCTTGCGCACTTTCACACCCGACCGCTCGCTGGCGATCGGCCCTGATCCCGACCAGCCCACGTTCGTGTGGTGCGTCGGTCAAGGGGGATGTGGCATCTATACATCGCGTGGTGCCGGCGTCCTCCTGGCCGACCTGGCGTTGGGCGGTGAGCCGTCCGCGACCTTCGGCGGTGCCGACGTGTCGGGCCTCCTGCCCGGACGATTCAGAAGCTCTGGTTAAGCGCTGAAAGATTATGGACTGGTTGGACGCTCAGGGAGATTGGATAGCCGAACCAAACACGAACCTCTGCCGATAGACAGTATCTGCGACGTTCTTGGCTGTAGCCGAAGGATTAGCTCCAGGGTTTTTCGAAGCGTTGCTTCCAAGGCGGGTCATCTAGTTCGATAGGCGTCCCGCTGTTCTGGTCCTGTTGGGTGTCTGATGAGGGTCGTTTGCCTGCCCACATGCCTATTCCAAAGACAGCCAATGCGAGAAGTAAGCAGTAACTCATGTGCACAGTCTGGCACTCCTCCCCACCCATTGACTCGGCAACAGCGGCTATTTTTTGTTGATCGAGAAGTAAGGAGCTGCCATGCGAGTCGGAGCGACGATTTTCTGTCAAAACTACGCGGACTGGGATCGTTACGAAGCGGCTGAACGGGGTGAGTCAGTACCCATCCGACCTGAGACTGACGATCGGTCGATCTTTTACGAGGAAATTGAGATAGCGAAGCTTGCCGATCGTTCCGGGTTCGACAGCGTATGGACCATCGAGCACCACTTCACGCCGTACACCATGGTTACAAATCCCTTGCAGTTGCTCACCTACTTGGCTGGCGTCACCGAAAATGTTGACCTAGGCACCATGGTGATCGTTTTGCCCTGGCACAATCCGGTTCGAGTGGCCGAGGACATCGCTATGCTCGACACCCTTTTGGGCGATCGACAGCTCATCGCCGGTGTGGGACGAGGCTTGGGCCGACGTGAATACGGCGGTCTTGGCGTCGACCAGAATGAAGCCCGAGGCCGGTTCGACGAGAGTATCCATATCCTCCGCGAACTCTTAAGCTCCGGAGCCTGCACTTTTCACGGTGAACACTTCCAAGTCGACGACGTAAAGCTTCGCCCCCAGTTGGACGGCGACCTCTCTGGTTCCCTGTATTGCGCCGCGGGATCACCTGAAACAATGGCCGTCATCGCGAAAATCAACGTGAAGCCACTGATGATCCCCACGGTTAGTCTCGACCTTACGTTGCAAGGGGCGCGGGAGTTTATGCGCCTACGAAGCGAGGCTGGACTGGCTCCGACTGACACCAAACTGGCGCTATGGGTTTACTGTGCCGAATCGGAAAGTGAGGCCCGCGCAGGCGCAGAACGGTACATGCGAGAATACGCTGATAGCGCGCTACGACACTATGAGATGACGGGCACTCATTTTGACGGTATCAGCGGTTATGAGGGGTACGCCCAACGGGCTGCAGCACTGCGATCCGACCCCACACCGTTCCTAGACGGGTTTTTCGCCCGTCATCCGTGGGGTACTCCGGAGATGGTGGTTGAGAAGATCAGTGAACTGGCTGAACAATTCGGAACCTCCGAGATCATGGGGGTCTTTCGCTATGGCGGAATGGGCCGCGCCGAGGCAGCTCGGAGCATGGTGCTGTTCGCCGAGCAAGCCCTGCCCGAGATCCAACGGCTCAATCCGGCACCCATAAATCTCAGTTCCGTGGCGTGATTGGTTCATCAACGGGATTCGTAGGTTAGCGTTGAGCGCCACGACCACTTTCAACGCTGACAACAGGATGTATCGGTGACGTTGCCCATCGCTTCGGGAACATATGAGATAGATAAGGCCCACTCACAATTGGGGTTCTCAGTAACACATCTAGACATTTCTATAGTCAAAGGAACCTTTGATGTGTTTACTGGTTCGTTGATAGTGGGTGACACTCTCACCGCCACGGCAGTGTCAATCGATGCCGAGATGGCGTCAATCAACACAGGTAATGAGTCACGGGATCAACATTTGCAGGGTGACACCTTCTTCGATGCGCCCAACCATCCCCAGATGAAGTTCAAGTCGCTATCGATTTCGGAAAGCGGCGATGGATACGAACTCACAGGCGAACTAACTATTAAAGGAATCACCGAAACCGTCACGTTGACAGGTGCATACAACGGATCAGCGGTATTTCCACTCGATGGTTCCACCCACCATGGATTCAGCATGTCCGGCATCATCAGCCGTGGAGCATTCGACGTGAGCTACGGAGAATCCATGGTCACCGATGAGGTGAAACTGACACTCGAGATCCAGTTCATAGAACCAGGTTCCGAATAGCTACACCTGAGCGACACAGTGCGGTGCACCTGCGAATGGTTGAACCAAAATCTAAGCCGAGAACATCTGCGTAAAGCAGAATGTTGACAAGGTCACCTGGAAGGTCTGATAGATATGCCGACTCCACCATCAGAAGAACAGATAATTGACTGGTTCGAAGACCTTTCGAACTGGGGGCGATGGGGTGACGATGACCGTCTCGGCACCCTGAATCATTTGACCGCCGCGAAACGAATTTCTGCTGCCAAGCTGGTCCGCGAGGGACTCTCAATCTCATGTAGTTGGGACATACGCACTGGCCAACAGCCAGGCGCAACCGTTGAATCCCAGCGGTACATGCTCTCGACCGGGTTGGGTTTAGACGAAGAAGGTCGACGGGGTCTTATGGGTGGCGGCCGTGCAGGTGGAGCACAAGAATTCATCGGGATGGTGTTCCACGGGCTTGACGTCACTCACCTTGATTCCCTCGCCCACCTGTTCTGGGATGGAAAAATGTACGGTGGCGCTCCGTCATCTTTGGTCTCAGACCGTCAGGGTGCTTTGAAACACGACGTACTGGCCTTACGCGACGGTGTAACCACCCGCGGTGTGCTGCTGGATATTGCAAGACTTCGCGGCGTTGAGGTGCTTGACCCCGCCGATCATATCTATCCGGAGGACCTAGAGGCAGCAGAGGAAGCTGCTGGCGTTCGATGCGAGGCAGGGGACGTTCTGCTTGTCCGCACGGGCGAAGGGGGAGCGCGTCTTCGAGAGAAAAAGAAATACAACGCGAACAAACCCCGTTCGGGCTATCAGGCGGCGTGTCTTCCATGGCTCGCCGAGCGCGGTATATCAATGATCGGTTCTGATGTCGCCCAGGACCCCACCCCGTCGGGTTATAAGAACGTGAGTATGCCCATACATATGGTCGGGATCGTCGCTATGGGTCTTTGGCTCATCGACAATTGCCAACTTGAAGATTTGGCTGAAGCGTGCAGTGAAAAGGATCGCTGGGAGTTCCAGTTCATGCTGTCCCCAATTCGCTTTCAGGGTGTGACAGGCAGCCCAGTGAACCCCCTCGCGATTTTCTAGATAATCGAATGGAAGCCAACTCACAAACCATCGAGATCCCCTTGCTGATTGTGGGAAGTGGTCCGGCTGCGTTGGTGATCGCCAAAGTGGTTAGCGGGCGGGGGTTGCCTTCTCTCGTTGTTGGGCACCAAGCCACAGATAACGCGGAGCCGGTTGTGCTCGACTCGGAGTCCATAGAGATCCTCGAACCTCACGGCGTTCTTTCAGTATTGCGTCCCTATGCCACTGCTCAAGACCCGTTTACCATCACCCCGCTCGCTTTCGAGAATGCTCTCAAACACCACTGTGTCGCGGACATGTTGGTCACCGTTTACGACCGTATGCACATCGATGAAGCCGATATGTCCAATGGGGGCCTCCATGGCGGGTTGACCGATGGAAACACCACCTGGGGAATCTACGCTGACGCGTTCGTTGATGTCTCGGAGTTTTCGGTTGACCTCAACACTGCGGTACACCAAGCTGCCGCTTTCGGAAACGAGCTGATGTCGAACATCACGTGAAGCCTTCGGATTCTTCTTCTCGCGGTCACTTCTTGAGGTGTCGGCCCTAGAGCGGAGGTGACAAGATTGAGTTATGAGAGCAGTTGGCGTAAATAGTTATGGTGGCCCTGAAGCACTCGAAGTAGTGGAGCTCCCGGAAGAACAAGCAGGTCCCGGTGAGGTGCGTTTGCGGGTTTTGGCGGCAGCGGTGAATCCCACAGACACCTTGGCTAGAAATGGGTCACGAGTCGAGACTCAAAAGATGGACCCGTTCCCATACGTGCCAGGTATGGACGCAGCAGGGGTGGTAGATCAGGTGGGCTCGGAGGTAACGACCGGTGTAAGCGTCGGCGACGCTGTTATGGCCATGGTTGTGCCTCGAGGTGCTCATGGCGCATATCGAGAGAAGATTGTTTTGCAAGGGAGCTCGGTTGTTCCGGCGCCGACAGGGTTCAGCCACGCGCAGGTTTGCACTCTTCCTATGAACGGCCTCACAGCGACCCTTTCGTTAGATCTGTTGGGTCTTGAACCTGGACAGGTGTTAGCTGTGACAGGAGGGGCTGGCGCATACGGGGGCTACATGATTGAACTCGGTAAAGCCGCGGGACTTACCGTTATCTCTGATTCCTCGAAGTCGGATATCTCCTTGGTCAAAGAATTGGGTGCAGACATTGTTGTTCCTCGCGGAGACGATTTTGCTGAGAAAGTCAGAGATCATTTCCCTAATGGAGTTGATGGGTTGGCCGATGGGGCGGTGCTTAACGATTTGGCAATAGGCGCGGTGCGTGATGGAGGCGCCTTCACCTCAGTGAGAGGCTTCAGCCCTTCTGGTATACGCAGCATCAATTTCACGACAACGTTTGTGACAGCACTAAATGGGGATTATGAAAAGCTTGATGCGCTTCGCAAATATGCCGAAAATGGCACCGTGACGCTTCGCGTCGCTGAAACTTTCCCTGCGGAGAACGCGAGCGAAGCTCACGCGAGACTCGAGGCAGGGGGAACACGCGGGCGTTGCGTAATCACTTTCTAATTAATTGTTCAAGTTTGTGAACTTAACTTGTGTGCTTTGTTCTCAGGGTCACTGCCGCATTTGGAAGATGAATGCGTACACGCCCATGATCGTTAGCTGCCGGGTTTGCTGTGCCGCGAGCGCGACTTCAAGAGAGTTTGATTCGTAAAGGCTGCTGGATCGACGAAATAACGGTTCCTTCGATTGGGGGTACCCGTCCCACAGGCTCAAAAGTTTGGTACCGCCGGAGTAAAGCTTGAAGAGCTAGAGAGGCCTCAAGGCGTGCCAAGTGCGCTCCCAAGCAATGGTGAAGGCCCCATCCGAACGTCAGATGTGGGTTCGGATCGCGGTTCAGCTTCAAGCGTCCCGGATCGTCGAAAACTTCAGGGTCGTGATTGGCGGCCGCCACACAAAGTAAGACGTTGTCGTCTACAGCGAGAGCTTGCCCGCCTCTGTCGTGGGCGACCGCTACCTTTCGGTACATACTCCGTGTGGGTCCGAGGACGCGAAGAAGTTCCTCAAGAGCGGTGTCCAATTGACAGACGCGCAACTCCTCAACCAGGTCAGGGCGAGTGGCCAACAAACCCAGCATGTTCATGAGTAAAGAAGTTGTGGTTTCGTGACCTGCGAACAAAATGAGAGTGCATGCCCCCACCAGCTCAAGGTCAGATAGTTGATCACCCGCGCCCTCCACCAACAAAGTCATCAAAGTGTTTGAGGGTTCGGCGCGTTCCCGGTCAATAAGGGTTTGAAAAAAATCACTGAATTCTTCGGCCGCCGCGGTGGCCAGTTCTGGTGCCGTTGTGTGGGGATCGGTTGCAAACACGATCGTCGCCAGATCATCGGACCAACCTTGGAAACGATCTCTGTCGGTGGCGTCCACTCCGAGGACCTCGGCGATCACCCACGTCGGCAGGGGGCCAGCAAAATGCTCCCGGACATCAATTACCTGATCGAACCCATCAACGATTTCGTTGACCACTTCGGAGACTGTCGCCTCAAGTGTCGCGACTCGCCTAGGGGTAAAGACATTGCGCAAAGGGTCCCGAAGGTGAGTATGTAACGGTGGATCACGAAAAACCATCCAGCCACCTAATAGCTCTACGACCTTGGCGAAGCTCAAAGGACGATGCTGCGCTACCCGCTCTAAGGGTGTAACTCGATCTGCGGAAAGAAGGCGCCCGTCGCGGAAGGCTTCACTGAGTTCCGCGTGGTCAAGCACGACCCACGCGCGGTGTGCATCGCTCCATTGCACTGGCCCCATGTCACGGTAACGAGCCCAATAGCTATAGGGGTCGTCGACGCTGGCCGGGTCGTTCAGATCGATACCTGTCACCGCTACTGACTTTATTCGTGACGATGAAGCGCTTCCATGCGGTTTGGTATGACGGCGGTTCACTGTCGGTGGTCAGAAGAGATACTTGGGGTTCGACTCCACCAGTACGGTCATTCGAAATTTGGTGCGCGGAATCGGGGTTGGGCTCGCCCTGCGATTTCTGTTGCTCGTGCTGCTATCGGACCGTCCCAACTCTCATCAGTAAACAACCAGAAACGACCATCGAGAATCGCGTCATGAACTTGCTCGCCCACTACCGCTGGGTCCAAACCGTCCTCCACCACCTGTTGGGACATTTCAAGGATTTGATTGCCGAGCTTGCCTTTGGTGGAACCTGCAGAACCTGGGGGGAGCGCGGCGGCCGCGTTCGCGATGTTGGTTTTCACAGATCCCGGGCATAAACAGGTGACCCCAACCGTGGAACGTTCCATTTGTAGTTCGTGAAATAGAGTCTCAGCGAGTGTTACGGCACCATGCTTGGCAATGGTGTACGGGGCGTTGAATGGTGATGAAACGTGACCGCTAACTGAGGCCGTGATCACAACATGGCCGTCACCGTGATCAACGAGGTGGGGCACGAAGGTTCGAACACCATGAATCACCCCACCGAGCACGATGCCAAGGGCCCACTCGTAGTCATCTTTTGAGAGAGACCATGATCGCCCAATCGATCCCTGTACCCCGGCGTTCAAACACACCACATTGACCTGACCGAATTTCTCGATCGCGGATTCAAATAATGCGCGGTTCTGACTTTCATCTGCCACGTCGACGGTCATGGCCATTGCTGACGCTCCAAGTCCGGTTACCTCATCCAACGCTCGCTTGAGCTTCGTGTCGTCTATGTCCGATATGACTAACTTCGCACCCGCGCGCGCGAAACGGCGAACCATTGCCAGTCCTATGCCCGAAGCAGCTCCGGTGACAACTGCAGTCTTGTCTTTGAGGGTCTCCATGGTTCGAGGCTAGACCTTCCCCTTCCCTCAGTGGCCGTGACGGTCACCATTAAGAAAGGGTCGGAGTTGTAGCTCGAACCGTGAATCTCAAGTGAGCTGTATCGCTTGGTTCAGCCCGATATTGGCAGTGTTCAGCCGTTCGGCTTGACCATCAGGCAAGATGAACGGTGTGAACCCTTTGTTTCCGAACCTGCTTTCTCCCGGGCAGCTTGGTCCGCTCGAAGTCCCTAATCGGATCGTCATGCCAGCCATGGACCAGAACAACTGCACCGAAGAGGGCTTGGTCACCGACGAAACGGTCGCTCACTATGAGGCGCGAGCCAAAGGAGGTGTCGGTCTCTTAATTGTCGAAACCTCAGCTGTCTCCTACCCGCAGGGAGCGACTGCTCGCCGCCAGCCGGCTCTCTCACATGATGGGACCATCCCGGGCCTGCGGCGGCTCGCCACTGCCGTCCACGCCCATGGCGCGAAAATCGTCGTCCAGATTTGCCATCACGGGAAGACGTCAAGCGTCGACGCTTTGGAGGGTCGCCCGGCACTCATCCCATCAACGCCGCCACCCCCCTCAGACCCTCGAGGAATGATGGCGGACACAACCATGGACGAATTGTTGAAGATGGCGACACTCACCGGTGGCCAAATGCCTTCATACGCTGAAGTGACAGCAACACAACTCACGGGTATTGTCCAAGACTTCGCCGACGCAGCCCACCGAGTACAGCAGGCCGGATTCGACGGAGTTGAAGTGCATGCCGCGCACGGCTATCTCCTCTCCACGTTCCTGTCGCCAGCTTGGAACCACCGCGACGACATGTACGGAGGTTCACTTGAGGGTCGAACCCGGCTCCTCACCGACGTCGTCGCTGCGGTGCGTCACAGATGTGGACCAGAGTTCGCGCTCATCGTGCGGTTAGACGGCCACGAGTACGGCATCGAGGGCGGTATTGCTATC
>DGLO01000073.1:8751-11899 GCA_002388005.1 Candidatus Neomicrothrix sp. UBA4542
GTTGGGTTCACTGACGCTCCGATCCCCTGGCAGCCCAACCAATACGAAAATCTGGCCAAAAGCGTAAAAGCGGCAGTCAACGTGCCTGTGATAGCGGTCGGCCGAATCCGCCCCTCAGACGCTGAACGCATTATTGGTAGTGGTAACGCCGATTTTATTTCGATGGGCAGGCAACTATTGGCGGACCCGGACCTGGTGCGACGCCTGAATGCTGGCCAACCCGACCTAGTTCGTCCATGTATTAATTGCTTCGTCTGCGTCGCACAGAACTTTTGGAGTGGCAAACCGGTGTGCGCGGTCAACGCACGACTAGGCCACTACGACCAACCCGATCCTTTGCCGGCGAGTTCACCCCGCGATGTCCTAGTCATCGGTGGCGGACCCGGTGGCATGGAATGCGCGCGGGTCGCAGCTGAACGCGGGCACCAAGTCACCCTGCTGGAAGCCTCTCGACGACTTGGAGGTTCGGCACGTTTCTCGTCACTGACAACGCCGATCAACAATGAGTTTGTCGAGTTTTTGCACGCAGCGATCATCGAAGCTGGGGTTGAAATCCAAACAGGCGTGAAGGCTGATACTGACTTGATTAGTGAACTTGCACCCGACGTTGTTGTAGTTGCCACCGGGGCACGCCGGGACCGACCCGACCTCCCTGGGAAAGATCTCCCTCATGTCTTATCCGGTGATGACCTCCGGACCCAACTGACCGGCGATCCCGGTCCCGGAACGCTTCGCCTCGGGTTGTTGACACGACTTGTTCTCAGAATGAGCCGCCTCTTAGGCCTCACGGTCGATATGGGAAGGGTCCGTTTCCTGTCTCGACTTTGGATGCCGATAGGTCGCCGGGTCGTCGTTGTGAATGGTGATCTTGTTGGAACCGAAATCGCGCATTTTCTCGCCGACCGTAGACGCGTAGTTCACGTACTTGAGTCAAGTAGTCAACCAGCCTTGGCCATGGCGCATCCTCGCCGTTGGAGGGCTCTGCATGAGTCCCGGCGCGCAGGTGTGATGTTTCACACTGAAGCCGAGCTAACTGCTATTTCGCACACGCAGGTGGAATATCAACAGGCCGACTCGACCCATCAACTAGATGCCGACACAGTAATTTTCGCGGGAGACGTCCGGTCTGACCGGACGTTGGCTGAAGCACTGTCAGCTGAGGGCCACGAGGTGCATGTTGTCGGTGACGCCGGCGACGAGTGGTATATCGAAGGAGCGGTACGCAGCGGCCACCGAGTCGGGGCTGCACTCTGAAGCCGGTCTGGTGCTAATACCGCGACTGTCGGTAACTTGATCACTATGGGGGTAAGAGACAGCATCGAGCGTGCCCACATACCGTTTCGCCGGAATGTTGGGCCCCTATGAAGTTTCAGGGAAGCCTGACCGCTGTCGCAGTCTTTTCCTTTTTGATGCTGTCATGCCTGCTAGTAGGTGAGTCGCGTGCTGATGCTTGGGCATCAGCTGGTGGGACGGGTCTTAGGTCGGGCGCAACTTACGATGACGCTTCGGCTTTCTCCCAGACGGCAGGGGTAGCACTGGAGAATCGCATAGCCGCTGCAGCATTTGAGGTCAGTCAGTCCCCGGAAGAGGACAGAGACTCTTGTGATTGTGAACCACGCTCACCATGGAACACAGTGTTTCTTGCCGGGCTTGGCCTGTTGTTGTTAGCGCTAATAGCTTGGCGTTCTAAGAATGACGGAGACGCAACCGACGACAGTTCATCGGAAGGGGATTCGCTTTGAGCTGCTCTGTCTAGACGGGCGCGCATCGCCAAACCGCAGGCAGGTCCCGCGTCCCTACCTCAGTTAGCGTTCCTCGCGGCGATAGGCAAAACCCAACCCTGCTGGGGCGGGGGATGGGCGTTTCCGGGAGCGGACTGATATTACGAGCAGTATCAGCAGGGTCAGGATGTACGGGAGCATCGAGAGAATAATTGGGGAGAAGTCCACCCCAAAGGTTTGCAATCGGGTTTTGAGGGCCAATGTCCCGCCAAAGAGCAGAGCACCCCAGCCAACTCGACCTGGCCGCCACGCCCCGAAAATCACAAGAGCCACCGCAATCCAGCCCCGACCAGCGGTTAGGCCCTCAGCCCATTGGGGTGTGATGCTCAACGTAAGGTAAGCGCCCGATGCCCCGGCTAGGGCTCCACCAGCAGCGACGGCACCGAGGCGGAGCCCAAGAACGGAATGGCCAGCCGAATCAGTAGATGAAGCTGACTCACCGGCAGCTCGAAGGGCCAAACCCAGTCGTGTGTTCGCGAGTACCAGGCTTACTGCTATCCCCATCAAGAGTGCGAAATAAACAATCGGGGCTTGTTTGAAGATGATGGGACCGACCCAAGGTAAATCCGATAGCCCGGACCATTGGACAGGTACTAACTCGGCCCCGGGGGGCTGGCCGACGTAATCCTTTCCAAGATAGGCGGCTAGTCCAAGCCCCAAAATGGTTAGCGATAACCCAGAGACAACTTGTTCGGCGCCGAGCGCCACTGTGAAGAAGCCGTGGACGGACGCGAAAGCTGCACCGCTTGCCATTGCGATTGCCAGCGCGGCCCACGGATTTTTTAGCTCCACCCCAGCAATAAATGCGGTGACAGCTCCGATAGCCATCATGCCCTCGACGCCTAGATTCAAGATTCCAGCTTTTTCAGCGAGAAGCTCGCCAAGTGCCGCGAGATATAGAAGTGCGCCGAAGGAAACAGTGGCAACGAACAGCCCGATGAGTGACGCTTCGCTCATTTGTCCACCGCTTCAGGGGCAGGCTGCGCTTCACCTTCGAAAAGGATTCGGTAACGGCTCAACACCCCGGCGCCAATAGCGCCGAAAAGAACAAACGCCTGGAGAATGGTCGAAACTGAAGAGGAGACTCCCAGCGTCTGGATGCTCTGTCCACCGATCTGAACGGCTCCGAACAGTACAGCTACAACAGCGACACCAGATGGTCTCATGAGTGCTAACGCAGCAACGATAATTCCAGCGAAGCCGAACCCGTTTGAGAGAGTTTCGGTGAGCCGGTCCGCTGTGCCTGTCAACTCGACACCCCCAGCAAGCCCCGCGATTCCTCCGCTGAGCACAAGAACCGTCAAGATTTTCTGGGGTAGGGATATCCCGCTGTATCGAGCGGTGGCTTCTGAAGATCCCGCTATCCG
>DGLO01000073.1:12265-12493 GCA_002388005.1 Candidatus Neomicrothrix sp. UBA4542
CGAAATAACGATGACCCCGGCAGCGATGAGAATCCCGCAGTGAGCGCGACTAAATAGTGTCGGTAAGTGCGCTTGTTCTGGCAGCATCGGAGCTAAAGGAAAATTGTAAGCGTCTGGGTCCTTCCATGGTCCATGGATGAGCCATTGGACTAGCCGAATCGCAACTTCGTTAAGCATCAACGTTGTAATGATTTCGTTGACACCAAGTTTTGCTTTTGCGACCGCTGG
>DGLO01000011.1:0-1420 GCA_002388005.1 Candidatus Neomicrothrix sp. UBA4542
TCGTCGCCCACTCGGTTCCCTTCGGTTTCGATAAACATGTGTGCGGTCCGCTGATTCCCGGGGACTAAATGATCCAAAGACTGAGACGTTCATGCCCATCGACCGTTTCCGTCCTCTTGCAACGCTATCGTCGAAGTTCTGCTACCGGCCTTCAGGTCTATAGAGCTTGATCGGACCTTGGTCGGTCATCAGTTCACTTTGCCGATGCCATGGCCGCCCAGCGTTCGCTCCGCCGTCGACGACCATCGCTGTACCGGTGATGAAGGTGGAGTCATCTGAAGCTAGAAAGAGAGCGGCGTTGGCTATGTCGTCGGGTTCACCTACACGGCCAATGGGTTGGTATCGACCGAAGCGGTCTCGAAATTTCTTTCGGCGATCCTCGTTCAGTGGGCCGTGGGCTAACGGTGTTGCGACAACCCCGGGGCATATCGCGTTCACTCTTATCCCTTGCTGGCCGAGTTCGAGTGCCACCGATTTAGTGAGGTGAATAACCGCTGCTTTGGTGGCGGTGTAGAGGTGCGGTGATTCGCCGGCCTGTAGGCCAGCTACTGACGCTGTGGAGATAATCGCACCAGATTCTTGGGCTTTCATTACCGGGGCGGCGTGCTTCATTCCAAAAAAGACGCCTTTGAGTAGGACGTCTACTGTGATGTCGAAATCGTCTTCGCTGATCGATTCCACAGGGCCTCGGGCACCGCCAAAGCCAGCGTTGTTGAACATGACATCAAGCCGTCCCCAATGCGAAGTCGCTCTCGATACCGCCTCGGCGATATCCGTTTCACGCGACACGTCGACGTGGAGGAAGTCGCCGAAATCTCCCAGTTCATCGGCGACAGCGTGTCCTTTCTCGTCGTTCATGTCAGTGACTAGTACGCGGGCGCCTTCAGAAACGAAAAGTTGGGCTGTTGCCGCGCCCATGCCGCTTCCTGCACCCGTGATAATGGCTACTTTCCCTTCAAGTCTGCCCATCGGTTCTCTCCTCTGGTGGATTCTCTTCTAGTAGGACACCAGCTTCTAGTAGGGCATTGACTTCGTGGCGGCTGACGCCCAACCAATCGTTCAAAACTTCAGAATTGTGTTCGCCTCTGTAGGGTGCGACTGCGTTCGACGACAGACCTGACTCACTCTTCGAAAACCGATACGGGGTTTGGGCGACGCGTCGAGTGGAGCCGTCGCGAGCGTTGACAGCCACAGACGAACCTCGAAACTGGGCAGTTGGTGATTCGTAAGCTTCAGCAGTAGTTTTTATGTCGCCCCACGCGAGGTTGCAGGCGTCGAGGGCCTCATACATCTCGGCTCTTGAACCGAATGAACTCAGAAACGTATTTATTGCTTGCTCCCGGTATGTGCGCTTGGTGGGTATATCGCTGTTTGGCGGAGCGTTGTCTTCCAGTCCGTGAACTTGGTGGAGTTGTTTCCA
>DGLO01000011.1:1813-12970 GCA_002388005.1 Candidatus Neomicrothrix sp. UBA4542
GTAGCGCAGCTCATCGAGGCCCACGTGACTGGCGTCATCGGTTGCGAGAAAAGCGTCGAGCATGCACATATCGATGTGTTGACCTTCCCCAGTTTGTTCCGCTACGCGTAGTGCCGCCAAAAGGCCGATCGTTCCGTGCAGCGATGCGTTGGTGTCGGCTGCGGAAAGGTTCAGGTCGATGACGGGGTGGTTATTCCACTCGGCGCTGCGTTGAAGCCACCCTGATTCTCCGTGAAGAATCGGAGCATATGCGGCGCGAGTCGATTCTGGACCTTCCTGCCCGAATCCTGAGATTGAAAGCATCACGAGCTTCTCGTTGACTTCTCGCAAATTTTCGTATGTAAGGCCGTACTTTTTCATTACCCCCGGTCGAAAGTTTTCGATCAGCACGTCGGCTTGGGCAGCTAGCCGAAGAACTAGTTCAGAGCCGCCCTCAGTTCGCAGGTCGACGCATACGTTGCGCTTACCAATATTTTGTTGTGTGTAATAGCCCGCTAACCCCGCACGTACCTTTCCCCAATTGCGAGTTACGTCACCTTCTGGTGGTTCGATCTTTACTACTTGAGCTCCGAGATCACTAAGGATGCGACCCGCGAAAGGTCCAGCCAGAACTCTGCTCATGTCGAGCACTTTGATTCCCTCGAGCGGCCGCACAGCGCCCTCCTTGACTTACATGTCGGAGTTGGATGTATTGGGCAGTCTCGCGCGCTCAGATCAATCGATCTACCGAGGTCATCCGAACCGAGCTTCGCGACAACGAGTCGTCACTCTGAATTTCGCGGACCTCGACTGTGGTTCAGCGAGCTAGATCGGCTTGTCGCCCTCTATGGTCACCCGGTGCATCCATCGCCTCTGTCCGTGATAGTCATTCAGGGCGTAGTGCTGCACAATGCGGTTGTCCCACATCGTGACGGTCCCTACCTCCCATCTGATTCTGCAGGTGAAACGTTCTTCTTCGCAATGGTCGTATAGGAATGTGAGCAGAGCTTGACTCTCGCTGTGACGCATCCCTTTGATTCTTTCGGTGAACGGGCGGTTCACGTAAAGAGCTCGTAGACCCGATTCAGGATGAGTACGCACGACGGGGTGTTCAACCAACTGGTGAGCCTGTTCGGAAACCTTCAGCATCATGGATTCACGTTCGTCTTTACGTTTGTCGGAATCGCCCCCTGAGCCGTATTGGCTTGCAGCAGAGTGGACGCCTGTAAGCCCATCCAAGATTAATTTCATTGGGTCGGACAGAGCCATGTAGGCGGCATGTTGGTTAGAGAAAACGGTGTCGCCACCGTATTCAGGAACTTCTAACGCGTAGAGAACTGAGCCGAGCGGAGGAGCGGGTAGGAATGACATGTCACTGTGCCATCCACCACCGAAATTAACGGTCTCGTTCGGTTCCTTGATGACCGCGACGACCTCGGGATGATCATCGAGTCCGGTGATGTAGGGGTGAGTCTCAAGGTGACCGAAATGTTGTGCGAAACGTTTCTGTTCGATTGGCGAAAGTTCTTGTTCTCTGAACACGAGGACGTGATACCGATTAAATGCTTCGCTTATGGCGTTGACCAAGCTGTCGCTGGGATTCGCCAGATTCACATCATCGATTTCCGCTCCGAGCGCGCCAGCTATCGGTCGAATGGAAAGGTTTAAGTCGGAACTCTTGTTCACGTCCCTAAGGCTAGTCAGACATACGGCGAAGTCTGTCGCCAACTTCACCGATTGCTTCGATTCCAGCTTCGGCGCTCGTTGCGACTGGAGTGAGATTGAAGTGTCGACATCCGGCTTCGAGATATGGCGCCAAGAAGTCAACGATGTCGTCGATTGTTCCGTGGGGCGTATATCGAGCAAATTTGTCGAAAGGGACCCTATAGAAGCCCTCCATAGCTGGCCCAACGAACGATGCTGCTTCGGTTTGGTCGACTCCGACCCCAACCCAGAGTTGAATGCCGTGGTCTGCTTCGATTTTTCGCCCTGCCTGCTCCGTCGCATGGTCGAACACCGTGAGCGCTTCCGCGTACCGTTGGCTGGAGCACCACGCACCTAGCCAACCATTGGCGTATCGGCCGGCGCGTCGGAGCGCGGCATCGGAGCGCCCTCCTACATAAAACGGGATTGGAGGGGTCGGGGTTGGAACAATTCGCGCTTGTTCGAAGCTGAAGAATTCGCCTTGATGGTCCACTGTTGCGCCCGATAGGAGCTGTTGGAGAACATCGAGGGATTCGTCGGTTCGTTTTCCACGGGTTCGGGGATCAACCCCGCATACTTCGACTTCATGGCGGTCATCGCCGCCTACACCGATACCGAAGCTAATCCGACCCGGAGCCATCTCCGCGAGGTTGGCGAGTTGGCGAGCTACGGGTACTGGGTGTCGAAGGGCGAGGAGATAGACCCCTAAATAAATCCCCAGGGTGGGATGCAAGTTGGCTAGGGCAGCGCCAGTCACCATGCCGTCGTGTCCGTGTCCTATTCGAAAACTCACGTGGTCGGCGAAGAACATGTGATCGATACCAGCGTCGGCAACGAGATTCACTGCTTTGCATCGCTCTTCCCATGGACGGGTCCAAATATCGATGCCGGGTGTAACTCCTACTCGGACCGGTAGGTTCACGATTTGGGTGCCATGATCAGGCAGGTTCCTTGGGCGACGGCGGCGAGGCGGTCACCGTTGGCGATATCGATCCTGATCACCGCAGTGGTGCGAGTCATCGAAATGACTTCCGCGGTGGCGGTACAGGTTCCACCACTGACCGGTTTTAGAAGGTTTATCTTGAACTCAGTCGTGGCGGCCCATGAACCTTCTGGCATGACGGGATACAGCACCACCCCCAATACATGGTCACAAAAGGCCGACAGGCAACCACCATGCATGTTTCCGATCATTGTGATCATCTCGTCGCTGACTTCGAAGGAAGCTACGAGCCGACCGGGGGCCACATCATCAATTCGGATTCCGAGGAACCCGTCGATCCCTTTAGTGGGAACGAATTTCTTGAAACGCTCTGCCGTCTCGGGGTTCCAGTGTTCAAACGTCAATGCCATGTGCGCACCGTAGCGCCCGAAGCGCTTCTCGGGCCGAAGTTCAACTTTCTACGGTTTCGATGAGCCAGCAACGCAGATCATCGAGAAATCGTTGAGTCTCTGCTGTTTCGAAGTGCCCGAAGCCGTGTGGTACGTCGGCATAGTGCTTGAGGGTAAACGTGCCACCTGCTTGTCGATAAGTTTCGGCAAGTTCGTCAACCATTTCTGGGGGCACATTCTCATCGTTTCCCGCCCGAGCGAACCAAACGGTGGGTAGTTGAGTTGAGCGTTCTTTGGTGAGGACGCGCGAAATAGAGGCATCGGCCATCGTTTCCTCGCTGCCGAAATACGCCTCCGTGTTTGTAACGAGGCGTATACCTAAGTCGGTTGTTAGAGATTGTGCGTACTTGTAGCGCGTGAATGGATCGACGGGAGCCCACAAGGCTGCTACACCGCTGACGCGCCCATCGATTGACTCTGGTTTTTCCCACTTTCCGTCGACACATATTTCGACGCTGTGACCGTCGACGACGTGGGTCGTCAGTGCCGCTAATAACGCTAGGTGGCCACCACTCGAACTTCCGACGGAGATAATTCGGTCACTGTCGCCAGTTAATCGCTCTGCGCGAAGACGAGCCCAGTGGGCTGCAACGTTGACATCATCTGACGCGGCGGGGTGCTGGTAGTCGGGACCGCAGCGAAAATCGATCGCTACTACCGAAAACCCGGCGGCGGCCAGTGCAGCATCGTAGCGAGATCCGGCACGCCGATCTCGATCGCACCATGCTCCACCGTGCACGTCGAGTACCACACCGCGAACTGTCGTTCCCTTTGGAGGGTCCCATATTCGAGCCAGGAACTCTGTATTTTCTCGCTGCAGATACGGAACATCGACGTAGTCAGCGGTCATACGTTGTCCCATTTCACCGGCAAATGTTTCGGGCCGTTTTGAAAATTAGAAACCAGGTGTTCTGGTTTTCCGTTTAGCGTGATATTCGGCAGACGCCATAAGGCCTGCTCAAAGATGGCCAGCATTTGGCGTCGGGCAAGGTGGGCTCCTAGACAAAAGTGAGGGCCAGCGCCGAAGGTGACGTGGTCATTTGGAGATCGTTCTATATCGAATCGCTCCGGGTTTGGGAAGACTTGTGGATCTCGATTCGCGGCGACGTGGTACACGACGATTTTGTCATTTCGTTTAACTTTCACTCCACCGAGGTCCACGGCGCGTGTGGCGGTACGTCGGAAATGCACAACCGGGGGGGCGTATCGCAACATTTCTTCAATGGCGTTCGGCAGTAATTCAGGCTGCGCTATCAACTTGTTCATCTCAGACGGGTGCTCAAGTAACGCGAGCATTCCTCCTGGGATGGCGTTCCGGAGTGTTTCGTTACCTGCAACCGCGAACAGGAAGAACATCGTCTCGAATTCTTCAGTGGTGATCGCCCCCTGCGCATCTTCGGTGGCGAGGAGAATGGACACCACGTCGCTGCCAGGGTATTCGCGTCTATGCGTCGCCAGTTCCGACGCGTAGAAGTACATATCGGCGAGCCCTTCGCGAGAACGAGGGTCAGGCATTCGCCCGTCGGCATCGGGTTTGATTTGGTCTCTCACTTTGCGGGCTTTTCGCGCCATTTCAGTGCCGGTTGATGGGTCGAATCGGTCAGAAATCGCGTATTCGCTGTCTTGATAGCCAATGACTCTGTTGCTCCAATCAAAGAGCAACATACGATCTTCTTCTGGAACGCCCATGATGGCGGCGAGGGTCATGAGCGGTAACTCGACTGCGATGTCGCTTGCGAAATCCGCTCCCCCACTGGGAGCGACCCTGTCGATTATGGATTTGGCTCGACTGGAGATGTCATCTTCGAGTGCTGTGACAGCCCGTGGAGTAAACGATTTTGTCAGGAGACGGCGAAGGCGAGTATGACTGGGCGGGTCCTGGTTCAACATCATGCGTTGCACGAAAGCCAACATCTCGGCCGTACCGGGATCACGAATCTGGGTCGCGCCTTGATGAGATGAGAACGTCGAGGGGTCACGCAACACCTGGTTCACCAGTTCGTGGGTCAATACCGCCCAATAACCGGGGCCCTCGCCCCAACCCATTACGGAAGGCTCGTCTACCCAATGAACGGGTGCCCCTTCTCTCATTTCCGCAATGAGGTCGTACGGGACGCCTTCGACGTAGGTCGCGGGGTCGAACAATCGAGTGCGATCCATCCACCGTTACTAGCACGATTGGAGTCGTCTTCGACTCGTGTTCGATGGAGATAGTTGGTCGATCCCTCTATGGCTGGCAACCTTGGTTCAATGACGAGTCCCCAGCCCGACGGTCGCGACACCCCTCAGCGTCCTGGGATCTGGGGGTTACTGCGCCAGTTCACTTCGAATGTGTCGGAGCATCACACTCTGTTAGCGGCCGCAGGGGTGGCTTATTACTTCGCTCTGGCGTTAGTCCCAGCGGTGGTGGCAATCATTTCAATTTATGGATTGATTGCTGAGCCCGATGAAGTCGCAGACCAACTTGAGCCGTTAACCGACGCTCTTCCCAGCGAAGCGGGTCAACTGGTGGTTACCCAGCTTCGGGGAGTTACTTCGATCGGTGATGGTCGGGTAGGAATCAGTCTGGCTATAGGCCTTTTCGGTTTGCTGTGGCTAGTTTCCAATGCCTTTAACTCGTCAGTGATGGCCATCAGAATCGCTCATGCTAGGCGAAGTCCTCATAACTGGGTGCAGGGAAGAATATTTGCGTTGAAGCTCAGCGCGGTTGCCATGATGGTGACAACCGTGGTGATTTGGGGAGTGATCGCGTTTCCGAACACTCTGGAGGCTGCAGGGTTTACCGATGGCGCTCGCCCCTGGCTCGAGGCCATCCGCTGGCCAATGGTGCTCGTGCTCGCCTCCATGTCGCTGGGGTGGATCTATCGGATGGTGGTGGGACCATCAACGCGCACCCGAGCGCGCATAGTTGCTGTGGGAATCGGTGGCGTGATTTGGATTGGCGGCACTTTCGGTATGAGTGTCGCCGCAGGCTCCGCTGACCGGTTGCAAGCCACATTTGGATCTTTGGGCGCGGTCGCTGTATTACTTATTTGGTTGTATCTCTCAGCTTCGTCGATGCTGCTGGCCGCGGAGGCAGAATCAGTGCTAGCCGATGCGTGGCAACCTCGTCCGAACGGGCGGAGCAGGCGGGGTGGCCAGTACAAAGAAGACCATGCCAAAAGCAGCGAGAGCGGCCAAGACCAAGAACCCGGCTCGGTAGGTTCCGGTGATGTCAGCGAGCACTCCGGCGATGATGGGCCCGAAAACGGTTCCTAACATGACGATCAGCGAACTCAAGCCCATAATGAAACCGAAAGACGACGCCCCGAAGTAGTCTGCGCGGAGAGCCTGCATGATCGGTCCTCTGGCACCCCACGCCAATCCGTGTAGGACGACGAAGGCTCCAATCGTCCAGGCCTGCTGGGCGAAAGCAAGGACAAGTATCCCGCCGGCATGGCCGAGCATTGCGAGGGACGCGATAAGGCGCTTGTTTATGCGGTCGCCGAGTCCGCCGCCGATCGTCATTCCAATAATTTGCATGATGGGTAGAGCGGCTCCTACAAAGCTGGCTTGTTGTAGCGAATAGCCCCGTTCTGACGTCAGAAACAACGCTAAGTGGGCCATGACCGCTCCCACGACGAATAGAGCGCTCATGTGACCGAGCGAAATCATCCAGAACGCGCGGGTCCGGACTGCTTCTTTCGCCGTGAAGTGAACGGAGGTAAGTCCTTCAGCTGCGTGGGCATCCGACAACTCTTCGAGCGCAAATCCATCGACCGTTTCCCCGTAGTCCTCGGGGTAACCATCGAGGTAGCGAGCGAAAAAGTAGACCGCTATTCCAGCTAGAACACCAGAGATCGATGCCGTGGTGCGCCAACCGTTGGCATTCATTGACCACACCACGATGGGAACGGCTAATCCACCAGCCGCGAAACCTAAGCTTCCTGTCGCTAACGCCCGGGCTCGTCGGCGCTCGAACCACCGGACAATCGCGACAGTAACGGTCAAGAAACCACTGAGCCCTGCACCAATCGCTATAAAAAGGAACGATGCGAAGAACTCCCAGAGGTTCTGTATCTGGCCGAACCATATGAATCCGACGACCAGAAAACCTGAACCGATTCGAGCGATACGTTTTGGACCAAATCGGTCAAGCATCCATCCCTGCATCGGTCCTAGCAACGCCGATTCGAATCGGTTGACCGAGAACGCAGCGGAGAGGACGGATTTACTCCAACCGAATTGGCGCTCAAGCACCACCAGGTAGCTTCCCATCGCTTGCATGATGAGGGCGCTCTGGATGAACTGAATGACGATGCCTGCATTGACTACCTTCCACCCTCGGAAGGTCGTTCTGTTACCAGGCATCGCTACATGGTGCCATTGTGTGTGTAGTTTCGCTGCATTCAGTGTGACGAAGGAGGGGCATCAAGTGGGAACGGCAGTCTCGGGTTTAGGACGGGCATGAGCCAGCGCGGCGAAGTGATTGGTTTCGTAGGTCTGGGCAACATGGGTGGCGCGATCTGTAATCGCCTAGTCGAAGCCGGTTATTCGGTCTTCGTCTATGACCTTAGGGTCGAAGCGATTCAGTCGCTCGTCGATGTCGGCGCCCAATCCTGCGCATCTGCTTGGGAGTGCGCCACCAACGCCGACTTGCTTTTCACCTCGCTTCCACGGCCCGATCACGTAGAAGAGCTCATGGGCGGCGTTCATGGGGCTTTGCAGGCAATGCGGCCTGATTCTGTATGGGTCGATCTGACCACGAACCAGTCCGAGTTGGTCCAGGCCTTGGCGCAGGGGGCACCTCTTGACGTTCACGTAATTGACTCGCCCGTTACCGGCGCCGTCGATGGAGCTCGTAACGGAACACTGACGTTGTTTGTTGGCGGCGACGAAACGATCGTTGAACGGGTCGCGCCGGTCCTGAACAATCTTGGATTAGTAATACCGACTGGCGCGCTCGGTTCGGGCAACGTAGTCAAATTGGTCACCAACCAGCTTTGGTTTATTCATGCTGCCGCTTTGGGGGAAGGTTTCGCCCTGGGGATGGCGAACGGCATCAGACTTGAGATCCTTTGGCATGCGATAAAAGAATCAGTGGCCGACTCCTTTGTTGCCCGTCATGATGCTCCATCAATTTTCGCCGGACATTACGATCCGAGTTTTTCTCTCGATCTATGCCTGAAAGATCTCAAGCTAATCACCGAGCTGTCAGAGGCGGTGCCCACGGAGTTGCCTCTAACTCAGGCCGCGGAAGCAATTTTCGCACAAGCCGCGAACCGATACGGTCGTGACGCAGGAGAATTGCACGTGGCGAAACGAATCGGAGACGACGCTCAACTGTCATTTCAGATGGAGGGCGACTGGACACCGCCATGGGAACAGTGAGTTGACTTCTATGGCAGCTACTCGCGCATTAGGCGATCTGATCGATCTGGAAAAATATCCCCTTCATCAACCAGGAAGTGTTGACTATCAGAGTTCGGTGGCAGTCGCGCGAGATCAGCTACGAGCTGA
Organism: Candidatus Neomicrothrix sp. UBA4542; assembly: GCA_002388005.1. Taxonomy (GTDB): domain Bacteria; phylum Actinomycetota; class Acidimicrobiia; order Acidimicrobiales; family Poriferisodalaceae; genus UBA2110. The sequence goes on from DGLO01000011.1 coordinate 10,388, forward strand.
CGGCTGCGCAGTGGTGAATGACCTGGTCCACCCTCAGGGCGTTGCCCTCCTGAACGAGGAGATCCTCTCCCAAAAGCACACGACCCACTTTTCAGATCAAGTAATGAACCCATATTTCCATTTCGATCACAATCCCGAGTTTCCTGCTGACCATCCGATCAATACGTTCATCGAACGTTCAAGCGGCTTCATTCCGGGTGACAGTTGGGATCCTGAGGGCCCAATGACCCAGATTTTCCGTGCCCCAGAAATGGTTGCGTTCGTGGCCGCGTGCCTGGAAGCTCCGAGCCTTTATTGTTATGACGATCCACTGGCAGGATTGACCTCAAACATTCTGGATCCGGGGCAACTGTTCACCTGGCACTTCGACACCAATGATTTCGCGGTCACGGTTCTCGTACAACAGGCTGATAAGGGTGGCCTTTTTGAGTATGTCCCGGCTATCAGAAACGCCAGCGACGAAGGATTCGAGCGAATCAGCAAGGTTCTTGGTGGGGCCCGTCACGGAGTAAAGACCCTCGATTTACGTCCAGGCGACATGCAGATCTTTCGTGGCCGGTATTCGTTACATCAGGTAAGTCGAGTATCAGCTGAGAGCTGCCCGCGCCATGCAGCCATCTTCGCTTACACCGAAAACCCTGGGGTCATTGGTCGGGTGGAACGCACGATGCAGCTCTTTGGCCGCGTCCTACCGGACCATCTTGCAGCTGAAAAAGCGCGTGTTCGCAGCGACGATCTAGTCGACTGATCCAAGCGTCGCCGATCGCGAAAGCAACACCTTCGGCAACAAGGCAACGTTACGATTAACTGATGACCGGATCTGCCCCCACTCTCGTGCTGCTCCACGGTCTCGGGGCTACCTCTCAGGTATGGGATCCGCTCATAGAGACGACGGCATGGACGGGGCGGGTTCTCGCTCCTGATTTACGCGGTCACGGGTCCGAACGTTGGACCGACACTTACTCCTTTGGGGCAATGGCGTCTGATGTAGCAGAACTGTTGGGCCGTGACGAACCGTACGTCGTCCTTGGACATTCGATGGGAGGCGGAGTTGGGGCAGCTCTCGCGACTGGTTTGTTCGGCCATCCTCCCGAAACCCTTGGAACTATTGGTGTAAAGATTGTTTGGTCCGACGAGGAGTTGGCAAGACTTCCTGATATCGCAGCAAAACCTTCGCGTTTCTTTGATGATCGCGAAGGAGCTTCCGACTGGTTTTTGAAACTCTCGGGGTTATTCGGTGTGGTGGCTTGGGATAGTCCCATAACTGAACGAGGGGTAATAAGTACTCCTGAGGGTTGGCGGGCGAGCCAGGATCCGCGCACCGTTCTTGTAGGGACCGGGGCACCATCTTTCCCAGAGATGTTCGAAGGTTTGTTAGCACCGGTGTTTATGTCGCTAGGAGAACACGACCCCCTGGTGTCCCCAACTGATCACAAAGGTATGCCTACTGGTGTGCCTCACGTATTTAACGGACTGGGGCATAACGCGATGGTGGAGGACCCGGCGACAGTGTGGGCTTGGTTTCGAGGAGTCGCGTCACTCGGGTAGGCGAGAGCCTGAAATCGCTAATGCAACCGTTGCAAATGTGGTGGCCATCAACGCGGCGTGGATGGCTTTGAATCCGAAAGACCAGGCGCCGTCGATCAAGATTTCTCCTCCACGGACTACCCAGAAACCGACAGACCAGGCCGCTAACCAGTTAAGCGACGCGCGTTTGGTGCCACCGGAAATTAGTTGTACCAGCACAAGTAGAGCCGATCCGATAAAGATTCCCGCCGCTACCAGTCTCCAAACAACACCGGCGCGATCAAGATCTTGATTGACTAACACATTCCGAACTCGAGAAACCCATACAACAAAGGTCCAGGTCAGAAGCGGAAGGATCCGCCATTTCTTAGTTCTCACCCCTCCTCAAGAGGCAACTCACCAGCGATACGAATAAGTTCGCCGCCATCGATATTGAGAATGTTGCCGGTCATCCAAGACGCTCCCGCCGACAAATAGAGGGCTGCTTCCCCAATGTCTTCGGGTTCTCCGAGCCGTCGGAGCGGCAACATATCGGAAATCATTTGGCCTCGCGGGCCGTCCCACAGAACCTTTGCAAAATCGGTGCGAATCAAACCTGGTGCGATGCAATTCACCCGAACTTTGGGACCCAGTTCTGCAGCTAGTTGTCGTGTCATGTGCATGAGGGCGTCTTTGAACATGCAATACACACCTAAGGCTTCGCTGGTCGTGTGCCCTCCGACTGAGGCGATATTGATAACTGATCCTCCATGTTCCTGCATCCACCTTTGCCACGCTGTCTGGGTCCACTGCAAAGGAGCTCGAAGGTTCACTTCGTAGGTCTTATCTAACCGTGGGACATCGCAATCGATCATTGGTCCGGCCCATGGATTCGTCGCGGCGTTGTTGACGAGAATGTCGACCGCGCCAAATCGTTCGATTGTCGCGTCAATCACTCGCTCCGCTTCTTCAAGTTGTCCGATGTGTGAAGCTATGTAGTCGCTGTCACCACCAATATCAACCAGCGCTGCTTCACATTTTTCGGCCTTACGGCTGGTGATCATCACCCTCGCCCCG
>DGLO01000011.1:13211-19675 GCA_002388005.1 Candidatus Neomicrothrix sp. UBA4542
ATGTAGTCGCTGTCACCACCAATATCAACCAGCGCTGCTTCACATTTTTCGGCCTTACGGCTGGTGATCATTACCTGAGCTCCCGCTGCAGCAAAAATTGTCGCGATCCCTTTGCCGATACCAGCTGAGCCCCCTGTTACCAGCGCCGTTTTTCCATCGAGTCGCAAATCCATGTTGGCCGTGCCCCCCTTGTGCTCCAATGCAGTTCAGTCCAAATTCTTAGGTTTTGCCAATTTCGTTCCAAGGGCCGCTGTCGGCTCGCGGCTCTCGAGGGAGGCCCAAGACGCGGTCTCCAATGATGTTCCTTTGCACTTCCGAGGTGCCAGCGTAAATAGTGCCCGGTCGCGCACCGAGCATCGTCTGTACCCACGCAAGCGTCGAAAATCGCGCACCAATCGCATCAGTTTGTATGCCGTGCGCCGCCGGATCACCCCTGGGCGTCATGGCATCCGCTCCGAGTAAGTGCATGGTCTTTTCGGTGAACCACTGGTGATATTCGCTCCACAGAAGCTTGTGTAGAGAGGATTCTGGACCCGGAGGATTGCCGGCGAGCACCGACGTGACCTGTCGTTGGCCCATCCATTTCATGATCTCGACTTTGCTGTGCGCTCGTGAGAGATCCTGACGCACAAGCGGGTCGCCGAGAGCGCCCCGTTCCCGCGCGACCCCAGCAACTCTGTCAAGTTCGTCACGAAATCGGACAGCATCGGTGGTCGCGCCGTGACCTCGTTCGAACCCAAGGAGTACGTTCGCCACCCGCCAACCGTCATTGACGTCCCCAACCACGTTTTCTTTCGGGGTCTTAGCGTCGCTGAAGAACACCTCGTTGAAGTCATGTCGGTTACTGATGTTGATAATTGGTCGACACTCGACTGTGTCTTGTTCCATTGGAACAAGGAGGAATGAAATGCCCTTGTGTTTTGGAGCTTCCGGCGCAGTTCGGCACAGGACAAAGATCCAGTTGGCAGTGTGACCACTCGATGTCCAGACCTTTTGCCCGTTAATCACCCATTCGTCACCGTCAAGAACTGCGCGAGTCCCGAGATTGGCGAGGTCCGAGCCACTGTTCGGTTCGCTATATCCCTGACACCATCGATCTTCGCCACTAATTATTCGCGGTAGAAAGTGGCGTTTCTGTTCTTCGCTTCCGCATTGAATAATTGCGTTTCCGACCATAGTGATAGAGAAACCGTCGTTTTCGTTTCCCTCGGGCACCCCGGCTTTCGCAAACTCTTCAGCAAGCACGATTCGTTCAATTTCGCTGAGGCCAGCGCCCCCATATTCTTCGGGCCAGGAGACGGCGAGAAGACGATTTTCTGCGAGGAGTGTGCGCCACTCTTCGACAAAGCGGTGGCGCGCTTGCTGATCAAGTGCGCCAAGTCCAGTCCAATTGTCTGGCAAATGTTCACCGAGGAACGCCTGAATTTTTTGGCGATATGTTTCGGCCTCTTGGCTGTAGGTCGGTTGCATCTATTTTCCTAGGTCGCGGACGACCATTAGTGAATCATGACATCGCCCCTCCGCGCTGAATCTACGGCACGGAGCGGCTTTCAATAGCTAAGGCCGGTAACTAAATGACGTGGGGCCCAGAGTGAGGGCGCGTTGAGCTAGTTCAACCCATTCGCACAAAAGGGGGCGCGTATCGCGTGGGTCAATGATTTCTTCTATCTCGAAGAACTCCGCCGCACGGTGCGGCGACCTCACTCGGTTGAGTCTGTCTCTAATCTCTTCGAGAAGGCTTTCGGGGTCATCAGCATCAGCTAGATCTTGCTTGTAGGCAACTTCGATTCCTCCCTCAATTGGCAGTGAACCCCAATCACCGGACGGCCATGCGTAGCGGAGGCTTCTGTAGCCCGGTTTGTTATTTGCGGCTCCGGCTACCCCGAATGCTTTCCGGATCACCACACACGCGAATGGAGTCGTCAGTTGACCTAGAGCGGCAAGTGCTTGCGACCCGTAGCGAATCGTTGCGTTCTCTTCTGATTCTTTCCCGATGAGAAATCCTGGGCAGTCCTCAAGGTGAACGACTGGCAAATGGAATGTGGAAGCGGTATCGAGCAGGCGAATGAGTTTGCGGCAGCCGTCCGCAGTCCACGCGCCCCCATACTGGTACGGATCTTCAGCGAACACGGCAACTGGGTACCCGTCGAGTCGAGCAAATCCAGTGATAATCGACTTCCCCCACGACCGTCCTATTTCGAAAAATGAGTCAGAGTCGAAGACTGAATCAATGATCTTTCTCATCTGGTACACCCGACGGGGTTCGCGTGGCACGGCAGACAAAAGAGACTCATCTCGACGAGCAGTTGGATCGTCTGTCGCTGTTCGGGGTGCGGTCTCGTCGATATTCGATGGCAAATAAGACAAGAAAGCTTTGGCGCAGGCGAAGGCCTGCTCCTCGGAATCCACCGCGTCGTCTATCGCTCCGTTGGCGGTGTGGATGTCGGCGTGACCAAGTTCTTCTTTGCCGTGGTCACCTAGCTGGGCCTGTTCGACAAGAGCTGGGCCGGCGATCATCATTTGGGCACTTTCGCGAACAATCACTGAATAGTGAGAGGTAGCTACGCGCGCGGCACCGATACCTGCGACCGAACCGAGAGCTAACGACACCGACGGAGCGACCGCTAAGTGGTTAACCACGGTTTCCCAGCCTTTTAGTTGGGGAATATAGGTTCGTCCGGCAGTTTCGATGGTCTTGACTGATCCCCCGCCCCCCATCCCGTCGACGAGCCGAATGTGGGGAAGTCTCAGTTCGAAAGCCATTCCTTCCGCTGTGTTTCGTTTCTCGGGGAGTGTCGCGTCGGCAGAACCCCCTCGAACGGTGAAGTCGTCCCCTGAGATCAAAACTGGTCGCCCATCGACTTGAGCTAATCCGAACACGAAATTTGATGGTGTTAGGGCGACAAGGTTTCCCTCCTCGTCGTAGCTCGCGACGCCGGCGGTCTTACCTATTTCGTGAAATGTGGCTGTGTCGACGATTGCCGCGACTCGTTCCCGAATAGTTAATTTTCCGAAGGAGTGTTGCCGTTCGACTTTTTCTGCGCCTCCAAGCTCTTCGGCGAACGCTTCGCGTCGACGCAGTTCTTCGATCTCAGCTTCCCAACTCACCCATGGTTCCAATCTTGAGGCGACTCAGCGAGCCTAGAGCGCTCTACAGGTCTCTAGCTCGCTAAGTTCATTCAAGTGTCCGATGTGTTTGCAGACCTCATGAAACTGGAACCCGCAACTGATGGAAGCTTTGTAGCGCCAACTGCTCCTGAACAGGGGCAACGAACTTTTGGGGGGCAATTCCTTGCCCATACCCTTAGGGCTGCTCAGTTAACTGTCGACGACGACAGGTTCGTCCACTCGACCCATTCCTATTTCTTGCGTCCCGGTGACGTTAACGCCTCTACGGAACTTGTCGTTGAACGCGTCCGGGACGGGAGAAGTTTCAGTACTCGGGAGGTAATCGCCTATCAAGAGGGGGTTGAACGGTTCCGAACGGTTATTTCTTTTCAAGTCCCCGAAGCGGGATTGACATGGTCACCGCCAACAGAGTTCGACGTCCCCGAACCCGACGCAGAATTGGTGTCATACAACGAGTTTTGGGAATCCACCGCTCCGCACGTTGACGGCCCTTGGCATGGCAGGCAACGGCCGATGGAGATTTGGTATATCAATCCGCCTGATCTTCCTGAAGGAGTCGCCATCACAGAACCTCAGTTGATGTGGGTTCGGCTGAGCGAGCAGTTGAACCAAGATCGTTGTCTCCACGAGGTAGCGCTTGCCTATCTGGCCGATGCGACCCTCATTGATCATGTGTTACTTCCGCACGGATTCCGCTGGCAGGATGAACGCCTTGAAGGCGCGAGTCTTGATCATTCGATGTGGTTTCATCGTGAACCAATCGCCGATCAATGGCTTCTGTATGAGCAGCGAGTCGAAAGTACCGGAGGAGCCCGAGGTTTGGGAAGTGGTCGTTTTTTTGACGGAAACGGCAACTTGGTTGCGACGTGTGTCCAAGAGGGGCTGATGCGTTGGGATGGCAAACATTGATGAATATTCAGATGTAGTTTCGATCTATGGAGATAACCCTTACCGGACGGCGGGCATTGATTACGGGTGGCAGCCGGGGTCTCGGCCGAGCCATGGCGGAAACGTTTGCGGCGGCGGGAGCAGATGTCGCAGTGGTCGCCCGAGAAGAATCCCCGCTGCAAGAAACAGTTGCGGCGTTAGAAGGTATCCGACCACTTGGGAGATTCGTCGGAATTTCTGCTGATGTGAGTGACGCGGCAAACGTTGAGCGAGCCCACGGGCAGGCGGTCGAGTTTTTCGGTCCGATCGACGTCCTCGTGAATAACGCTGGCACCTCAAACGCCCAGCCATTCTTGAAGGTGGACGATCAAAGCTGGTTGGAAGATTTCAACCTCAAGTTCTTCTCCGCGGTTCGATTGTGTCGACTGTGCATACCAGGCATGCAGCAGCAAAGTTGGGGGAGGATCATCAATACGTTGAACTCTGCCGCTAAGGCACCCGGTGCCAACAGCTGTCCCACGTCGGTCGCTCGCGCTGCGGGAATGGCAATGACCAAAGCATTGGCCAACGAGTTCGCGGCGGACGGGATTTTGGTAAACGCTCTCAACACTGGCCTTCTGGTAAGTCATCAGTGGGTCAAGAGGTGGGAGACCGCCGACGGCAACCAGACCTTCGATGAGTTCATCGGCGAGATGGGACGCCGAATTCCCATCGGACGCATGGGCGATCCGCAAGAATTCGCGAACTTGGCCCTCTTCCTCGCGAGCGATGCCGCGTCGTACATAACTGGCACCGCGATCAATATCGATGGCGGTTTAACACCGGTAGTGTGATTTGGCGTCCGCTGAGACACCGGCGTTTGGCTGCACCGCGCCTCACCCGCCTGTCAGTGGCGCTACTCGTCGTTTTCCGTTAAGCGTGACAGGGATACATTCAAGTCGGCGGGAGGTCTGGTGGGCTTCCCGGACATATCGCACACACCGAGTGTAAGTTCAGCTTCGACGAGGTCCTTGCCGTCGCTTTCTCGAATAATTCGTTGCCGCCACGTCGAACTGACTCTTTTCAGCTCAACGATCTGGGTTTCGACGGTCAAAATATCCCTGGCTGTCGCGGGTTCGCGAAATTTCACATCGAGGTGGGTGACTACTATCTGTAAACCGCGTTCGCTGAGATCGGCCAAGGACATTTCTATTTCGTCGAGAGCAACGCAGCGGGCAGCTTCGAAGTAGGCGACGTAAGCGGCGTGGTTGACATGGTTGTAAGGATCCAGTTCACCAAAACGGGGAACGATGGTGGTGGAATGCGCGGGCATGCTCAGACATTAGGGCGGGATGAGGAACCGGCGTGCATGGTCGGGTTCAAATCACAAAGTTGGCGACTTCGCCACCGCTCAAATCGACAAGTCGGTCGCTGGGGAGAGCGAAAACTGTGTCGGGGGTGCCGGCCGCACCCCATACCGTCTCGTGTAGGCGGATGTTCTGATCGACGAAACATCGCAACTGGGTTAAATGCCCAAAGGGAGGCACGCCTCCAATTGCAAACCCTGTCGCGTCGCGAACCATTTCTGCGCCAGCTTTTTCGATGGTACCGCCGCACAATTCGCCAAGTGTCCTCGTGTCAACTTGTTGATCTCCTGCTGTTAACGCGAGGACCGGTTCGCCTTGACATTGGAATACCAATGATTTGATGATCTGCCCCAATTCGCAACCCAGGGCTGTCGCCGCTTCAGCTGCGGTTCGTGTTTCTTCCGAAAATCGAACGATGTTTAGTTCAACACCTAGGGAATCGACCGCGGCCCTAAACCGTTCGTTGGCTGGTAGACGGCTCATTAGGAGTTATTCGGCCCAGGCCTTCACCTTTTCGATGACTTCGAGCGGATTTTCGGTATCTGCGGGAATGTCAATGTTGAGATAGGTGACACCGACTTCCTTGTATATCTCTATTCGTTCTCGAACTCTGCTTTCGTCACCGGTCAAGCTTGCTCGGTCAACGTAGTCGTCGGGAACTTTCGAAAATGCCTCGTCACGGTTTCCGCCCAGAAACAGATCCTGGATTTGTTGAGCTTCTTGTTCGTAGCCGTAGCGTTTGAAGAGGTCGTTGTAGAAGTTTTGGTCGCGAGCGCCCATCCCTCCGACATAGAAGCCTGTGGTGTCGCGAACGGCTTTTCGGGCCGCGTCGACGTGAGGTCCGCTGCCAAGCGCAACCGTTCCTCCTGCAACTATTTCTAGTTCCCCAAGTTCAGTGGATCGCTTTGCTTTACCTGCGTGTAGTGCCTCACCCCACACGTCATGAAATTTTTCGGGCAAGAAATGGATGGGTTGCCACATGTTTCCGAGTTCTGCGGTCATCTCCACATTTTTCGGGCCGATCGACGCGACCGCTATTGGAATGTCTCGTCTGTAGGGCTTGCACATCAGCTTTAGGGGTTTACCCAAGCCGGTGCCTTC
>DGLO01000091.1 GCA_002388005.1 Candidatus Neomicrothrix sp. UBA4542
GTCGCTGTTCGAACTCGACTGGGTAAGCAGAAGAGGCCCTGCCGAAATGACCCAGACGATCGAATTGATCGAAGCGCTGCAACCCGCGTTCGCAGACCGTTACCGAACTGAGCTCAGCGATGAGGCAATAGAAGCCGGTGATCGGTTCGCTCAAGGAATGTCCACGTGGTTTTCGGAAACTCCTGAACCGTCGACTCTTGTTCACGGTGACTACCGGCTGGATAACTTGATGTTCGCGCCTGCCGGGACCATGACCTCTCGACCGTTGGTAGTCGTTGACTGGCAAACCGTGACCCACAGCCACGCGGCGCACGATGTCGCGTACTTCCTCGGCTCCTCATTTGAACCAGAAGATCGACGTCGGTACGAAGAACGGTTAGTTGCTCATTACGTCAGCGAGCTAGCTCATCGCGGTGATTCGCCGCCAATCACGTTGGACGAATTTTGGTTGAACTACCGGCGATTCTCTTGGTCCGGGTTCTTGATGGCCATGCTGGCATCCATGATCGTGGGCCGCACCGAGAGAGGAGACTCCATGTTTGTTGCTATGGCGAATCGACACGCGGCACAAATCTTTGACCTAGGTGCTACCGAGTTCGTAAATCGTTCCGCTCGATAAGTAGTGACTCGCAGGAGGTAGCGTGCTTTTCATGGGGGACGCAACTGCTGCCGTTTTGCACGGTGTCGAAGATCTTCGAGTTGAAAATTACGTGGTGCCAGACGTCGGATTAGAAGATGCGGTACTGCGAGTCGAAGCGTGCGGGCTTTGTGGCACCGATCACGAGCTTTACGCCGGGCACATCCCCGCGCCGTACCCGATCGTGCCGGGACACGAAACCATAGGAGTGATCGACGCGATAGGGGAAAAAGCTGCTGAAAAGTGGCAGGTCGGTGTCGGAGATCGAGTTGCTATCGAATGTTGGCAATCCTGCGGTACGTGCGAACCCTGCCGCTCCGGGATATATCGTCGTTGCACTCGACATGGGCAGACCGACCTATATGGGATGATCCCAACGGAACGTGAGCCTTCGCTCTACGGCGGATATGCAACGCATCACTATCTCTCGCCTGACTCACTTGTCCTGCCTGTACCCGAAGAACTAGATGCGGTAGAAGCGACGCTTTTCAATCCGTTAGGTGCAGGCATCAAATGGGGCGTCGAGATCCCCGGAACTCAGCAGGGTGACTTCGTTGCTGTTCTTGGTCCAGGGATTCGAGGGTTGTGCGCCTTAGTTGCGACTCGAGACGCTGGTGCTGAATTCGTTGCCGTAACGGGCTTCGGCCCTAACGACCACCCGCGACTCGAGTTGGCTCTCGCCATGGGTGCTGATTTGGTGGTGGACGTAGCCGAAGAAGATCCTGTACGAAAGTTTCGCGACGCGACAGGCGGTCGTCTAGCTGACGTCGTGGTCGACGTGACCGCTAACGCGCCAACGGCTTTTGGGCAAGCAGTGCGATTGAGCGCGGTCGATGCCACGATTGTTATGGCAGGCGTGCGGGGACAAAAGGGAGCACCCGACCTTCACACCGACGCAATCATCTGGAAAGAAATCACCGTGAAAGGAGCGCTTGGCGTTGATGCGCCCGTGTATCGCAAAGCTCTGGAACTTTTGGCTGCCAGAAGATTCCCATTCGAGTTACTGACCCGACGAGAAGTCGGGCTCGCTGACACGGCCGAACTTTTGACGTCAATGGCAGGCAAAGGAAGTGAACCGCCACCAGTCCATGGAGTCATTGTCCCGGGACTATAGGAACCAGAAGACGCCATAATTGCCCACCTAATTTCTGAAACGCTTAATAGAAGGGGAGTGAGCCTCATGAAGTTCGGTTTAATGTCGGCGAATTTGATGGGAAACGTTGAAGGTGCCGCAGCTGGAGACCTAGCCCGCGCTGCTGAGGAGGTCGGCTTCCATTCAATTTGGGCAGTTGAACACGCCGTCGTCCCCGTTGAATATGCATCCACCTATCCCTACGACGAAGGCGGCCGCCTGTTCAAAGGCGCAAGCCAACTAGACCATTCTGATCCCTTAATTTGGCTCGCTTTCGCCGCTGCGGCCACCAGCAAGATTCGCTTAGCGACAGGAATCCTTATCCTTCCTCAGCGCAACCCCTTGATAGCTGCCAAAGAAATAGCCAGTCTTGATCGCCTAAGCAACGGGCGGTTAGATCTCGGCATTGGCGTGGGATGGCTACGCGAAGAATTCGAGGCTTTGGGGGTGCCATTTGAAGCTCGCGGAGCTCGAACAGATGAATACCTCAGAGCTCTTCGTGTCCTTTGGTCAGAAACAGAAGCTGAATTTCACGGAGAGTTTGTTGATTTTGCTCCCGTGTATTGTCAACCCAAACCGACCCAAGAGTCGATACCGATACTCGTGGGAGGGCATTCGGATCGAGCAGCTAGGAGAGCAGGTGAACTCGGGGATGTGTTCTTCCCCGCGGAACGACCTGTTGGCACGCTCGCATCGTTGCACTTAGCTGCAAAGCGTTACGCCGAGGAGGCTGGTCGCGACCCGTCGTCGATCGAGTTGTGGACATCGTCGCCTGGGAATAACGAGCATTTGGAACAACTCATCGAAGCCGGAGTCACTCAAGTAATGGTTCCAGCTCGGCCCGCTGAACAGCTCGAAGATCGCTATTCACAACTCATCGCTGATTACGGCTCGGAGGCGCCATCATGACCGATCCGGACCAAACCGCAGAACTTCACACACAAGCTGACCGCATCCGCGAGGAAATGGGTGGTTCGGACAAGCTGTCGAAGATGGCAGCCGAAGGCGATCGCAACGTCAGAGAACACATTGACGCCTTCCTTGATGCAGACACGTTTCGTGAAATTGGAACCTTCAGTCGATCGATGCGTCCCGATGAACGTCACAAGACCCCCGGTGACGGAAAAATTGGAGGGCACGGAACCGTAGACGGGCGTCCGGTAGCGGTGTTTGGAGATGACATCACCGTTTATCGTGGTTCCAGCTCAATCGTGGGAACGCGAAAAGAACACCGCCTATATGAACGCGCGATGGCCATGGGAACACCCATAGTGCACTTCGGGGAAACGGGAGGAGCGCGAATACCAGACACCATGGGAGCGGAGGGAATTAGCGAACCCGGCGGGCTATTTGAACTTGCCAAACGCCGACACCGAGTACCGATGGCCACGATGATCACCGGCCAATCTTTCGGCGGGTCATCGTTCCTTTCTGCCTTATCCGACTACGTCGTAATGGTGCGGGGCTCATGTCTAGCTGTCACCTCGCCCAAAGTTTTCGAAATAGCCACTGGCGAAATCATCTCCTTTGAAGATGTGGGTGGAGTAGATGTGCATGCCCGAAAAACAGGACAGATAGATCTGGGGGTGGAAACCGACGAAGAAGGCTACGACGCGGTTCGGAAATGGCTTTCCTACCTCCCGAGTAACGCCTGGCAAACAGCCCCCCGTAGCGAGCCTTCCGGTTCTCTAGACCATGACCCCGAACTAGCTGAGCTTGTTCCCGCCAAACGCACCCGAGGGTATGACATGCGACGAGTGGTGCAACAGATCGTTGACCCCGACTCGTTGCTGGAAACTCAACCGTTGTACGCGCGCAACGTGGTGTGTGGCCTCGGCAGGCTCAACGGTTTCTCTGTGGGCATCATCGCGAATAACCCCATGTTTGGAGCCGGAACCTTAGACCCGCAGGCCTGCCACAAAATCATTCGTTTGGCGACGATCTGTGATTCGTACAACATTCCTATGATCTTCTTGGTTGATGTCCCCGGATTCATGGTGGGAGAACGGGTCGAACACGAACTTATGCTCCATTGGGGCATGCGAATGATGCACGCCCTACAAAATGCCTCAACCCCAACGTTGACTGTATGTATACGCAAAGCATTTGGGCTGGCCTGGCAGGCGATGAACGGATCACAGATGCCAGCCCTAGGTGTCTACAGCTGGCCCGGCGCGGAAATCGGGTTCATGGACCCCGAAGTTGGAGTGAACGTCGCCTTCGGCTCCAAACTAGGTCGCATCGAAAATCCTGAAACCCGAGAAGCCGAACGGGAGGCACTTGTGCGTGAAGTTGCTGAATCAACCAACCCCTACGAGGCCGCGGGGACCATGAGAATCGACGAGATAATTGATCCGGGAGATACCCGCAGCATCCTTGCCCGCGACCTTGAGATGCTGGCCAACCGTTCCGTTCCCCCACCCGAAGCAAGACCCCTGTCCTACTGGCCTACCTGCTAGTTGAAAACCCACTGACACCACGAACCGAAAGATACACATGCGAGCAGCAGTTACCCGACAAGGACACATTGTGGTGGAAACCGCAGAGGACCTAGCCCCCTCCACGGGAGACGTCCTCGTAAAAACACTTGCATGTGGCATATGCGGCAGTGACCTGCATGCTTTGAAACACGGTCACGAAATGGTGCGAAACCAAAAAGAAACCGGCGGTCCTCTCGTATATGACGCCGACCGAGATCTCGTGATGGGCCACGAATTTTGTGTGGAGATCCTCGACAAGGGCCAAGGCGTCGACGACGACTTGCGGGTAGGCGACGTTGTCTGCTCTTTCCCGATCCTTCTGCGGCCCGACAGAATTCACACCATCGGCTACTCCAACGAATATCCGGGTGGCTACGCCGAGCACATGCTCCTCTCATCACAGTTGCTACTTCCGGTCAGGAACGGACTGGCCCCTGAACTAGCCGCATTAACCGAACCGATGGCGGTTGGTCGCCACGCCGTAGAGAAATCCCACGCCACCAGTGATGACGTGTGTCTGGTAGTCGGCTGTGGCCCGGTTGGGTTAGCGGTAATCGCAGCTCTCAAACAAAAGGGGTTAGGCCCGGTGATCGCCGCGGACTTTTCTCCTAGGCGCCGTCAATTAGCGGAGGCGATGGGGGCGGACGAAGTCCTGGATCCCGCAGTGACCTCGCCTTACGAAAGTTGGCAGCAAGCAGCTTGGCCCGAGGGCGTTGACCGCGACGATCCGACCTTGCGATTGGGGACAACTAAACCGAAACCGGGGCTCATTTTCGAATGCGTGGGGATTCCCGGGGTGATTGACCAAATCATGCACGGAGCCATGCGCGACACTCGCATTGTTGTGGTCGGTGTCTGCATGGAAAGCGACAATGTTCGTCCGCTGACAGGTATCGGCAAAGAACTCAACATTCAGTTTGTCCTTGGATACACAAGAGAGGAGTTCGCCGACACTCTTAGGGGAATCAGCGAGGGGGACCTCATTGTGGACCAACTCGTCACCGGGCGAGTAGGTCTCGAGGGTGTCGCTCAAGCTTTCCAAGATTTAGGCGATCCCGAAGCTCACGCGAAGATCATCGTTGAGCCCTGGAGGTGACCCCCAGCGGAACTCAGCCGTCAAATACCCAAGGAGTTACGGGAAGCGAAGTCGGATCGAAATTCTTGGCCCGGTCCCGTAACTGCGCAAATGATGTGACGGGGTTCATATAGAGGCTCGACAGCAACATGTTGAGAACGTCCAGTTCTGACTCCCCAAGCGCCAATCGATCCTCAAGAGTGACCGCACCATGACGCTTCGCGAGGCGCTCTCCCGAAGCAGTTACGACCAGTGGAACATGAGCATAATTTGGGGCAGTGAGTCCCAATAAACCAAACAGATATACCTGACGGGGGGTCGAGGGAAGCAAATCATCTCCTCTGACGACCTCGGTGACGCCTAGCTCGGCATCATCAACCACCACCCCAAGGTTGTAAGACGGAATGCCGTCACCCCTGCATAAAACAAAATCGTCGACCACACCCTCGAAATCACCTAACTGACGGTCTCGAATAGTGATGGTTTCGCCGTCGGTGCGTAGCCTTAGAGCAGGATTTCGCCCACTCGCTTCACGCTCCGCGAGTTGTCGCCGCGAGAGATTCCGACAAATTCCAGAGTAAGCACCCTCGGGTAAATGTGAATGTGGCGCGGTGGTTGCTTCTCGAATTTCGCGCCGCGTACACCAACAACGATAAGTCAGACCCCTTCGAGTTAGTTGCTCTATGGCGTTTGTGTACATTTCGAAGCGGTCGCTTTGCCGGATAGGTTCACCGTCCCAATCCAAACCGATTCGTTCACAATCTCGAATTTGACTTCGATAGAACTCTGGACGCACCGCGCTGTCGAGATCTTCGAACCGCCAAATCAACGTGTTAGATGACGAGCGCGCAAACAACCACGCCAAAAGCGCCGTTCGCAAGTTCCCGAGATGAAAATGACCCGTCGGACTTGGCGCCCAGCGACCCGTCACGATGTCTCAGCGAGAGCCTTCACACCTTCGACGCAACGCACCATGTTCGCGAGGTGCTCTTGCTGACGGCGATCGACGATGAGGGCTTCCTTATCAGGCATTGCTTCGATCGCAGGTGTGAGGCCGGATGGCCCTGGGCCGAGCCGCACCGTATGGCGTAGCCGGCAGCGATGACCATGCAACTCATCAATCTCCCACCGCCAGCGAGCCGCTGCTGTCTCCTCATCATCTCCGACTGCCCAACCAAACCGCTGATTTTCCGCGAACTCGGTAATCGTTGAAGTGGTTTGCCATTCGCCAATAGCAGGATGACGATTGGTACCGACAAATCTTGCACCGACTGCTGGACCCGAGTGTCCCTCAGCCCACTCTGCACCTTGAAACTCTTCGGAGAATTGAGCGCTCAGACTGATGTCGCATATTAGGGACCACACCTTGGTCGGCGGGGCGTCGACGTCAATTTCGACGGTGACGCCTGGCCCTTCGGTGATACGTCGGGCGGCTTGATCGTCGCGGTTCTCCCAAGTTCGACCCCACCTGTCGAAATATGAGATTTCTTTGGCGGAGCGTCTTGGAACGGACGCGAAGTCACCACCCTTGCTGTATGCGACTGGGAGAAGAGCTACCGGGGTAATCCCTGCAGGAATCTCAAGAAGGTCACGAATTTCGGTGTCATGGTTCAGGATTGCAGTGGTCCACGCGGTGGCCAAGCCACGCGCCCGAGCCGCGAGACAGAAGCTCCACGCTGACTGAACTACGGAGTCGAAAAGCCCCGGTTTCTTGCTGTCGTCGTGGACACCCCAGATGCATGGGATCACAAGAGCAGGAACGTCAGCTAAATGCTCTGCGAGATGCGCTGCGGAGCGCATGACGTTGGCGTTGCGGTGGTCGGTATCAGCCAACTTATCCCTGGCCGACGCCATCCATTTGCCGGCTCCTTCCCAATAGAGCTCCGATAGTGCCTGTTTTTGATCACGATCCCGAATGATCAGCCACCGACGACTTGATTGATTTCCTCCGCCTGGCCCCTGTTCGGCAATATCGATGCAATCTAGGAGCAGATCATTGGAAACGGGGCGTTCCAAATCCAAGCGAAGTCGAACTGACCTGGTTGTAGACAGCACCCCATCCACGGAAGCCAAATCAACGTCTTCTACGTCGTATCTCACGGGAACGGGTTCGTTCGATTTCGGTGAATGCATAAATACAGTCAAGCGCACCAGCGGACTCTTCGCCCGAACAACTCACGCGATGTTGAAGGACTGTTGGCGTCCGCGTCCTAACGTGTCAGGTGTGAGTTCTCGTCAACCATTTCTAAATGCCCGCCTACAAGGCTTCGGTGCGACCATCTTCGCTGAAATGTCTGCCCTCGCTGTAAAGACCAACGCAGTGAATCTGGGACAGGGCTTTCCAGACAAAGACGGACCGATCGAAGTAATGGACGCCGCAACCGAAGCCATTCGCAACGGACTAGGTAACCAGTATCCGCCTGGGATTGGAGTTCCAGAGCTTCGGCACGCGGTAGCCGATCATCAACGACGCTTTTATGGACTGGATTTCAATCCTGACACCGAAATTCTGATTACGGCGGGAGCATCCGAAGCGCTTGCGGCGTCGGTAATCGCTCTTTGCGAAACAGGAGACGAAGTTGTGACGTTCGAACCCTGGTACGACATCTATGGCGCCAACATCGCGATGGCGGGCGCTTCCAAGAAAGTTGTCACACTTCGACCGCCGAACTACGCGTTCGAAGAGGCAGAGTTCTTGGCCGCCTTGTCCCCTAAAACGCGTTTGATCTTGTTGAACACGCCGCACAATCCCACAGGCAAAGTCTTTTCACGGGAAGAACTTGAATTCATTGCCAACGTCGCGATCGAACGCGATCTGCTTGTCGTGACTGACGAGGTGTACGAACACCTTGTTTTCGAAGGAGAACACATCCCAATCGCCTCACTTCCCGGCATGAGGGAAAGGACCGTCACGATCTCGTCGGGTGGGAAAACCTTTTCCTTCACTGGTTGGAAAATCGGATGGGTCTGCTCAACCCCTGAGCTCACTGGAGCGGTGCGGATTGCCAAACAGTTCCTTACGTTTGTCAGCGGAGGGCCTTTCCAATACGCAATTGCCGCAGGGTTGGCCCTCGGCGATGACTTTTACGAGACTTTTCTTTCCGATATGCGATCTAAACGTGACCACCTTTCCGCAGGATTGCGATCTGCCGGGTTCGAAATATTCGAATCGCAAGGCACGTACTTCGTTACTGCTGATGCGAGATCGGTCGGCTATGAAGATGGTTTGGAACTGTGTTGGCAACTTCCTGAAAAGGTCGGCGTGGTAGCTGTCCCCAACGTGGTGTTTTATGACAACCAAGACGAAGGCAAACACTTAATCCGCTTCGCCTTCTGCAAAAGTCTCGACGTGCTGGATGAGGCAATCCACCGGCTGCAAGGCTTGTCGTGAGCCTGCGCATCGCAGCCGTCCAACACGACATCGCGTGGGAAGATCCGGGCACGAACTTCGCGCGCCTCACACCTCAGATTGAACGAGCGGTTGCGGCTGGCGGGGGTCTGGTAGTGCTGAGCGAAATGTTCTCGACTGGGTTCACCATGGATTCAGCGAGATGCGCAGAACCCATGGAAGGTCCCAGTTTTCAATTTTTATCTGAGGCAGCGACGCGTCATCGCGCTTGGCTTGTCGGGTCGATACCGACGCGGTGGGAAGACGGGATCGCCTACAACACCCTCACATTGGTTGCCCCCGATGGTGAGACGCATCGGTATCGCAAGATTCATCCGTTCAGTTTCTCTTCCGAACCAGAGAACTACGGAGCGGGCAGTGAGTTCCTGCAAGTAAAGATTGACGACGTCCGCACCACTTTTTTTATTTGTTACGACCTTAGATTCGCGGACGAATTTTGGCGGACGGCCGAATCGACCGACCTCTACGTGATTCCGGCCAACTGGCCTGAGCGGCGGCGACTGCATTGGCGCACTCTTCTCCGAGCTCGCGCTATCGAAAATCAGGCTTATGTCGTGGGCGTTAACCGAGTCGGACAGGGAGATGGCCTTGAATACGTTGGCGACAGCGCCGTGATTGACCCCTGGGGTGAAGTACTCGCGGCAGGCGCATCGGTAGAGGCGCTGCTTGTAGTGGATGTGGACGCGGAGACAGTTGACAAGACGCGAACGGCGTTTCCGGTGCTACGAGATCGGCGAAACTAGTAAAGAAGAGAAAAGCGAATAAGCGGTTTCGTCCACTGAAATTTTGGGAGGCAAAGTGAGTTTTGTGGAAATGCGCACCTACGACCTAAAGATTGGAACGGCGAATGCGTACGCAAGCCTGTATCGAGAAGAGGGTTACGCAATACAAAAGAGCCACCTTGGTGAGCCGGTCGGTTACTACGTCAGCGAAGTAGGAGAACTCAACCAGATCATTCACATGTGGCGGTACGAGAGCCTCGAACAACGCGCGGAGAAAAGAACGGCTTTGTTTGCCGACCCTGATTGGCTCGCATACATCGCAAAGATTGGTCCGATGATCATTCGGCAACGCAACGCGATTCTCTATGAAGTGTTGAGTTGAACGACTAGCCCCACGCGACGAGAGTGATCGCCACCAAAGTGACGAGAAGTCCTGTTACACGTCTTCGGTCGAGGTGTTCGCCTAGAGCGAAGCGTGCGAGCAATACCGTCACAGCGGGATAAAGACTGGCCAACACTGCTACTGGCCCGAGTTGCCCGTACCTGAGGGCGAAAAGAAAGGCGACATTGGCCCCTGTATCGCAGATACTGCAACCCAACAAAGGCAACCAGTTGCCCGCAGGCTTAATAGAAACTTTTCTGACAGCGGCGCTGACCAACAACACGACAGCAGCGCTGGTTCGTCCCGCGACGATTGGCCAAGGAGCAGATTCGGTATTTGTCTCGCTTAGGACGCAAAAGAAGAGACCGAACCCAATCCCGGCTAATAACGCCTCAAGAATCGCAGATGTAGAGATTGATGGACCATCGTTGGGCTGGCCTCTACTCACTATGAAGATAGCGACGAAGGCAAGCAAAATTCCGACTCCGCAAATGAAGCTTGGTTGTTGACCTTTACTCAAATCCCATATGACGGGCACACCGGCCGAAGTGGTTGCCGTTAACGGCGCCACGAGTGACATCGGGCCGCGCGCCAGCCCTCGATAGAAGATCCCAAGACCTCCCGCTCCGAAAATCCCGGCCACCGCCCCTAGAAGCAAATCTTTGGTGGCGAAACTTGATGTGAAGAGCGGTGCAACACATAGAAGAGGCAGCGTTCCTGCCAAGAAAACGGTTATGAGCACCTGAGTTTGAGTGTTGCGTCGAGAACTCAAGCCACCCAAAAAGTCACCCGATCCGTAAAGAACTGAAGTGATCAAGGACAAGAAGACAGTCATGAGAGATCCGTTATGGAATCACTAGATTCATTGAAGCAACAAACCCTTTTCTGACCCGGTGTCTGAGGCCGTCGATCGTGGGACTCTAATGAAATTAATATGCGGTCTCTAGAGTCAAAGAATGTGGCCCTGAGTCTCTCATTAGACGACAATGTGGTGTCTTAACCCGGCTCAACACAGCACTTGTGCCCTTCGAACGAAAGTGGTTATGAAATGTCGAACCCTCTGATGGAGAAATGGGCATCGCGTACCGAGGTGCTTGGCACATGGTTATCGCTGCCTGACTCCCACGCTGCTGAAGTTGTCGCCCGTGTCGATTTTGACTACGTGTGCGTCGATATGCAGCACGGTGTTGCTGATTATCAGATGGCCACAGCCATGCTTCAGGCAATAGTGCTGACCGGCAACGGCACCCCGATTTGCAGAGTGCCTTGGAACGAGCCGGGAATCATTGGACGAATGCTTGATGCCGGCGCTCGCGGCGTCATCATTCCGATGGTTAATTCGGTTGAGGAAGCCAAAAGAGCTGTAGCAGCGACAAAGTACCCACCGCTGGGGGAACGAAGCTACGGACCAACGATCATTGGTGCACGCGCTCGAAATGCAGCGGAGGATTACTACCCGACGGCTAACGAAACCAATGCATGTATCCCGATGATTGAAACTCGCAAAGCCGTAGAGAATCTTGATGAAATCCTCGCAGTTGAGGGTGTTGACGCGATCTACGTGGGTCCTGCTGATTTGTCGCTCAGCTATGGGTACGGACCCGCTTACAGCGATGACAATGACGAGTACAAAAAGGTGCTGGAGCACATAGTTGACAGATGCGGCCAGGCGGGGAAGATCGCAGGAATTCACTCAACGACGGCACTCGCTGCTAACCGTCGAGAAAAAGGATTCCTTATGCAAACGGTCAGTGGCGACCTTGCAGCGATGAGCAAAGCGAGCTACCAAGACTTGAAAAATGCGCGCGAAGGTGGGCCAGGCGACGGATCCTCGCGCATCTACTAAATCGACTTTGAGGCAGGCGCGTTGTTGTTTCGATTGGTTGAAACAAAGAACCAGATGCCCGCTGCGGCGACTAGACAGCCAGCCGTTCGAAAGGCCGTAGGCATCGACGCCGTCTCGCTCAACCAACCCAACGCTGGGGGTCCGAGCACAAAACCGACGTCACCGGCTGAGCGATACAAACCGATCCCTAACCCGCGAAGTCTTTCGGGAAATAAGTTCGCTACGAAAGCTGCCGGAGCTGGACCTGCGGTTCCCGTACCGAGGGTAAGGATCACGTTGCCGATCACAAACCAGAGCGGAGTTCCGCTCGATGCGATGATGAACGTGCCGAGGGCGGCGGCGACGCCCGAAAATACAATCACCGGCCCCCAACCAAGATTCTCTGTCGCCCACGTTGCGGGCCAAAGAGTGAATAAGGTCATGACCCCGGTGATAGTGAAGACCAACCCAATCTCACCCGGACCCCAGGCCAGGACACCATCCGCATGGAGGGGCACCAACGTCGCTCGCGTGCCCGCCCGCGTCATAAAGATTGTTCCGGTGACGAAGGCGATTGCGAGGAATGGTCCGCTATATACGATTCGCTTCACCTCGGAAGCCGAACGTTTACTTTGCTCTGATTCCGTGCTCGAACGCAGCGTTTCAGGAAGACGGAACGCGGCGTAGATGGCGCTCGCCACTCCAATAACCCCGACCACATGGAATGGTGCAGCCAAACCCCAACGCTCCGCAACCAACCCGCCCACCCCCGGACCCAAGGCCACCCCAACGCTCAGGGCCCATTGATTGGTAGCGATATAACGAGCACGGCGATTAACCGGAGCAATGTCAATCAGATAAATGAGCGCTCCGCTCATGTAAAACGCGGAACCTGCTCCGGCAACGAAGCGCCACATCAGCAACGAAGAAATATTGTTGGCGAACCCTGACCCGAACATCCCAATGGACGTCAAAATCGGTCCGCCTACTAAGAGGATTCGGCGGCCAAATCGATCAGCTATTAAGCCGGCGGGCACGTTTAAGATCAGGCGAGCGAGAGCAAAAACTGTGAGTGTCAATCCCACGACGGTGGTGCTTACCCCGAAATCGCGGGCGTAGAGCGGCAGCACCGGCCCAATGACTCCTTGGCCCGCCATCACCATAAAGGTGGCGAAGCAAAGGACGATCAGCTTTTCTAATTCCCGCAACCTGGTCATCAGCGTGGCCACTGCGCATTGCTATCACTCATGCGGCGCCAATCCTGCGATCTCACTACGATGCCAGTACGGGAAAGGGGACCCAATGCAGGTCAATCATCCAATCATCTCCGCTGATTCACATATTGCCGAGGCACCCAACACATACACCGACTACATCGATCCGCAGTGGCGTGACGTCGCTCCACACGTGGTGGAGACCGAAGATAAGGGCGATGTCTACGTCATAGATGGTATGAAGCGAACCATCAACATGGGTCTAATAGCCGCTGCAGGTCAGGCTCCTGAAGAGCTAAAACCCAACGCGAAATGGGAAGAATTACCTCGAAGCGGATGGGATTCGAATTACCGACTGGCAGATCAGAATCGCGACGGAGTGTCGGCAGAGGTGATCTACCCCTCGGTCGGGATGGTGCTCTGCAACCACCCTGATGCCGACTACAAGAAGGCAGCCATGGACGCCTACAACCGTTGGATAAGCGATTATTGCTCGGTCGATGTGAAGCGACTGCTTGCAATCGGACAGACCCCGCTTCGTTCGGTAGAAGAAGGAATCACTGAGTTAGAAGCCATGAAGAACGCTGGCTTGCGTGGTGTCATGATGCCCGGGGATCCCGCAACCGACTTTGACTACGACGACCCACGTTGGGACCCGTTCTGGCAAGCAGCGATTGAACTAGAGCTGCCGCTCTCATGGCACATCTTGACCGCAAAAGGATCCGGTAGGCCCCGCGGGCCGAAAGCGAACGCATTCATGACAATCATTCGCGCGAATCAGGACATCATGGGCACCCTTGTCTTCGGAGGGGTATTTGAACGAAACCCAGAGTTGCGAGTGGTGTGCGTGGAGGCAGACGCCGGCTGGGTTCCGCATTACATGTACCGAATGGACCACGCATACAAACGTCATCGTTATTGGCTGCCACCGGGACAGGAACTATCGAAACTGCCCAGCGAATACTTTAGCGAGAGCATTTATACAACCTTCCAAGATGACTGGGTCGCGTTCAAGATGGTTGACCACGTGAATCACAAGCGCTTGTTGTGGGCGAACGATTTTCCGCACAGCGACAGCACCTGGCCATGGAGCCAAGAGTTGCTTGATGAACATGCCGCGGATCTCACGAGCGAGCAGAGCAGAGACATTTTGTGCAATAACTCGGCCGAGTTGTACGGAATTGACACGTCAGAGTTGCCTATAGGTGGCGATAGTTTGGCGGCCACCGCCTGACAGGATCCGTTGTGGCACTGACTTCTTCACGCATAGAAAGCACCGACTTCAGGGATGCACAGGAGCTTTACCACTCGCGCGGTTGGACTGATGGCCTACCTATCATCCCGCCAACTCCAGAGCTGGTTCAGGCCTGCCTGGATTGGGCCCTCTTACCCTCAGAGCATCTTGTAGGTATTGAACCCGTCCGCGAACGGGCGATCACCGCAGAGAAGTTGGCCATCAATTCTGTCATGGCGGGTTGTCTTCCAGAGCATTTTCCGCTTGTGGTGACCGCATTCACAGCCATGCTGCAGCCTGAATTTCTTCTCCATGGAGCTACTGCGTCAACAGGCGGATGTGCTGTGCTTTTGATCGTTAACGGACCAATTCGTCATCAATTGCAGATGGCGGGGACCTTTAACGCGTTAGGGAACACGGATCGGGCTTCAGCTGTGGTGGGCCGCGCTGTTCGGCTGGCCCTCATTAATCTCTTAGATCTTCGGCCGGGAGAAATTGACCGATCAACGTTGGGCCATCCAGGAAAGTTCTCGTACTGCCTTGTCGAAGACGAAGAAAATTCGCCATGGCCGTCGCTGGCAGAAGAACGTCTCGGAGATTCGGATGTTTCTGCGGTCACAGCGGTAGCAGCGATGGCTCCAAGGCAAATAATGAACGAATGGACCACAGATCCCCAAGAGATCTGCGACACCATCGCAGCGGAGATTAAGGCAAACCAACTTCATTACTCGATCTGGGCAGGTAACTACGTAATTGTCTTGCCGACGCAACTTCGCCAACACTTCATTGATGCAGGCTGGTCAAAGAGCGACATCCAAACCTATGTGTTTCAACAAGCGCGGGTGATTCGAGGAGATTGGCGAGGTGTAGGTAAAGGATCAGTGGTCAAAGACCGTGCTGATCGCGAGTACCCAGCGATGACCTCTCCCGATGATCTGATTGTTGTGGCCGCTGGTGGTCCCGCAGGAGGGTTCGCACAAATCATCCCACCTTGGCTAGGAACCAAAAGTCGTGCAACTACAGTGCCCGTCGGAGCATGTGTGGACTGCGAGGTGCCTTAGTCATGGAAATCATGAACCCAAGTCATGAACAACGATTGACCAGTCAGGAGCCACCGCCACGTCTTCGTAATCTTGAAGGCGCAGTCATTGGGGTCATATCGAACGGCAAAGAAAATACGATCCCGTTTTTTGACAGCGTCGAGTCCATTTTGCGCGACGAATATGGCGTGTCGGAAGTAGTGCGGCGAACCAAGGCGAACTACAGCGCGCCAGCAGAGGCCGAACTGATGGCGGAAGCAATGGGCTGGGACGCAGTTCTAAGTGGAGTGGGGGATTGAGGTAGCTGTTCGTCATGCAGTTTGCATGACGCAGTGATTGCGGAGCGAAATGGTGTGCCCGCGATGAGCGTGATGACGTCGGCCTTCGCGGATGCAGCCGAGTTGATGGCACGTGTGCAGGGTGTGCCACTCCACCCGTTTGCAGTCATCGAACATCCGATCGCGAGCGCCGACGACGTTGGAATCAATGCCCGAGCTCGGGAAGCTGTCGAAAAAGCTGTCGAAGTGTTGGTGTCTCGCTGATCTACGCAGATTGAAACGTTGCGTAATCGAGTGGAAGAGATGTCGTCCGCTTGAGTTCTTCCATTTCGAAGATCGTGCGGACATCGTAAAGAGCGACTCGTTCGATCAGCCGTTTGTAGAAGTCGTCATATGCGCGGATGTCGGGAACCACTACTCGAAGCATGTAATCGATCTCACCACTTGTTCGTAGAGCCTCAACGATTTCGGGGAATTCTTCGATCGCCGCGGTGAAATCTTCCAGCCATGCCGCTGAGTGGTCGTTTGTTCTAATTTGCACCAAAGCGTTAATCCCCAACGAGAGACGCATTGGATCAAGAATCGCCACCTCTCGCTGAATGATGCCTTCGCGACGCAAATTCTGCACCCGTCTCCAGCAAGGAGTCGGAGTCAAGCCAACTTCGGCCCCCAATTCTCTCGCAGAACGAGTTGAATCCTCTTGTAGCAGATGCAGTATTTCCCGATCGATAAGGTCCATAGAACAACTTTAATGCGTCAGAATGATAAATAGCGCATCAAATATGTGACTTTTGGGCAAAAGGCGAGTGTACGAGCAACAACGTGCCACGGATCAAAATCTACGATCTTGCTATGGCCGTAAAGCGATACTTCACCGAACATCCAGCCTCTGTGGGGGAGACGTATGGAGAGCATTTCCGAGTCGCCAGCCACTTCGCCAAAGAGTTGGTCACCGCAGCCATGGCCGCCGCATGCCACGCGATACTCCCAAGTTTGTTTCCTTCTACGGCTAGCTCAAAGGTGCGCAGGCTTCACGCCGAGATCACAGCGGGCTTGCGAGGAAAGACCCACGAGGACGACATCACTCAGGAAGCGGAGCAAACCCAACCCGTGGCATAAAGACTCCACTCAAGAACGTGGGACTGAAACCGACTCGAATTGCTCGTTGTCACCTGTTTTGACGTACCACTCCCACCGGATGTCGTCTGGACCCTCAATCCAGGTTTCCGTCTTGTCCGCATAGCAACACATAGTTTCGTCAAGCCCAGTCGTGTCCAATCCCTCGTCCGTCATGCGAAGGTCAGCGTCCGCGACCATTGCCGCGCTTTCCACTTCGACGCCAAGATGGTTGATCGCCCCACCGGTTTCAGGATTCTCGTACAGAACTAGTTTGAGCGGTGGCTCCTCAATAGCGAAATTCGCGTA
>DGLO01000109.1:0-179 GCA_002388005.1 Candidatus Neomicrothrix sp. UBA4542
CAATTTGACAAGCCCCACCTAAAAGACACTCCTGGTTACGAACACCATGGACTGATGTATGACCGTCTGAAGGCCCCCGGAGGGTTGGAGATGATGACTGATTTCTTCATAGATCTCCAACTGTGGGGGACGCCCGAACAGGTCTACGACAAGATTTGCAACCTTCAAGAACAGACGTT
>DGLO01000109.1:558-3402 GCA_002388005.1 Candidatus Neomicrothrix sp. UBA4542
GCCGACAGAAACATGAATCTTTTTGCACGTGAAGTGATGCCGGAATTGCAGGCTCTGGCGCCCGTCCACGAACGTTTAGGTATGCCTGCTTAGACCCTGAGACATTTCCTGACTTCGGTCCAACATTGTCAACACGAAGCCCACAGCCGCGCATACGACCGCGAGCAGTAGGGCAGGTCGAAACGACCCTGACGAATCCGCTATCGCGCCGCCGAGTTGTGGTCCAACAGCAAGACCGGCACCGAAAACAATTGTTACGACCGCATACGCGGCGCCGAACGCTTCGGCGTCCAAGTGATTGCTTACCTTCGCGGTAACTGAAATTGTGACTCCCGTGAACGCAATTCCGAAAACCATCGTCGCGATCGCCGTCCCCAGGAGGTGACCAGTAGCGATCGTTGCGCAACTTGCGGCCATAGCGGCGAGGGATAGCAACTGAGCGGAGTCCCTCCCAATCCGGTCAGTTAGCGGTCCCATCAGAGAGCCACCTATGACCATTCCAACTCCTATCAACGAATAAATGAGCGACGCCGAGTGAGCTTCGTAACCAGCGTTTTCTTCGAGAAATGCGACCGTGAAGGTCATAGCGAGGGAGGCGCCAACGGCGAAGATCCCATAAGTCGTGCAAAGATTCAGCCAGCCCGGAACCTGCCGGAGCGTTTTGGGACTCAAACCCTTTGTTGAGGCGCTCGACGCAGAATCCCCGACGGTGAAGCAAAGTAAGCCGAGGCACGCAACACCAATCAACAGTTCGATGCGATAAACCGACCGCCAACTCCCCATCGCAACATCAAAAATGCAAGCCAAGATAAAACCCACGCCTACCCCAGTGGTAACCCAGCCAGCTGCTACCCCTCTTCGATTTGGCCCCAAAACGGCTGTCGCTAGACCCGGAGCCGCAACCCAAACTCCCGCCGCTGTAACGCCCGTTACAAAGAGAGCGAGGACAACTACAGCGGACCTCGGTGCCCAACTCAACAGTGTCAGACCAACGAGGACCCCTGCCAAGCCGTACTTTGCTGTGCGGGCCAGGCCGAGACGACCGACCCCGAAGGCGACAACGAGTGACCCCAGTAGATATCCGACTAGGTTGAGTGACCCAATCCCCCCGGCCGCAGTGTTCGAGAGCTCAAAATCGTCTCGAATTTCGGTGTAGAGAATCGAATAGGTGAAGCGTCCGAACGACTGAGAGACCGCGGTTGCGACTGCCAATGCAAATAGGGTAAGAAACCGATTCACTCCCGGGGCCACGTCACTCGCGCAGTTGGCGGACGTTGCCCGTAAATTGTTTCAGTTGCTACGACGCGTCGCGGGGACTCGGGATCAGCGAAACTCGCAACGTCGGCGTAAATAACCTGTCGGTCGTTGTCGTCACCGAAGAATTCTTCCTTCATAGACGTCAACGACTCGAAAGCTACAAGTGCAAATCCGTCAATGGGTGGTCCATCTAAGGTGTGCACCACGCTCAGTTGCGTGTAATCCCACATTCCCGGGTGATGACGGAGAGCGAGAGGCGCATGCACGTCCCGCCAATGGGCATCGGTTTGTTCATGGGTGAGATCAGGATGATGCAACAAGGGGAAGACAGCGGTGACTCCAGGAGACGGCGTTCCCGCCTGAACTGAAACGGGTCGTTCGCGAACCACACGGCTGAACACGACGTAGCTTCCTACTTCCGCCGCGGCAGCAAGTTGTTCAAGGTTGTCGGTCACCACTCGAACCATTGTTCTAAAGGGCAGAGAGCGTGCTTCATCGGGATCGCTGAGATAGCACACACCCTCGAGGTTGCTAGCAATCTCGACAGCGGCCTCAAAATCGTTTCCTAGGACAACCAATTCATGCATTTACAAAGTCTCCCATGTCCTCGAAAAAGTACGCTCCGGAGCAACGCTTGGCCACTGGGCTATAGCAACCAGGCAAAGTTTGATCATCGGCCTTCAAATTTGGGATCGCGTTTATCCAGGAATGCCGCTACGGCCTCTTTAGTGTCCGAGGTGTAGAAGTTAACCGTCTGCGCCATTCCCTCCGCTTCCAACGCAGACTTGAAGTCGTTGCTGGCGTTTAGGGTGAGCATTCGCTTCGTCATGGCCAAGGCTAATGGTGGTCCCGCTGCCAGACGATCCGCCCAATCTTGAGTTTCGTCGTCAAGTTGCTCGTGGGGCACGACCTTATTTACGATTCCGAATTCTGCGGCTTGCTCAGCGGAAATAACATCGGCGAAGAAGGCGAGTTCTTTAGCTTTGTGTAAGCCGATCAGTCTGGGCAATACCCATGTGCCACCGAAGTCAACGCTTAAGCCGCGGCGAGCGAAGATTTCGCTGAATCGAGCTTGGTCACTAGCCACTATCAAATCGCATGCCAACGCCATATTCATCCCGGCGCCGGCAGCGACACCATTTACCTTCGCGATGACGGGCACCATGATCGAATACAGGGCCTCCACCGTTTGATGAATAAGGTTCATCGAAACGAGCTGATGACGCTCTCGTTGTTGCCCCCCAAGGTCTGCCCCGCTACAGAAGGCATCACCAGCGCCGGTCATTATTACTGCCCGCACCTGTGGATCAACTGCGAGAGCGTTCCAGGTATCGCGCAATTCGTCCCACATCACCGAGTTCGCAGCGTTCTTTTTTTCGGGACGGTTCATCGTTACGGTCACAACTCCGTTGTCGGACGCGTCAATGATTAAGGTTTCAAGCTCGTGAGATTCCATTGGGTCACCCTACGCCCTTCGTCAACTCCTGTGCATCGGCGTCAAAAGAGTGTCGAGCCCAATGACACCGGATTCCGCCTGACTATCAAATAGTTTGCGCCTGATCCCCGATTCATATGTCGGCTTTGGGT
>DGLO01000109.1:3783-10640 GCA_002388005.1 Candidatus Neomicrothrix sp. UBA4542
TGCACGTTGTGGCCACTATCGGGAACGGTAACTAATTGGCCGTTGGGTAAGGCATCGGCAAATCGTTGAGCCGCGTCGGCTGTCAGTACATTCGAATCTGCGCCTCGGATCAGCAAAGTTGGTTGCGTGATCGAGGCAGCATCTTGAAGCGAGAAGAGGTCGCTCTGTTCGCGTTGGGTTCGGGTGGTCGCTAAGCGGGGACCATGGTCTCTTTTGCTTACGTATTTGCCGTCGGCACGTTGAAGCAAGTTGTACTTAACAGTTCTTTCAATGTGTTCGCGGGAGCGATACGGATCGTATTTCTGAACGGACTGGACGAAGTGTTCGACGTCGTCAAATTCACGGTTCTCAGTCACAAAACTTCGGATGCTTTTCGTGCCTTGGTCCGATAGCTCCGGCCCGATGTCAACGAGAACGATGCGATCGGAGCGGTGAGGTTCATCGACCGCGAGTCGCATCGTGTTCATTCCTCCCATCGAATGACCAATGACGGTGACCGATGCGACGTTGAGTTCTTCCAAGACAGCGCTGGCATCGGAAGCCATAGCGTTCGATGAGTAGTCAGCGTCACGAGCCCACTCGCTGTCGCCATGGCCGCGCTGGTCTAGCGCCAAAATGTGGAATCGGTCCGCCAGATGCAGGCTCACCAAATCCCACGAATGGGCCGACTGGTTCCCTCCATGTAGCAGCAACAAGGTTGGCAGGGTCGGATCACCCCATTCAAGGAGATGGAATCGTTGGTGCCGAGCGATGACATTGGTCGAGACATAGCGAATCGTGTCGGAATGCTGGATTCCAAGATCGTTAGCGCTTTCGCAAAGGCTGGAGAATTCAGCGCTACCTGTCATATCGAGAGGCGTACTCGATGGGGAGAACTCGTTGAGGTATGGCATGTGCTCTCAGATCCGACCTAGGTGCAGGTCAAGGTAGCCGCGTGCGATGTTTGCGTGGAGAACGTCAGTTGGGCCCTCGGCCAGCCGCGTGGCGCGGGCGCGGCGAAACAGAGACGCCAACGGGTGCGAGTCAACTAAGGCTTCACCGCCGATTATCTGAATTGCTAGATCCACGAGAAGGTTCAGAGTTTCGGTAGCTAAAACTTTCGATGCCATTACTTCGTTTACGGCGTTCTCTCCGGCGTCAACGAGTCGAGCGGTGCGATACACGGCACTCCTAACGCCGTACGACTGAGACCGCATCCTCCCGAACTGAACCCTCACCGCCTGATCGCTCCCAGCATCGATCTCAGACGATCGACCTTGCTCAACATGCTCCGCGACGATGTCGCACACGAAACTGCACAGTCCCAAGGAATCAGCGGCTATCGCCATACGGACAGCGTTCACCTGATCAAGAGCTCTCTTCATTCCCGCTCCAGCCTCACCAATCAGATGTTCGCGGGGAACATGTACATCGGTGAAAGAGAAACTTGCGTGTTGAGTTCCATCAACGGAGCCGAAGCGTCGAATTATTTGTACTCCGGGGCTGTTTGTCTCAATCAGAACCATTGCAGGTCCAACATTTTCAAGTTCGACCAAAGTGTTTATGAAATCAGCGTGCGACCCCCCTGTCACATATGACTTGTGACCATTCACGACCAAATGGTCACCCTCGTCTCGCGCCCACGTGTGCCTCTCAGCATCGGGTGGTTCCGTGAACCCGAACCCGCCTTTGGCCTCGCCAGCTAAGTAAGGCCCTAGAAATTTGTTTCGCACATGTTCCGATGCCTGAGCGAGCAGTCCTGGCATAGGTCCAAAAAATCCAGGTAGATGACTAACGCCACAGGCCCCGAGGGCTTCACGAGCGATAGTCAGATCAAGAGACGTGCCCGCGGTTCCTCCGAATTCGGCTGGCTGGGTCAGGAGATAGATGCCTGCCTGCTTCGATAGAGCTCGGGTTTCGCTTTCAATCTGATGGGCTTCGAGGCTGTCGGTGTTGAGTGAAGCGACCTGACGGCCAAGTGAGTGAGCTCGTCGTTGAATGTCGCGTTGAGCGTCGTTGAGAAAATCTGGCACCCCCGAACGGTAGTCCGAGAAACACCAGTCGAACTCTTCGGTCTAATCTCCGAGCATGGACAAACTTGAAGGAAAGACCGCCGTGGTAACCGGAGCAGCTTCGGGCATGGGCCTGGCGATGGCCCGCCGCTTCGCTCGCGCCGGAATGAAGGTCGTGCTTTCCGACGTTGACGAAGCCAAGCTCAACGTGGAGGTGGAAACCATCCGCGGGCTTGGAGCGGAGGTCATTGGGGTAGTCACTGATGTTTCCGATGAAGGTCAAAACCACGCTCTCCTTGATGCAACAATCGACGCCTTTGGATCTGCCAATGTGGTGTGCTTAAACGCTGGGGTTCAGGGATCGATTGGTCGTTCCTGGTCTCTTTCACAAGACGACTACGACTGGACACTAGGAATACTGCTTGGTGGAGTAATCCACGGTGTCCGGGTTTTCGTTCCTCACGTCGTCGAACACGATGACGGGCATATGGTCCTAACGGCTTCAATAGCAGGCCATATTTCTTCGCCGTTTGGTGCCCCATACAACATTGCCAAACACGGTGTAGCGACTCTCGCTGAAACTCTTTTCCACGAACTGAAAACCGAACGCTCAAATGTTGGTGTCACGTGCCTCTGCCCTGGTTTCGTAAATACAAACATTGTCAACGCGACCATTGCTCGCGCCGCAGGTTCAGTTGGGTCCGCGATAGACGACAGAGGCGACCAGATGCTTGAACTCACACACCGGGCTCTTCAAGGAGGTCTTGATCCGGAGATCGTGGGAGACCAAGTCCATGATGCGATCCTTAACCAACAATTTTGGCTTTTCACGGACCAAGATTGGGATGCCGCGATATCGGCTCGGGCCCAAGAAATACGAGACAGAAATCAGCCAAAATTTCACGGACCAAGCCAAGGCTGGAAAGAAACGTAGGGACATCAGGTTCGTGAGAAAGAAGCTTTGGTTTTTGCAACTACTTGACCGCGTCTACAAACACAGCAACCTCGGGCTGGCCTGTAAGCCGTGTCGCTAAGTTTGATGCCATGAAAGAAGACGAAAGTCCCGAAATTCCCTCCTACGGAATCGTCATCATCGGAGCGGGAGTCTCAGGTTTGTACCAGCTATACAAATCGCGCGAAATCGGCGTGAGCGCTTTAGTCCTCGAGTCGGGGACCGATGTGGGGGGCACCTGGTATTGGAATCGTTACCCAGGTGCCCGGTTTGATTCGGAGAGTTACTCTTACGGCTATTCATTCAGCCAGGAGTTACTTGACGAGTGGGATTGGCAGGAACGTTTCTCTGCTCAGCCAGAGAACCTTAGGTACCTCCAACACGTGTCCAACCGCTTCAGCCTGAGCGAAGACATCAGATTTGAAAGCATCGTCACCGAATGCATTTTCGATGAGACCTGCGATGAATGGGAAGTGCACGTAGAAGACGGATTTCGGGTTCGGTGCCGTTTTCTGGTCACAGCCATCGGCATTTTGTCAAAACCGTTAATCCCAGACTTCGAAGGAATGGATGACTTTAAAGGGCCATCGTTCCATACGGCCCGCTGGCCCCACGACGAAGTGACCTTTGAGGGAAAGCGCGTCGGCGTCATCGGCACAGGAGCTACGGCGGTACAACTCATACAAGAAGTAGCTAAGACCTCAAAGCAGCTAACGATATTTCAGAGAAGTCCCAATTGGTGCGCCCCGCTCCACAACAGCCCAATCGAATCGACCGAGATGGCTGACATCCGTTCCCGTTACGACGACATTTTCGAACGGTGCAGGAACTCTTTCTCGGGGTTCATCCATGATTCTGACCGTCGAAGGGCGCTCGAAGTCAGCCCCGAGGAGCGAGAAGCGTTGTACGAAGAACTTTATGCTTCGCCTGGTTTCGGCATTTGGATCGGAAATTTTCGGGACGTATTAGTTGATGAACAGGCGAACGCCACCCTCACTGACTTCATCGCACAGAAAATTCGCGAACGAGTGGCCGATCCAAAACTCGCCGAGAAACTAATCCCCACGGATCATGGCTTCGGCACACGCCGAGTACCGATGGAATCCGGATACTACGAGGTATATAACCAAGAGAACGTGCTTCTTGTTGACCTGAATGAGACACCAATTGAAAAAATCACCACAGATGGGATCCAATGCTCAGACCGGGAACATCCCTTCGATTTGATCGTCTACGCGACCGGCTTCGATGCAGTTATGGGACCCTACAACTCGATCAACTTCAGGGGTCTAAACGGCCGTACCCTCGCTGAGAAATGGGAAGCTGGACCTCGCACCTATCTTGGTTTGGCAACCGCCGGCTTCCCCAACATGTTCACCCTAGTTGGACCCCACAATGCGTCGACATTTTGCAATATGCCCAGGTGCATCGAACAGAACGTGGAATGGGTTTCGACATTCATAGAACAGCTTTTCAGTTCAGACATCAGACGTGTAGACGTCGAATTTGAAGCTGAAGACGACTGGACCGAACACGTGCACGAGTCAGCGGAGCGAATGCTATTTAGCAAAGTGGATTCATGGTTTATGGGGGTGAACAAGAATATTGCAGGCCGCGATGCCCGAACCTTCATGCTCTACGTTGGAGGACTTCCCAGATACACGGAACTGTGCGACGAGGTAGCCAGAGATAGTTATCGAGGCTTTGTAATGAGTTGAAATACGATCAGTATGCGTATTGGTCAACTCGACATTGAGCTTGGGTTAACCCCTTACCGCGGATGATTCTGTCATCAGACCACAGGTCCAACGCTTCGGTTTCCCAGCCACCAAAGAGGTCTGGTGTAGCCGACTCAAGACACTGCCGACCCATCCATTCGCCGTCTTTGTATCCAACTGGAAAACCCATTCCATTCAACGTGTAAGCGTATACACGACATAAATGGTCACCCTCTGGGAAATCACCAACGTAAGACACCCAAGGGGTTTCGATCTTCACTGATTCGCGAACTGCCGCTTGTAGCGCAGCAATGTAATTACCGGTGTCCCAATCCGGGATTGACTTCTCAACCAATGCTGGACCCCCCGGCAGAGCCAGTCGGCCGTTCTCCCCCTTAACCAAAAGAACCTCCTGATCGTCACCCTCTCTGAGCAGCAACAAGCGCGTCGACTTGATCTTTTTGCTGCTATGAGCGGCGAGAATCGAACGACCATCGGGAGTAAGTGCTTCATACACCTCGTCGTCATACAGGAACCACCCGGTGGCTGGCGGAGCGTCCGCCGCGGCGTATTTGTTGAACGCCCCGATCCGGTGAGATTCGGAGCTGTTGCCGTTGGCTCGATGCCACAAATGCATGTTCATCAAAAGGAGGTCGCCGCGACACAACTCGGGGTCGACGTAGCTGTCTTCCGAAGGCCGGAGTGGTGCTTCAACTTCAAGAGGGCGTTCAGACCCCGGCCGCACCCGCTCAAGATGATGGGAGCCCGGCGCGACCAGCAGTTGTCCGGTGTGCTCATCAAAATCGCAGAAAGGAACGATCGCAAAGACCCAGTTCATCGATGAACCCACAGGTCTCCATCGTTTGTAGTCATTGTGGCTTGGTACTCCCGGCCCCCCCGGTGTTCGGTCATAAATTACGTAAGCCGACAGTTTGGGCTCAGCTCCTAGCACTTGACCCGCTGCGGGCGTAATTTGATGGTGGTCGGCCAAGAAAGAAAGATCGGGGTCCTTTAGACAGTTATTAGCGAGGGTGTACCTTCCGGGTTCGGGATATTCCAACTCGCGAACGTCGTACAAGGTGCCGTCAAGCGGGGGGTTCCGCTCGAACCCTTCTTCCAATCGGCAAATGTCG
The DNA here is from genome assembly GCA_002388005.1 of Candidatus Neomicrothrix sp. UBA4542. Classification (GTDB taxonomy): domain Bacteria; phylum Actinomycetota; class Acidimicrobiia; order Acidimicrobiales; family Poriferisodalaceae; genus UBA2110. The sequence goes on from DGLO01000109.1 coordinate 9,578, forward strand.
GCGTCACATACTTGGCCTTTCAGAACTAAGAATCCTTCTCGGTGATAATCAGCTAGTTGTTGATCCGTGAGCACTCGGCTTCTCCCCGACACCCCTAGCCTGCCATGTGTCAAGGTGATGAGAACATTCCTTGCTAATTGGAGGCGCGAATGCGTATAGGTATTTTCAGTGGACCCGCAGGAAAACTCTTCAACGTTGAGGAAGCAATTGCTGACGCTCGAGCCGCTCATGAAGCGGGTTTTCCGTCCTACTGGCTTCCACAAATGCCCATGGGTGTTGACGCCCTAACGTCACTTAGCCATATTGGCGCGGCTGTGCCAGAAATAGAACTTGGTACCGCGGTCATTCCCACCTACCCCCGGCATCCAATGGTGATGGCGCAGCAAGCTCTCTCGGTGACTTCCGTCATCGGCGATCGCCTCGCGCTTGGCATAGGTCTGTCCCATAAGCCGGTTATAGAAAAGCAGTACGGCTACGACTTCGACAAACCTGTCCGCCATTTACGCGAATACCTCGAAGTTCTGAATCCCCAGTTGCGAGACGAACCTGTCCGCTTTGAGGGCGAAACTTTGACCGCTCGAAATCCGGCTCTGGGACTAGGAGCTCCTGTTCCACAAGTGCTTGTAGCTGCCCTAGGGCCCCAAATGCTTCGTTTAACTGGACGTCTGGCTGACGGAACCATCACCTGGATGACCGGCAACAAAACCCTCGCCGAGCTCACCGTGCCCGAAATCTGTGGAGCGGCTTCCGAGGCCGGAAGGCCTAAGCCGCGTGTTCTTGCCGGTTTACCGGTGCTGTGCACCGACGATATGGATGCCGGCATGGAAAGGGCGGCCAAGGTCTGGCAAATGTACGGCACGTTGCCCAGTTATAGAGCGATGTTGGACAGGGAGGGTCTCGCCGGTCCTGAGGAAATAGCAATCGTCGGTAATGAATCCGAAATAGCGGATCGTCTCCAGGCAGCAATTGACGCTGGTGCCGACGACATCATTGTTGCCGAATTCGGCGGCAACCCCGACGAACGCATCCGAACGCGCGAAGCGTTGGCATCATTACTCTGAGC
>DGLO01000109.1:10979-17592 GCA_002388005.1 Candidatus Neomicrothrix sp. UBA4542
CAAATGCCGCCGAATGGTTCAACCAAGGACGTCGCTGTTCCAACGGCGCGGTTTAATAGTTACCTTGGCCTCATCGTGCCCCGGAAACGCATCGGCGTACTGGTTACCCAGTTCATCGCCTAGATATCTGGTTGCGATGTCGCGAAGAACGTGATCTCTTTCTTCTCCGGTCATCAACTCAACGACGGCTTCCCCTTCAGCGGTGACGTACCGGTAGGGGAGTTGCTCGTCTTGAACACAAACTGTTGCGGCTCCGTGACGTCGAAGAAGAACCGATTTCGCTGAGTCGTACGCCATTAGTATTTCAAACCCAACATCGGCGGAGTATCGGTACCAGATTGGTGCACACAAAGGGCCTTTATCGTCTCGTTCTATAGCCAGTATCCCCACTCGTACTTCATTCAAAAAGTTGTCGCGTTCGTCGCTGTTCATTTCGGCCATAAAGGCTCCTCGATCCGGTTAGCGTCGCCCACGCTAGGCGAGCGCGAAGATACGATGCGCCGAGATTATGAGGGGCACTCGGGTGACTACAGAAATCAGACCTGTTGAGGCGCACGATATACGAGGTATGAGCCTCCTGCTCGCGCACGCGTTCGAACAAGATCCTTGGATGTCGTGGATTTTTCAGGAGTCGGAGTTTCGAGTGACGCTCGCTCAGGCGTGGATGCGAGTGGAACTCGAGTGTGCGGCAGAAATGGGCACCAGTTGGGCGTTGCTAGACAAGGATGAAATTGTAGGAGGCACCATCTGGGCGCCCCCGGGTCGCGATCTTCATGAAGGCGGCACTTTCCGCCAACTCTGGTACCTGGTGTTGGGTGCCAATCCTGACCGTGCTGGTGAACTAGGCGAAGGCTTATCGATGATCGGTGAAATGCACCCAAAGGAGCCCCATTATTACCTCAACACTGTGGGGATTAAACCGGATCTAGTGGGACGGGGACACGGTGGCGCAATCATCCAGTACACGTTGGACCTCGCCGACCAAACCCGGGACGCTTGTTATCTAGAAAGCTCGAGTCCTCGGAACGTCCCGCTCTATCAACGCCTTGGTTTTGAGGTCGTTAACGAAATTGTTATGCCGAACGGTCCCACAATGTGGAGCATGTGGCGTTCAGCTCGTTGACCTATCAGCCTCAAGCTGCATTGCGAAGGGGAGAGCAGCGATAGCGGAGACAACTGTCCACGACAACGCCACACGGATATCGCCCAAGGCTTCGGCCAGAGCCCCGACGGCTGGGCGTGCAGCAGCACCTAACAAACCTGTAACTCCGAAGAGGACTCCAACGGAGAAGCCAGTCCGTTTTTCTCCCCCGATTTTGCTTGCGATAGCCAGCGACACCGGGAACAACCCGAACCCGAACATGGCCACCGTGCCAACGGCGATTAGGGAGATAGCTCCCGAGGTTTGAGAAAAGACCAGTACCGCAGTGATGATCCCGAGGTTGGCACCGACGAAGAGCCGCCGCCCTCCGAATCGATCATAAATTCGCCCTCCTACGGGTTGAGCGACCGCTCCGATGAGAAGCATGGCGGTAAGAGTGGCTCCCGCAGTTGTTTCTGCCCAGCCTTCATCTACCAGCATCTTTACTACGAAAGTGACGAAGCTGTATAGGACGATGTTTGAGAGACCAAAGGCTAACGATGCGACAATTAGTGGTCGCCGAATAGCGCCGCGTAGGGTGGCTTGAGGGTTGGGAGTGCTCTCAGGTAGGAAGAAGTGAAGGCCGAGACCGGTGGCGGTCAACGGGATCGCGATAATGACCATCGCCCATCGCCAGTCCAGAACGGCGATGGCTATGGTCGCTACAGCTGGGGCGAGAAAATGTCCGATTGAACCGCCCCAGCCATGGATGCCGAGCATGCGGCCCCGGTCGTCGGGGTACTCGTTCACGATAAACGCAGTTGCTTGAGGGTGATAGGTGGCGGTGCCGAGACCACAGAGAAGACTTACGACAGTAATTACCCAGAATGATGGGGCGACTGCCATGCATAGAAATCCGATGCTGCCTACGAAAAAGCCTACGCTTACGATGAACCTTCTTTTCCCTTCTCGATCTGCTGCGTGACCCAGCAAGGGTTGAAGGATTCCTGTGAGAAGGGTGAAGGAAAAAGATAAGAGTCCCAGTTCCGCGTAGTCGAGATCCCACTCTCTTGCCAAAGCAGGTAGGAAAGCTGGGAGAACGGTGGCGTAAAAGTCATTAAAGACATGTGCTGCGACGAATGCTCCGAGGATCGCTCGCGAGGACGGCATCAGCGAGACTCGTTTGAACATCGAGTTGGGGAGTCGCAGTTAGTCATCAAATCCGACAAAGCTCGCAACCTCGTCGACGGTACGTCGAGTTGATTTCACGTCGTTCGCCACGAAGCTATCGTCGGGGTATCCCATCGCTACGCAGGTCATGATCACTTGATCTTCTGGGATGTTTGCATGCTCTCGGACAACGTCGGACTGCATGATGCCTTGACCGTTGATCACGCAGCCGAGTCCTTTAGTCCAAGCTGATAACACCAGACCATAAGTCACCGCCCCGCAATCGAAGTGGCCGACTGCGTCGTGTTCGAGTGTGCGGTCGCAGGTGACCACAATCGATACCGGCGCATCGAACTGACGGAAGCCGCGCATCGCCCAGTCGCGACGTCGTTCCTTGTCTTCCCAGGCGATCCCCATTGATTCGAACAACTGCACTGCGATTTCGATTTGGCGTTTGCGATGTACCCCTTCGTAACCGTGGTTGAGCGAGATTTCCCTTTGAGGGGCAGCTCCGCTCACCATTCGGTCGGTGTTGCCCTGTCGAATCAAATCGAGAGGTTCACCGGTCAAAACATGGAAATGCCATGGCTGAGTGTTCATCGAAGATGGGGCGCCTCCGGCGATATCGATGATCTCCTCGATCACTTCTCGCGGGACCGGGTCGCTTCGATAGCCCCGCACACTGCGACGCTCTTGAACCATTTGTCTGAACGAGTCAGTGTTCATCCCGAGTTCTCATTTCCTATCGACCGAGTGCTTAACCTAACTAATTCCGAAGGCATTCAACCAACTTGCCACCGGTCGACGCTGTCTAGGACCATCGATATGGGTCTTCGCGCTATGGGTGTGACTATCGATTGTCACGATCCCGAGCAGCTCGCCGACTTCTGGGCGGAAGCGATCGGTTTTAACAATCGGCAAGGAAATGGTGACCCCTACATCACCATCTCCGGATCAGATATAGAGCGTGCGGTCAACCACCTGACGTTTCAAAAGGTTCCTGAGGGAAAGACAGCGAAACATCGGGTCCATCTCGATTTGTTCGTTGACGACATAACGGCAGAGGTAGAACGATTCATCGGTATTGGGGCTACAGTCATCACTCCCGCAGGCGAGCCGAGCCATCTGGGCTTTATAGCAGTGGTGTTAGCTGACCCTGAAGGCGGCGAGTTTTGCGTGGTGGGCCGCCCCGAATTTCATACAGCTAACAACGCTTCAACGCACTCCTGAACCGACAAGGCTTCCGCGAATGTAGCGATGGTGTGTTTCTCGCCTCTCATCATTCGGTCTAGTTGATCTAATTGAGAGGTGTACGCGTCGACGCCGAGTACCTCGCGCTCGGAACCAAAGACGTCCACCCAATCATCGCCGTCAATTTGTTGAAGCCGATACCAGTCCCAGATTCTCGCCGAGCCATGGGTGCCTCTGACTGTTAGATCAACGACGTCGGGTCCCGCTCCTTGGCTTGTGCCAGCCAGGGTGAGGGGTGCCGAACTCGACGCGAAGCGGGCGAGGCCGATCGTTTCGCAGAGGACGCCGTTGGGGCCGTCTTCGAAATAAACATCCCCACTTTCCATGGTGATGGGACCAAGTAAGCGCGAAGCCAAGAAAATGAAATGTGAGGCGACTTCACGGATCCATCCCCCTTGATCGCGTAGACGTAGCCACTGCGCCCTCTCATGCCAAACACGTGGCCATCTTGAAAAATGCAATCGCAGATCCACTCGAGTCAGATCTCCAAATTCTGCGTTCTCTATCTTGCGTTGAAGTTCATGGGCTGAAGGCGCTGCGCTAAACACAAAATTCACTCCGGCCGGTAAGCCACTGCTGATTACTGCATCCACCAACTCTCGACTTGAAACTAGGTCGATCCCAAGAGGTTTCTCACAAAAAATTGCCGTGTTCGCAGCAATGCAACTCATCACATAGACGCGATGGTGGCGTGGCGGAACGGCGATGTACACCAGATCCGAGTTGGCAATCACCTCATCGGCACCCGAACAAAGATTGACAGAGTCTTCATGAACTGAACACGCTGCAGGGTCGACATCCCATGCAGCCACTAAATCGAATTCGCGGTGATTGTTGAACTGCTCAACGAAACGAGACCCGACCGTCCCGAGACCAATGATGCCTACTTGATGAACCATAAGAAGAGTTTGTCAGGACAGGAGAAGGGCAGCTGAAGGCAAGTCATCAATCTACGAGAATTGATGTCTCGGTTAGACAGCCCGGGCTCAGTTTTCCGCAAGTAAGGGGAGTCGGTATGCCCGTGCGGCCGTGTCGTGGAACAGATCGGTTTTCTCATCGGCTGAATAACTAGCGGAGATGCGTTTGAAGCTGTTCCATAAGGGCACATAACCGGCGCCCCGTTTATCAACCGGAAAATTGGATTCAAACATGCATCGCTCTGACCCAAAGACTTCGATAGCAAATTGAATTGGGTCGCTCCAAGCATCGGCTAGCTCAACGGAATTTGCTGGCCTGTCACGCTTATCCCACCTGAACCCCATCATCGGCATTCCAATACCGCCGAGCTTTAAGAAAACATTGCTGCAAGCAGCAATCTTGGTCATTTGCGCTTTCCACTCCTCAAGAATTTGCCCTCGCTGATCCTTGTAGGGACCTGTCCCCAATATTCCACCTAGGTGATCAAGAACGATGGGCGTCTGAGGACAGGCTTGAGCTACGTCAACAAATTCAGCCAATTGTGGGTGATAGACCATCGCGTCGTAGGTGTAACCGAGGTCACCCACTCGACGAACCCCATCTAGGTACCCCGAGTCGTTCATTACGGCACTCGAAGGCATCGCTAAGGGAGGATGATCATTTTGAGCGGTGATATATCGAACCCCACGGAAGCGACCTCTTCCAGCTATTTCGTGGGCCTCAAGCACCTCTTCGACCGCTGCACCTAACGACACATCAGCATGGGCTTGGATCGCCTTAATTTCTGCTCCGCTTGAGGAAGCGCTCTTTTCGGCGAGCTCGGTAACAAACTCGGTTTCCCCCACGGGTCGAAGATGATTCGGGCCATCAGTTCGGTACTGGGCACGGCACTCAAGAAACACGGTGCCAACGACGTTGTGGCCGCTACCGGTGTCATTGTGTAAATCATGGAGAGTGTATGGCCACCCAGTGTGGCCCTCATCGAGCCAGAGGTGATGATGAGGATCCAAGATTGGAAGTTCAGGTTCTAAGACTTCTTCTACCACCGTCGATATCCAGGCGGCGTGGGCTTTAGCGGATCCGTTCTCAGTCATTGCGGTCCTCTCCGGTTCTAGCTATCGATCATTCTTTCAGCCAGTTACACATCTTGTCGTGGGTAGAACACCCACAGGCAGCGTTCGACTCGGTGTAGTTTCGTGATGTCGCACAAGAGGGGGGACATCTCATGCACACCGGTTACACCGTCGTCTTTCAGAACCCGTTCAATGGGCTACCTGACCAGGAGGTTTACACCGAGGAACTTCGATTATGTGATCTCGCGGTAGAACTCGGCTTTAAGTCTTTATGGACCGTTGAACACCACTTTGATGACTACACGATGTGTCCTGAGCCCGTGCAGTTTCTTTCGTACATGGCAGGCAAACACCCTGATGTGCTTCTAGGTACAGGCGTGATCGTGTTGCCGTGGCATGATCCGCTCAGAATTACTGAGGACATAGCTTTGCTTGACACCATGTCGAACGGCCGCATGATTCTCGGAATCGGTAGAGGCCTCGCCCGCATTGAGTATGAAGGTTTCGGAGTTGACATGAACACCTCGCGGGAACGACTCGTGTCATATGCCGGACTGGTCATGGACGCACTTGAGTCTGGAAAGATGGAGTACGACACCGAGTTTGGATCGCAACCACTTCGAGAGATCCGACCACGTCCCCAGCACTCATTCAAGGGAAGAGCCTACGCAGCGGCTGTGTCCCCGGAATCGATGCCTCTCATGGCAGAGTTGGGTTACGGCGTACTTGTCATCCCGCAAAAGCCGTGGGCGGTTGTGCAGGAGGACCTCGTTGAGTACAACCGAGTGTTCGAACAAGTCAACGGAGAGCCCGGACCTCCGCCGTTTTGTGGAGGATCGGTTTTCGTCGACGAAAGCGCGGATAGGGCAGAGGAAATGGCTCGGAAATACATCGGGGCCAACTACGAGAGCGTGATGAGGCACTACGAGTTCCAGAAGGCTCCCCATGAAGGAGTTAAGGGTTACGAGTTCTATACCGGCATCACGGGCTATATCGAAAAACAGGGTGCTGACCGCGCAGCCCAAGATTTCGCTGATTTGATGCCGTGGGGAACCCCCGAACAAGTTCTGGAGAAGTTCGATCACATGAGCAAAATGATCGGTATGAACGCAATAATGCC
>DGLO01000109.1:17972-26338 GCA_002388005.1 Candidatus Neomicrothrix sp. UBA4542
CTCTTCGCTGAACAATGCCTTCCCGAACTGTTGAGCTGGGAATGTCCCCCGCTCGCGGTCCCTGGAGCCAAACCCGAATATCGGTAGACCACTTCGACTGCGAAGGACCATTGTGAGTAAACATGACTGCGCGATGGTGGTCGCTGCCCAACCCGAAGCGGTTGAAGCCGGAGCGGCCATATTGCGCGCAGGAGGCAACGCAGTTGATGCCGCCATCGCCTGTGGTCTTGTCGCCGGGGTCGTGGACCCTCAAATGTGCGGTATCGCCGGTTTCGGAAACCTGCAGGTGTATTTGCCCGATAAGGACATCCATCGGTGCATTGACTTCCATGCGAAGTCTCCCCTTGCCACTCGCGCCGACCAATGGGCCGACATTGTTGTGGGGGAAACCCGAGATGGTTTTGGTTTCGTTCTAGAGGGCCAGGTCAATGACCTTGGCTACCAGGCGATTGCGACACCGGGTTCGCTCAAGGCCTATTTCGAAGCCCAAACGACATGGGGAGAAAAAGATTGGGATGAAATTGTGGCTCCCGCAATTAAGTGGGCGGAAAAAGGATTCGTCGTTCGCCCCCACGTTGCTGGTTGGTGGGTCGAAGGGGCCTCGATGGGGCGAACCGACAACCTAGAACGACTCCGCTACTCCGCCACAGGCCGAGAGATCTATTTCCGATCGGATGGGTCCGTCAAGCGAGTTGGAGACGTGGTCGCCAATAAGGATCTTGCGGAGACCTTACGACTCGTCGCCTCCGACGGCGCCGACGTGTTCTACACCGGTCAACTCGCCGAACGGATCGCCGAAGATATTGCCGCACACGGCGGACTAATGAACGACAGGGACCTTGCTGACTATCGGACGACTCACAATGACCCGATTCGCAGCATCTACCGCGGTCTTGAAGTCGCAACAAACCATCCCCCCGGGGGCGGGGTGATGGTGCTTGAAATGCTCAACGTACTCGAACAATTTGACCTCACAGCTATGGGTCACAACAGCATCGAATATGTCCGAACTGTCACTGAAGCAATGAAAAGGGCTACTTCCGACAAAGACGCCTATGTCGGTGACCCGGCCCACTTCGATGTACCACTTGAGAAATTGATCTCGAAAGCTCATGCCGCAGAACACGCCGCCTCCATCCAAGCCGGGGAACGGGCGTCCGTGGAGCGGTTGGCATACGAGCCTCGCGATACAACCCACGTTTGCGTAGTTGATGAAAACGGCAACGCTGCGTCTATGACCCACTCGCTGGGAATGCCATCAGGCGTCATCACCGATGGGCTCGGGTTCATGTTTAACGGATGCATGGCCGTGTTTGATCCCCGACCTGGAAATGCTGATTCCTTGGCACCAGGGAAAAGCCGATTCAGTTCGCTTTGTCCCACGATGGTGTTCCGCGGTGACGGTGAATTGAGCCATGTCCTGGGTGCTCCTGGCGGAACTCAAATCGCTATGGGTGTCACCCAAGTGCTTCTGAACAGCATCGACTTCGACATGAATATGTTGGAAGCTGTGTCGGCTCCGAGAGTTTCGGGAACCAGTAGCGCTATCGATGTCTCGAACGGAATTCCGTGGGCCGTCACAGATGCTTTGGAAGGCGACGGCTATGAAGTTATTAGGAGCCCACGCACACATGACTTCGCGTGGGTGCATGGCATTCGGATAAACGATGGGCGCCTAGACGGAGGAGCAGATCCCGCCGCGGATGGAGTAGTGCAGGCCGTCTAGGTCGCCACTAACTGGCACATGCAACGGCCGCAGCAATTACAGCACCGTCAGCCCCAATTAACTGGAAGCCGTAACGGTCCTCGAAACGCCCAACCCCCAAATTCGACTGGGGCGTTTCCAAGATCGATTTCGAGATTGTCGAGACGCTCAAATATCTTCGGCAACGCAACGTCTCCCACCAGACTCCGAGAAGCAGCGGCCCCCGCGCAGAAATGCGGTCCAGCCCCAAAGTGAAGTGACGCAGTGGTGTCACGCGTCACATCGAAACGGTCGGGTTCATCAAAATATTGTTCATCTCGATTACCGGAACCAAACATGAAAAATACCCGCTCCTCCGGCTCGAAGACCACACCCCCGTAGGTATGTTGAACCGCTACCCGGCGAGGCGACATGCCGATAGGGGCAATCCAGCGGCAGTATTCCTCGAAAACTTGCAACCATGACACTTCACCTGAGAGAGCTAGATCCAGTTGGTCGGGGTGGGTTAAGAGCGCCCATATCGCCCCGGCGATAGCATCGCGAGGTTCGTTTTGGCCACCAGAAATCGTCAACTTGATATTGGCTCGGACCATTTCTTCGGGCATCCCAGCTTCTGTCATTACAGACAGCAAGCTGTAATCGGACTGTTGTTTTATCTCAGGGAGACGTTCGCTTATCGCTGCATCTATCGCTGCCGTGGCGTCATGACATCGTGATTCAAGTTCAGGATTGCCCGTGTAGTTGGCGACCCCATCAATCATGGCCTGACTCCAGGCGTTGAGATCTTGGAAGCGGACTTGCGTAAGACCAGTGACCGCCTTCAGTGCTTCACCGCTCACCGCGGTCGCATAGTCGGGAACCAGGTCAACCGAGCCCGATTCTTCAAAGTCATCCAAAACGGCATCGGCGAGTTGTTCGAACAAAGCCGACCACACTTGCTCCACTTTTCTCGGAGAAATAGTGGGGTAGTACACGAACCGCTCTCGACGATGCTCGTCGCCGTCCTTACGCATCATGTTGTGGCCCATCAAAACATTCATCAAGCCGCCCGGCTGGTCCGAAGAAAACACGGCCACGTTCTTTTCGCAGAGATGAATGTCGTCCCGGCGAGTAATTAATGTGGCACCGAGTTCTGGCACAAAACAGATGGGTGCGGTCGCCCGCATTTCGGCGAGCAGGGGATAGGGATCAGCCCAAAAAGCTGCAGGATCGACATTGACGGTTGGCGCTGACGACATCCCGTTAGCTTTGCATGAATCAAAACATTATTGGGACGCGACTGACAGTTTGAGAAGACGGAGACGACGATGGTGACTTCGGTAAGTGAATTAATTAAGTGTTACGGGGATGGGACGCTCACCCCTCGTGATGCGATTGAAGAATGCCTTAACGCCATTGAAGCACTCGATCCCGCTGTTGGAGCGTGGCAGGCGGTGTATGAAGAAGAGGCTCGAGCGGCAGCTGACCTAGCTTCGATTGCCATTGTTGAAGGCACTCCGAAAGGACCATTTCACGGCGTGCCTTTCGCTCTGAAAGACATCGTCGATGTCGAAGGAAAGATCACCACGGCGGGTTGTTATGAATGGAAAGATCGTCAATCACCGGCGACCGCGTCAATAGCACAACGGCTGTTAGACGCTGGCGGGATCCTTGTAGGGAAAACGAAGACAGTTGAGTTCGCCATGGGAGGCTGGGGAACAAATCAGCGACTGGGCACGCCCCATAACCCATGGGATGAAAAAATCGCCCGGACCCCGGGCGGCTCATCAAGTGGCTCAGGAACAGCGGTGGCATCGGGCATGGTTCAATGCGCGATTGGTACCGACACGGGTGGTTCGGTCCGGCTTCCAGCCGCTTTTTGTGGAATTGTCGGCCTCAAGACGACTGAGGGAATGCTCCCTACAGATGGGATTGTGCCCCTTTCGCACACCTTGGATACCCCAGGACCTATGGCTCGGAGTGTCGCTGACGTCGCGGTCATGTATGACGCGATGTCGTCCAAACCGTCCGGAACTGACCTCACCGCAGGTATAGGAGGACTACGAATCGGGTGTCTGCCCGATACGGAACGACAGGGAATCGATGCGGATCAACTCCAAGCGTACGACGAAGCACTCAATTTGCTAGAAGAACTAGGTGCAGTTATCGCCACCTTTGAGGCACCTAAACCTTTCGAGGAGATGAAGGTCGCAACGTTCGTCATCGTGACCGCCGAAGGATATTTTCATCACGGACACATCATGGACGACCCCAAGGCGGAGGTGGACGAAAATGTTCGCGCCAGGTTTGTGCCCGGTGCAGGCATTTCCTCAGCAGAGTATGTAGGTGCGGTACTGCAGCGCGAGAATGACCGCGACAACTTCCTTGATGCGTTACAAGACTTTGATGCTCTAGTCACTCCTACAACGCCCATGCTGCCGTTGCCTTTAGACGAAGCCGACGAAGAATCGACGCCGGCGCGGTTTACACGCGCAATCAACTACCTAGGAATGTGCGCGAGTTCGGTTCCATCGGGCGTGTCAAGCGACGGTTTGCCGACATCGGTTCAAATAGCATGCCGCGGGGGCAGCGAAAGCCTGTGTTTGCAAATTTCGGCGTCCTATGAAACCAGCCGCGGCGCGCTACCAAACCCTCCACTTTTTGCCTAACGAACTTTGCGACTGCTCTAAGGAGCTCAACATGCACCTCGTGTGGATACGAACCCAAGAAGGCGAAACCGTCATAGAAGACCTAGAAGTGCCTTCCACTAAACAAGTGCGGGGATACGAAACTGTGGCACTGCCACTGGGAGGAGCGATATTTCGGACGCGACAGCCGGCCGTCGACATGGACTTTCACAATGCGCCACGTCGGCAGATCGTCGTTCCTTTAGAAGGAGAAGTTGAAATTGAGACCGGTTCCGGTGAAGTTCGGCTCATTTCGCCTGGGATGGCTCTTCTAGCTGATGACCTCACCGGGCAAGGTCACAAATCGAAATTCCGCCCGAAGAACGCGACCATGCTCTTCCTTTTGTTACCCGATGATTTGGATCCCGCGATCTGGCGAAAGTGAAGAGCGACAAGTGCTATCCGTCGTGAACGACGAATCTGACTCGCTTGAAGCCGCGACCCTTTGATTCCGTTTTAGTGATCTCGATTCTGCCCACTTCGCTGGTAGAGGCAACATGCGTCCCTCCGTCGGCTTGCTTGTCTAAGCCGACGATGTCCACCACACGAATATCTGTTACCGAGTCCGGAATCAGATTGACTTTTGTTCGTATCAAATCCCTGTCCAACACGGCGTCAGAACGAGCTAAGAAGGACACTTCGACTGGGCGGTCAGCTGCGATCTCCGCATTGCAAAGATTTTCTACTTCTTCAATAAATCCTTGAGGGAATTCGTCGAGTTCGAAATCCATGCGACCCGACAACGCGTCCATGTTTCCCCCGGTCACGACTCTCTGCCATCTTTGCCACATCACGCCGCACAGAATGTGCATGGCTGTGTGAGTTCGCATCATGTGATGACGGCGTTCTTGATTGATCACTCCTGTCACTGAGGCGCCGACATTGGGAATGTCGCCGCTGAGGTGATGCCACACACGACCATCAGTTGTTCGTACATCTTCGACGGCGCTGTCGCCATCGGACCACGTCAGGAGGCCCGTATCGTGAGGTTGGCCGCCTCCCGTCGCGTAAAAAGCGGTCCTATCTAGCTCAATTCGGTCTTGGTCAACTGCGACCACCACGGCATCAAAGTCTTGGATTGTGGCGTCAAGGAGGTAGAGCCTCTCGGTCATGAGATACCTCAGCGGCCCTTCCACTGAGGCGGGCGCTTTTCAGCGAAGGCCCGAGTGCCTTCGGCGCTGTCCTCGGTGGTTGCGAGAAGACGAAAGAGATGCTGTTCGAGGCGAAGGCCGTCCTCGAGGGGCATGCTTAGCCCCTGAACGGCTGCTTGTTTAATTGCTCGAACGGCGAGAGGGCCAGCGCTCAGAAGCTTTTCGGCCATTTGTTGCGCGGTGGGCATCAAGTTTTCTAATGGCACTACCTTGTTCACGAGACCCAAACGGAGGGCTTCTTCGGCGTCAATTCGCTCGCCGCTATACAGCATCCACAACGCGTGCCCAAGAGGAATTGTGCGCGGAAGTCGTTGAGTGCCTCCGCCGCCAGGCAACAAACCTAATAACACTTCCCCCAAACCGAATTGTGCGTTATCGGAGGCTATGCGTATATCGCAACCGAGTGCTTGCTCAAGACCACCTCCGTTGCAATGACCGTTGACTGCCGCGATCACTGGTTTCCATATCTCAAGGCCGCGCATCAGGTCTCCCTGACCGGCGGACGCGAAACTCTGCGCTGGATCAGGGACCGAATTGAAGTTCTTTTTTATGTCACTGCCCGCGCAAAACGCTTTGTCTCCCGCTCCCGTCAAAATCGCTACCCATGCGTCGTCGTTGTGAGCGAAATCTGTCCATACTTCAGCCAATCGATCATACGTTGGCTGGTCGCAAGCGTTATAGGCCTCGGGTCGGTTGATGGTCACGTAGGCAACGCGATCCCTGATTTCGTAAATGACGCTTTCCATCAGAATCCCCTTGTTGGTACTCGACGTAGTTTCCCAGTCTTGGTAACAAGTTGTCGTCGAAACACGAAGAACTTGCATTGACCGGCCGCGGCCTAGAAGCCTATAGAGGTGAACGTTGATGGAACGGCTTCCGAAAGCGCGTCGATCGGTATCGATATCGGAGGTACCAAAGCCCTAGGCGTAGTCCTCACTCGCGATGGCAGAATTCTCGCCGAAGAGAAGAGGCCCACCCCGAAGAACGGTGTGGGCATTATTGAATGCGCCTTCGCTCTCTTCGAATCACTAGCCGGAAAGGTGGGTAACGACATCAATATCGAAGGTCTCGGCGTAGGTATCGCAGGTCTGGTCGACAACAAAGGGCAACTACGCCGAGCACCGAACTTGGTTGATGCTGATGGTCTTGAACTTGGGCGCTCCCTGGAACCGCTCGTCGGTGTGCCGGTCTATGTCGACAACGACGCCAACTGTGCTGCTCGTGCCGAGATAGCTACAGGTGCTGCGCGAAATGTTGAACAGGCTCTCTTGGTGACACTCGGCACTGGAATTGGAGGAGCTCTCATATCCGAGGGCACCGTAGTTCGCGGGGCCGATGGAATGGCCGGAGAGCCTGGCCACATGATGGTCAACCCGGCCGGTCCCACCTGTGCCTGCGGAATGAGGGGCTGTTGGGAGTCATACGCTTCAGGGACTGGGCTCACCAACCTGGCGACCCAATCGGCGTCAGAAGGACGCCTGACCGCCATCGCGGAACAGTTGGAGGGGAAAACGGAAGAAATTACAGGTGAACAGGTCACGTCTGCCGCCCGACAAGGTGATGAAGAAGCGATCCAGGTGATCGACACATACAGTTGGTGGATCGCAGTAGGGCTAGCTAACTGCGCAGGGTTGCTTGACCCCGAAATCATCATCTTGGGTGGAGGTCTCATCGAAGAGTGGGATCTCTTTGGACCGAGAGTGCGAACGGCCTTCGACAAGTTGTTGATTGGGGCCGACCAAAGAGAAACAGTTCGTATAGAGCCCGCCGCGGCGGGCGAATCAGCTGGAGCCATAGGGGCAGCCATGCTCGCTGCTGCCAGAACTACCAACTAACGGCGTGAAAGGTTGGAATGATCGCCGAGACAATGTGCAACCTTTCCGTTCATCGGTCCCGAGCTAGAAAGTGCTTCTCATGAGTGACGAAAAAATTGCCGAATTACTCAAATGGCGTGAAAATGTTCCCGAGGGTCGGCTCATGAATCCCGGACTAGCTCCATTCGACTTACTCGGCGCCTCGGAATGGTCAGTCACAAGTTCGGCTCCCGGTCGGCTTGAGCTGTTGTGTCATCTTCCCGAGTTTGCACTGAACCCGGCAGGCCAGCTGTTCGGTGGCTTCACCGCCGCATATGTAGACATTGCTTCCCTCTTCGTTGCACAAAGCGACGTGGAAGGCACGCCGGGCTTTCAGTCAACTATCAACATGCGACTCGACTATTTCGAAGCGATTACCGAAACTCCCTTCCGCGTCACCAGTGAAGTGATCCACCGTCGAGGTGAAACCCGCCTGGTTGCCTGCAACATGTTCCAGGAGAACGTTTTGGCCGTCTACGGACTGACCACACTGCGTCACCAGCCGCTATCAGAAGTCTTCTGAGGTAACCGCACAACAAGCCGATACCGCCGCTCCACGTCACGAAATGCCCCAAGAAACGGTCTGGCCTGAATCTGACTGATAGCAACGATCCAATTAAGGTCATGCTGTGAGACACATCTTGGCGATCCTTGTCGTGGTTTCCCTCTCGATGTCTTGCTCTCAAGATCCATCGGTTTCAAACGAAGATGCCCTAGTGAACGGCAGCTCCCAAGCATCAACTTCGTTAGTCGTCGATCAAGCTAACGAATCGAACCAAGACTCAGATGTTGAGGAAATAGTTAAGCCACCCGAGCTGGTAGAACTAGAAGAGATATGGGATCTAGCAGCCTCAAGACCTGGAGCAGACGTCGGCCAGGTTTTTCAACTATTCCGCCTCAAGCAGTCGCTCGGGCCCCGAAACCTTCCTTGCTATGACCCTGAATCACAAGACGTGTGCGAGAAAATCGTCGAAGCTATCAACATCGTGGG
>DGLO01000004.1:0-12939 GCA_002388005.1 Candidatus Neomicrothrix sp. UBA4542
CGTCGAAGCTATCAACATCGTGGGTCTCACCGAACGACAAGTCGGTCTACTCCTCGACTCCTTAGAACTTCCTCACCGAGTTCTTCAACGAGACTGTGAAGTACTCATGGTGACCCAAGAGTTTGTGGCCGGCAGAGTAAACCTGGCAGTAGCAGATGGCGTCGTAACTGGTTGGGGCTCGGAAGGAAGCGCAAAGTTCCACAACGAGGGCGACTGCTAGACCTCTAACCAACCGGGTGGCGTGGCTAACTTTGGCGTCGATGACAACACACCGCTTCGGTTGCGGTCAGGCGTTCACCTCAAGGGTGACTTGTTCATCGTAAAAACAAAGTAATCCGCTTATGACCGCCATCTCAGGGATCGGATTTTCATAGGACCATACGATGTCCTCGAACTGTTCGCCGTCGACAATCAAGCTCCAATAAGAAGCGTCACCCTTGTAAGGACAGTGGGTCACGCTGTCGCTGGGAGAAAACAAATCCATGCGCACGTCGTCACGGGGAAAGTAATGACGAGGCGGGAGGGATCCTTCAACAAGGACGTGAGTTTCCTCGGAGTCAGCAACGGTTACGTCACCGACACGGACTGTGACTCGACTATTCGTAGGGCGGACTTCTATGTCGTTAACCATTAGACAATCGTAGATGCCATGACCGATCAAAGAAATCCCTCAGAGCACGCGAACGAAAGATCGGTGGTTTCACGCATCCCTATCTCAACCTACGATCTAAAAACCTCAGCACGAACGTTTGTCAAAAGGTGCGGTGACCAACTAAGACATCCCTATGGGCGTAGCCAGAAGTTGATTTGGGTAGCCAGGGTCGAAACCCTGACAACAAGCCGGTCCACGGTCGGCTGGAGCCTCAACAGGTCGTTGTGAAAAGATATTGGCGGCAAGAGGTGACAACGAAGCCGCTCTGTTGAATCCGGGGAGATCCACAATGAACCAAAAGAAGTTAGGTGAGCTATCCAAAAAAATCATGGGAGCTTATGAAGGGGCCCTCGTTTCAGGAATGGTTTATCTAGGTGACGAGATGGGTCTCTATAGGGCTATGGACGGACGGGGTCCTATGACGAGTGGCGAAGTCGCATCTCAAGCCGGACTACACGAGCGTTTTGTGCATGAATGGCTATGTCTTCAAGCCGCTGTCGGTCTCGTCGAATATGAGGGCGACGGGATGTTCCATCTCTCGGCCGAAGCTGGAGTCCTCCTGGCACACGAAGACGACCTTCGCTCAATGGCACGCTGGTTCGACAATCTTCCCCAACGCACAGCACTGCTCTCAGAGATCCCCCGCTCATTCAAGACCGGTGTAGGTATCTCCTGGGCAGACACCGAACGCGGTGGAACTTCAGGACGAGTGCAGTGGATGGAGCGGCTACTTCGACCCTGGTATGAGCAGGTACTCGTGCAGAGTGTGCTGCCCGAACTCGACGGCCTCATCGACGACCTGAACGACGGAGCACGAGTTGCCGATGTGGGGTGTGGAAGCGGAGTGGCCGTTGTCACGATGGCAGAAGCATTCCCACAGTCAGACTTTCACGGTTGGGAAATCGCACCCCTTGCACTAGATCGTTGTCGAGAGAACGCAATACAGGCGGGAGTGACAAACGCGACGTTTCACGACGTTCGTGACGGAGGTCTACCAGAAGACGGCAGCTTCTCGTTTGTAGCCACTTTCGACTGTGTTCACGACATGACCTCACCGGATGATCTAGCTACAGCCATCTACAAATCGTTGAATTCAGAAGGTCGTTGGCTCATTGTGGATCCGACAAGTAAAGGAAGTCTGGAAGAAAACTTGAAACTGCCACTCGCGGTGTTCGGGTACGCAGCATCCGTTGCCGGTTGCCTGCAGTCAGGGATGAGTGAATCTGGGGGAGCTGGACATGGCGTATTCGGATTGCCGGCCCCAGCGATGCAACAACTTACTGAGCGAGCCGGCTTTTCCCAGTTCCGTCAACTGGATATCGATCACGCTATGAACAGCTATTACGAAGTTCGCCCCTAAGACCGCGCGACCAGTGTTGGTGGTACCCACACAACGAAGTTCCCCATCATAGAAACCAGTATTCCAACCCAAGAAAGGAATTGACGCATATGTCTAACGCTAAACGACTGACCTCGACCGTCACCTCAGAATCGACGGTCCGTCTAGATATTGAAGAATTTGAGATCCCGACCCCAGGCCCAGACGAAGTTCTCCTTGAGGTCGAGGCCTCACCAATCAACCCGAGTGACCTCGGGATGCTCCTAGCGGGAGCGGATGTCTCAACCGTGTCGAAATCAGACACCGGTCTTACCCTGTCGCTTCCCGAAGGAACCATCGACGGCCTCACCGGTCGGCTCGACGTACCGATGCCCGTAGGAAATGAAGGAGCCGGCGTAGTGATCGACGCGGGAAGCTCGGACGAAGCCCAGGCGCTCCAAGGGCAGGTTGTTGCCGCGCTCGCAGGTGGAATGTATGCCACTCATCGCCTAGTGAAAGCAAGGGACTGCCTGGTCCTCGAACAAGGCACTGAAGCCATTGACGCCGCATCGTGTTTCGTGAACCCGCTTACAGCCTTAGGTATGACCGAAACCATGCGACTTGAAGGCCACTCAGCACTCATTCACACCGCCGCCGCTTCGAATCTAGGTCAGATGCTGAACCGCATATGTATCGACGATGGGATCGCTCTCATCAATATCGTTCGACGTGAAGAACACATCGAACTTCTGAACTCACAAGGCGCGGAGTACGTCGTCAACTCCAGTTCCGCTGATTTTCGTGACGCCCTGGTCGCTGCTATCGCAGAATCCGGTGCAACCATCGGCTTTGACGCGGTTGGAGGCGGTGAATTGACCACGGAGGTGCTTCACGCAATGGAAGTGGCAGCAAATTTGAATGATGGCGAATACAGCCGCTACGGATCTACCACTCATAAGCAGCTGTACATATACGGCGGACTAGACCGAGGGCCAACCATGCTTCGAAGAAACTACGGGATGGCTTGGGGTGTGGCGGGCTGGTTGCTTCCTAATTTCTTAGCCAAAATAGGACCGGAGCGTAGCAATGAATTGCGTCAGCGCGTCGCGGCGGAACTGACCACAACCTTCGCCAGTTCTTACAGTGACAAGGTGTCCTTGGAGTCAGTCCTCGACATAGACGGCATGAAGAACTACTCCCAAATGAGCACTCAAGGGAAAAGCCTTGTCTGTCCACAACTTTGACGAAGCGGACACCGTCACACCAGCCTTAGCGTCGCTTTCCCAGAAACGTCTGCCAACATGGACGTCGGGCTGAAGGTCTTGCCGTTCGGGCGCTAAACATGTATCTGGCTACTCCGGCAAATGCATCTCATCTATGGGTACGCTTCCCTCAGCACAGGCCTGGTTCAAGTTCGGAGAGACGACGGGAGCAAAGCTGATGACTGATCAGATGATTGCCGAGACTTCGGCCGAAAACGTTTCGGACGTGACTACTGAGCCCGATTACGAAGTCGTGGTCATTGGCGCGGGAGTGGGAGGTCTCTACCAGATCAAAAGACTCGTCGACCTCGGGGTAAGGGCAACAGTTCTTGAAGGCGACGACGACCTAGGCGGCACCTGGTACCGAAATCGGTATCCCGGAGCTCGTTTCGATTCGGAAAGCTTCACCTACGGATACTCGTGGGATAAGGAACTATTAGAAGAGTGGCACTGGACAGAGATGTTTTCGCCACAACCCGAGACATTAAAATATTTGAATTTCGTGGCGGACAAGTTCGGGTTACGTGAACACCTGCAATTCAACTGCTACGTCGAGGAGATGGTATTTGAGGAGTCTTCATGTAGTTGGGTTATCCACCTGCGAGACGGGCGGAAGATGACCGCGCGTTTCGTCTTGACGGCAATAGGACCCTTATCGGTGCCAACGATGCCTCGTATCGAAGGAGTCGATAGTTTCGAAGGAGAGGCATTCCACACCTTCCACTGGCCGATTGAACCGGTCGAATTAGCGGGCAAGCGAGTCGCGGTAATCGGTACCGGCGCGACCGCAATACAGCTAATTCCCGAGGTGGCGAAAGAAGCCGAAACTCTGACGGTGTTTCAACGCAGAGCGAATTGGGCGGCGCCACTCAACAATCGGGATATTTCTGAAGAGGAAATGGCCGACATCCGAAAGCGTTACGACGAAATCTTCGCCGCCTGCGCCCGAACTCCAGGCGGTTTCGAACATGCACCCGACCGACGCGGTTTCTACAGCGTTTCTCGCGAAGAACGGCTTGAGCTGTGGGACCGGCTCTATGACGGGCCTGGGTTCGGGATTTGGTTACAAAACTTTGTTGAAATCTTTATGGATGAGGATGCCAACGCCGAATTCTCTGATTACATCGCCGAGCGAATCCGTCGACGCGTCAACGATCCGCAACTAGCTGAGAAGCTCATCCCGAAAGATCACGGATTCGGAATTCAGCGCGTTCCCCTTGAAACCAACTATTTCGAGGCCTACAACCGCGACAACGTTCACCTCGTAGATTCCAGCGAAACCCCAATAGAGAGAATTACCCGAACCGGGATTCAAACCAGCGACCAACATTACGAATTTGACCTGATCGTTTATGCCACAGGCTTTGATGCCTTTACCGGAGCGTTCGATCGAATCAACATTCGCGGAGTAGACGGGGTGACGTTAGAAGAGAAGTGGTCTGACGGCCCGGTGACTTATCTAGGGCTCTTAGTTCATGGCTTTCCAAATTTGGTCATGATTTCGGGACCACAGACCGCGGCAACCAACTTTCCGCGCGGAGCCGAACTCTCAGTTGACTGGGCAACTGGCTTGCTTGGACACATGTGGGGCGAAGGCAAGAAACGTTTCGAAACCGACCTTGCGGCAGAACAGGGATGGTTCGATCACGTGGTGAAAATGTATGAGCCATTCTTACTGCGAACCGCGCAGAGCTGGATCACTGGCTACAACTCGAACCTTGAGGGACACGAGTATGGGAAAACTCGATACAACATCTACAACGGAGGTGGCCCGCGCTATGCGTCTCGTCTACAACAAGTCGCTCAAGAGGGTTACGAAGGCATAACTATCGAATAGCTCCACCTGCAACGGACACTCTGGATGTGTCAGCAGAATGTGCCCCGCCTCAATAACTGAACGATGGTGGAGGTGGCGGGAATCGAACCCGCGTCCCCCGACGTTTCAATGAGTCTTCTCCGAGCGCAGTCGCTTTGCGAATTGTCGGGCTGAAAGCTGGTAACGACCCCAGATCTAGCAACCGTATCCGGCTAAGTGTCCCTGCCACCACGCCAGCGATGGTGACAGGCAAGCCTCTCAAATGAGGGCCACCGCTACCCGAGAGGCCGGGGCAGTGGGGCCGTTACCCGTTGCCTAAATTAGGCAGCGAGCGCCAGGTCATTTGTTTTGACATTGGCGTTTGTAATTGTTCCGGCTCTTTAACGTGGCTCCGGAGACCACGGCTCGCTTCTCTCATATCAACCGTCGAAGTCGAAACCGATCACCCCCGTGATCTGTCCAGAACAGGGTCTGGACCTTCAACCTCAGGGTAGCGGCGACGGTGCGCCAGCTGATCTGGAAATACCGTTTCTTAGCAAAATCGACTTAACGGTTGCGGTAGGACATGGCCCGGCGGGCTTCCAGATCACTTTCCCGCTTTCGAATTGCGTGGCGCTTGTCGTACTGTCGACGCCCTTTAGCGAGCGCTAACTCTATTTTGGCTTTGCCGTCTCGAAAGTAGATCGACAAGGGAATCAACTGCAACGGTTCTTGTTCGGTGCGTGAACGTAGTCGATCGATCTCAACTCGATGAAGCAACAGTTTTCGGGGGCGATCCACAACGTGCCCGTTCTGTGTCGAAGCGTGGCCCCAAGGCGCAATTTGCATCCCCAAAAGCCACATCTCGCCGCTTCTTACTCTGGCGAAGGCTTCTGCTATTTGAACCGACCCGCCGCGGAGCGACTTCACTTCGCTCCCCTGGAGGACCACGCCACATTCGTAGGTGTCGAGGATGTCGTAATTTGCGCGAGCGCGACGATTCGAAGCAACATTTTGTCGGTTCGAAGCATCCTGCTTGTTCATGCACAGCAGGGTACCGGTCTGTATTTGCTGGTAAATAGGTCTACACGTCGCCGATACCCGGCAAGCCCCTGCTGCGAACGGCCCACAACGACAGGTGCACTACATGTGAGTGGGCGTAACCTAGGTGCCGTGGCAGGACTCGCTCTAACGGTGCTTGGTTGTTCGGGGAGCTATGCGGGAGCAGACCAAGCGTGCAGCGGATATTTGATCCGCTCCGCCTCCACCATTGTCTGGGTTGATTGCGGCCCCGGCACCCTCGCCAACCTACAAAAACATGTCAGCCTGGATGACATCGATGCAATTGTGGTTTCTCACCATCACCCTGATCACTGTGCCGAGCTTCCAGTTGTTTACAACGCCTACAGATACTTCACTGATGTCAAGCGACTACGAGCACTAGGCACGGCCGATGTTCGGCGGGTAACGGACGCCTTCCATCCCAATGGCGACACCGGAGACTTCTTTGATTGGGAAATTGTTAGCGACGGCTCTGTTGTCGAGATCGGTGACATCGAGGTCAAATTTTCCCAAACGGATCACCCCGTGGAGACACTTGCCATGCGGTTTTCTTGTGAGGATATATCGATCTTTTACACGTCGGATACGGGAAGAGAGTGGTCGCTAGCTCAACTCGGTCACGGACCCGACATCGTGTTAGGGGAGGGCACCCTTACCGATGCCACGGATAGCCCATCGATACCTCACATAAGTTGCGCACATTTGGCGGCCGATGCCAACAAGGTTGGAGCAAAACGCTTGGTGGTGACTCACGTACCACCTGGGTCTGATCCGTTGAAACATCTAGACGAAGCAGCCGCAATGTTTGACGGAAATGTTGAACTTGCCGTCACAGGGCGTACCTTTTCAACCATCTAGCCTGCGACGGGAGTAACTATGCGAGCCGATGGTCGAGCGAACGACGAACTTCGGCCGATCCTTTTCGAACGCAATTTCACGGATCAAACCCCGGGATCGGTTCTTGTGAGTTTTGGTCGAACCAAGGTGTTGTGCACTGTGTCAATTGATGACGACGTTCCCCGATGGATGCGAGGTAACGGAGAAGGTTGGGTCACGGCGGAATACGCGATGCTTCCCGGGTCTAGCGGGGAGCGCGTCGGTCGCGAAGCCAAGAAAGGCAAACAAAAAGGGCGAACTCTCGAAATCGAAAGGCTGATCGGCCGGGCTCTAAGAGCAGTGTGTGACATGAAGGCTTTAGGTGAACGTGAGGTAACGGTTGACTGTGACGTTCTCCAAGCCGACGGAGGTACTCGGACAGCATCGATATGTGGAGGATATGTCGCGTTGCACGACGCGTTCAGTCGACTCGTAGCTGACGGAACACTTGAAAAACATCCGCTCGACGACTTTTGTGCAGCGATTTCTGTTGGGGTGGTGGGTGAGAGCCTCTGTCTCGATCTTCCCTATGTTGAAGACTCGGCTGCCGAAGTCGATATGAATGTGGTGATGACCGGTTCAGGAAATTTCATTGAGGTGCAAGGAACCGCGGAAGGCGAACCGTTTGACCGTGAGCAACTTGACGGGCTTCTTAAGTTAGCTGAGAAGGGCATCGTGGAAATCGTTGATCTTCAACGAGCGGCGTTGTCTCAGGGTTCCGATTAGTCGCCATGCGGTTAGTCATGGCATCCGCTAATCCGCACAAGGTGGCAGAGATCGCGGAGTTGTTAATCGAACATCAGATCGCACCCCGACCATCTGGGATGGGAAGCGTCCTTGAGACTGAAGCGACCCTTGAAGGGAACGCTCGGTTGAAAGCAACAGTCGTCTGCCGGGAAGCAAACTCGGCAGCGGTGGCTGACGACACCGGGCTCGAAGTTGACGCGTTAGCGGGTCTGCCGGGAGTGCGGAGCGCTCGATACGCGGGAGAAGATGCGACGGACGCGGCGAATTTGGTCAAACTGCTGGACCGGATGAAAGACGTCGGAGAGGCCGACCGCACCGCTCGTTTTCGCACCGTGGCGATAGTCGTGTTCCCTGATGGCGGGGAACTTGTTGCTCATGGAGTAGCGGAGGGAACTATCTGTAGGGCTCCCCGCGGAGATGGGGGCTTCGGATATGACTCTATTTTCGTTCCCGACGAAGGACATGGTCGTACTTTCGCTCAAATGGAAAGCGCCGAAAAACACGCCATTAGTCACCGAGGGCGAGCGTTTCGTTGCCTAGCCGAGCAGTTGTCTTCGTTCTCACCAGTGACGTAGATCGATTTCCCAACGATCAACAACTTCGTCGTTGCGGACGAGATGAAGTGTTTGATGTTTGGCCATCGTCGGGTCAATGTGGGCTGGGATCAAACGGACACGATCCCCGACCGAAAGTGAACTCTCGGCAACCAGATTCGTGTGTTCATCGGAACAGAAAAGGATCTCTCCTCCCGCCCAGCCTGGATTGCCGTGATCCATGCCTTGAGCTTTGAGACCGGCATCACACACAGCGAACTTTTCGGCGACAGAAACCACTGTCGATTGCAAGAACAATCCCTGTTTGAACGGTTGATCGCTTTGTTCGGAGTACGCGGTGTCCATAAGGACGTAGGAACCCGCCTGGATTTCGTTCACCCATGTGTTAATGGCGTGAGTGCCAGTGCCGCCGCCCGTAACAAGGTCCCCTCCCACCAGATCATGAGCTTGAAGGAGTCGCTCCATCGCAGCCTCAACAAGTTCATGTCGACGATCCAGGTCAACCACACCCATGGCGTGACCCTCGTAACCCATCACTCCACGAACCGCCATTCCTGCTTTTCGAGCGCGATCAGCTAGATAACCTGCTTCGCTCACCTCACATCCGCAACGAAACCCAACTCGGATGTCGATGACGCACTCAGCTATTCCTGCGGTCGCAGCAGCGTCTACGGTTGCGTCGCTATCTACTGCCACGGTGACCCGCGCTTCGCTTCGAGCCATAGCGCTGAGCCGCTCTACATCGACTGTTTCGTTGGCAAGTAACAAGTCGTCTCCCAGGCCGGCTTGAGCTAAACCCAACACTTCGCGTGTCGTGGCACACGTAAAGCCTGTGTGCCCGGACTTGTATTGGAGGCGGGCCAGAGCCGTTGTTTTGTGAGCTTTGACATGAGGTCGCAGGCGATTCCCCGGCAAGCGTGTTGCCATCGCAGCGAGATTGAACTCGAGAACATCAAGATCTGCCCATAAGGCCGGGGTCGAAAGCTCATCAACATGCATGAGATGAGCCTACGGTGGACTAAGGCGCTACCGCCGACAACAGATAACCTCCAGGTCATGTCAGAGTCTGTTTCCGCTAGCGCGCTGTCCACGGGAAACCCAGCCGGACCCGCCGAAATATATAACCGCCTGCTCAATGACCGGATCGTCTTTCTGGGAACTGAAGTTGACGATGAAATCGCCAACATTATTTGTGCCCAGATGCTGTTCTTGGAGGGGCAGGATCGGGAAAAGGATATTTGGCTGTACATCAACAGTCCGGGCGGTTCGGTTACTGCAGGAATGGCCCTCTATGACACGATGCAATTCGTATCGTGTGATGTAGCGACGGTCTGCATGGGCCTTGGTGCGTCGATGGGCCAGTTTCTACTCACTGCTGGAGCTGCGGAGAAAAGGTATTGCCTCCCTCACGCTCGGGTAATGATGCATCAACCCTCGGGTGGAGTGAGAGGCCAAGCCTCAGACATCGCTATCCAGGCCGAGCAAATGGCGTACATCAAACGGCTGATGGCTGAGCGAACCGCGTTGCATAGCGGACAAGATGTCGATCAAATACAGATCGACAGTGAACGCGACCGTTGGTTTACCGCTGAAGAAGCGAAAGAATACGGCCTTTGTGATCACGTCATCGTCAAGAGAGGCGAGATCATCTAGGGAGCCTTATTGCTACCGGTTAGCTGGGAGCAGGGCTACAAGTCCTCGCGATGAACGCGCTCAAATTCTCAACGGATTCAGCCAACTGACCCTCAAACTGTTGCTGCGCGGCACCAAGGGCGGCTGATCTTTCTAACGTCCCTACCTCAGTGTCGTTGACTGCGTTGGTAAGGGCCAATACAAATGCCGCTACGAACTCCGCGTCGGCTTGAATTTCGAGTGGTGCTTCTCTGGCCACCCTCGCGGCTTGGGCCGCCGTTTGGGCCAAAGCGCCGCGCACCGCGGCGTCATCTGAGGGAGAAACCTCCAAACTCAACCCATCGATGTCTTTCAACTCGGTGACTGCTTCACAAAAAGTTGTTGTTGAGTCTGGACCTGTTCCGCACCCAAACAGCAACGTGATCACCAGTACTGCTGACAAGCTTTGGTTAGCTGATGTCACCCTGGTTGAGCTTCGGTCGCTATGCGCCGAAGTTCTCGCACACCATGATCGAGACCTTCGTCGTAGTTGTATAGGGCGCTGCCCGAAACAAGGACGTTGGCCCCAGCGGCCGCTGCGCCTGAAATCGTTGAAGACGAAATGCCGCCATCGACTTCGATATCGACGTCGAAACCGCGTTCAGATATCAGACTTCGGAGCGCTGACACTTTCGACTCCATTTTGTTGATGTAAGCCTGGCCTCCGAATCCTGGATTAACCGTCATCACAAGAACCATGTCCAACATGTCGAGTACATGAGAGACCGAATCCAGAGGGGTGGAAGGATTTAGTGCCGCCGACGGCCGACACCCGAGATCACGTATCCGGCCAAGAGTGCGGTGAAGATGCGGTGTCGTTTCGACGTGAACGATGACCATCTGGCACCCTGCCTCGACGTAGGTATGGAGAAGTTCGTCGGGGTTAGCGACCATGAGATGAGCTTCGAACATTACGTCAACATGTTCTCGACACGACGCAATGACATCAGGCCCAAAGGTCAAGTTGGGTACAAAGTTGCCATCCATGACATCCCACTGGATCCGGTCCACGCCAGCCGCTTCAAGGGCGACGCATTCTTCTCCCAGCCGGGAAAAGTCCGCTGGCAAGACTGAAGGGACGATCTCGATAGGACGATTCATGTAGGTGACCGTAGTCTGGGATGAATGTCGAAACGGGTCAACATTTACGATCTTGCTGTCGGAGGCGAGGGGGTAGGTCGACTCGACGATGGGCGCGTCGTGTTCGTCGCAGGTGCGGCTGTCAACGACGATTTGCTTGTCGAGGTGACGGAAGAAAAGAGTCGTTACGCGAGAGGCACCATCTTGGAAGTTGTTTCGGCCGGCGAAGGACGAATAAAACCAGCGTGTCGTCACGTCGCTAGAGGTTGCGGAGGTTGCGACTGGCAGCATTTGAGCGAAGAAGCTCAAATCGAGGGAAAACTTTTGTTAGTGGAAGACGCACTGGTGAAACTTGGATCCATTGTTTCTCCAGACGTTGGGTATGTGGCCGGGCCTGAATCTGTGAGGTATCGCACGACGGTACGAGTTGGAGTAGAAAACGGTCGCGCTGCTTATCGACGTTCACGCTCCCCGGAACTCGTTCCGGTAGATGATTGTCTGATCGCTCATCCATTAATTGATGAAATTCTGTCGGAGGGATTTTTTGCCGACGCGTCTGAGGTGATGATACGGGTTGGATCGCGGACAGGAGATCGACTGGTGATGGGGGAGCCAACCGCGGACGGATTTCGAGTTCCTGATCAGGTGTCGGTCGTCGGAAAGAATCAAGCATCGAAGTCAGTCGACGCGTACATCGTTGAGGAAGCCGCTGGCATGCAGTGGAAAATCTCAGCGCGCTCGTTCTTCCAAAGCTCGCCTGAAGGGGCCGAGATGTTGGTGGCACTTGCCGCGGAGTGGCTTGGTGTCCACGAAGTTGGTGACCGAGCGATGGTTGATCTCTATGCCGGGGTGGGCCTTTTTTCGGGCACAGTAGGTGACTGGTTTGAGAAGGTCACGGCAGTCGAATCTTCAGCATCAGCGGTAGCGGACGCGGCTCACAATCTTGATTCACACGTTGCCATTCACCGTATTTCCGTCGAGCAGTGGGTACCGGAGCTAGCTGACGTTGTGATCGCCGATCCTCCCCGCTCAGGTTTGCGCGCTAAAGGAGTGGAGATCATTGGAAAGACAGAAGCTCCTCACGTGCTATTGGTGTCGTGCGATGCTGGAGCTCTTGGCCGAGACGCAGCGTTAATGACATCGGCGGGCTACGAACTGGATCGAGTAGATGTTCTAGACATGTTCCCGCAAACCAGTCACGTGGAGGTTGTATCCGGTTGGATTAGAAATATCTGACTAGTACGCGAATTGGCGCCCGCAAGAGCGGGCGCCAATATAGCTATCGTGCCGAAGTTTGATTGATGTCAGACGAGACGTTCGACGACCATTGCCATTCCCTGGCCGCCGCCGACACACATGGATTCCAAACCGAAGGTCTTGTCTGAATCTTGGAGCCCGTTGATCAGTGTTGTCATTATGCGAGCGCCGGTCTGACCGAACGGATGTCCAAGTGCGATAGCGCCGCCGTTGACGTTGAGTTGGTTGACCATGTCAATACCTAGTTCGTCAGCCGATGGAATGACCTGCGCAGCGAACGCTTCATTGATTTCTACTAGATCAATATCGCTCATGGTCATGTTGGCTCGAGCCAGCACCCTCTTGATCGCCTCGATCGGGCCGAGGCCCATAATTTCGGGGTTGAGCGCAGAGACCGAACTCGCAATGACTCGTGCCAGAGGGGTTATCCCCAACTCCTCGGCGCGCTTTCGACTCATGACTACCACGGCCGCGGCGCCATCGTTGAGAGGACATGCGTTGCCAGCTGTTACTCGACCATCTTCTCGAAAGACTGGCTTTAATTGAGAGACAGCTTCCAACGTGACACCGGCCCGTGGGCCGTCATCGGTTGAAACCACAGTGCCGTCGGGCATCGTAACCGGGGTGATATCCATTTCGAAGAAGCCGCGTTCGATGGCTGCTTC
>DGLO01000004.1:13275-18507 GCA_002388005.1 Candidatus Neomicrothrix sp. UBA4542
TTGTTTTGGCTCATCACTCCGTACTCGTCCATGGCCTCGCGACTCACGCCCTTCAACTCAGCGACGTTCTCAGCTGTTTGTCCCATAGCTATGTAGAGGTCGGCGAGCCCCTCGGCCGGAGTCCAATCACCGTGACCTCCCTCGGCTCGCACTTTTGACCGCGCGCCGGGTGCCTTAAAGATTGGATTCGCGGTATCGGGAAGGCTGTCGGCGTTCCCTTTTGCGTAACGAGACACACATTCGACACCTGCCGCGATGAATGCGTCACCTTCACCGGCTTTGATCGCGTGAGCAGCCATGCGAATTGTCTGAAGTGACGAAGAGCAGTATCGATTAACCGTGGTGCCAGGAACGTCACCGAGGCCCGCGAGTACAGCGGTTGCTCGACCGATATTGAATCCCTGTTCGCCTCCAGGAGATCCGGTACCCATGATGAGGTCTTCTATTTCCTCGGGGGGAAGTTCGGGAACCTTCTCCAAAAGCGTGGTGACGATCTGAGCGCTCAGATCGTCAGGCCGGATATCGGTCATAGAGCCTTTAAAGGCTCTACCGATAGGGCTGCGGGCGGTTGCAACGATGACCGGGTCGGTCGAAGCGTCGGTGCTCATATGAGTCCCTTCATGCAGGAGTAGCGACTTCGAAACACTACCTCCACTTGGTGGGGTAGTGCCCACTTGACCTCGTTGCCCTAACCTCCACGGAAATGGCTACCCCCGTCTATGCCCATGGCGTCGGTCCCCCCGGAGAATTACCGATGTCAGTAGCTACGTTGGGGTTGGTGGCCGCGGCGGCGGTACTCATTTCGTTCGCCGCCCTGGTTTCTGGTTGGCGCGAACCTCGTTTCCCAACAGCGAACTCCGGTCGAGTGCTGGTTAATTTAGGTTCTGGGGTTGGACGGGTCGGTCTGATCCTCGGGCGCAGCCTTGGGTTGATAACTGTTGGGTTAGCTCTCACAGCATGTTTTGTTGTCGCTGACGACACCCTGGTGAATATCGCGCCACGGATCGTTTTTGTGACGCTATGGGTGTTCATTCCCATCGGATCGGCGTTCCTAGGTGATCTATGGCGATGGTTGAGTCCGTTCGAGCTTCTTGCCTGTTTGGGAAAGCGGCGCTGCGATGAGGATTCAGATAATGAGTGGTCGCTGTACCCAGCTGCCGGGTTACTTGCCGGATTCCTCTGGTTGGAACTCGCCTATCACCGTCCCGCGGGTCGTACTCCACTAGCGCTAATGCTCATCATTTGGACCGCATGGAGTGGAATAGGGGCCCTCCTAAAGGGGCGCGTATGGCTTCGTTCACATGACCCTCTCGCGGTATTTTGTCGACTTGTTGCAGCTATGTCACCAATCCATGTTTCTGGCGGTTCTTTGTACATCCGCCAGCCGTTAGTAGGTTTAGGTCAGCTTGCCCCCCAGGTGGGCCTGTCAGCGCTTGTGTTGGTGGTGCTCGGGGGCACCTCGTTTGATGGCCTGTCGAGGACCGGTTGGTGGGCCGACATCATTGGGAACCGGCAAGGTTGGGACGCAACGGCGTTCAACACCATGGGCTTGCTCTTTTCGATGTCCCTCATAACGGCGCTGTTCCTGGGTTGTGTGAGAGGGATGCAACGCAAAGATGGCAACGAAAATCCTGATTTTGAAGATGGCTTTGCTTTGTCACTTGTCCCGGTTGCGGTCGGATACGCAATCGCGCACTACGTAGGCATGGGCGTCTTTGAAGGACAACAGCTGTTGATCCAACTGAGCGATCCGTTAGATAGAGGATGGAACCTATTCGGGACCGCGGACGAGTACGTCAACTACCGGCTAGTTGGCCCGACCTTGATTGCTGTCGTTCAGGCGTTGGGTATCGTTGGCGGGCACTTTGCAGGGGTCGTGGTTGGTCATGACAGAGCATTAGCGACGTTGCGCCGAAAAGATGATCTGAGTAGCCAGGTGCCGCTCGTCCTGCTGCTTGCATCTCTCACCGCGATAGCGTTGATTTTGCTTGTTGAGGCCTGAAATAACAGGGCGGAGGCGCGCTTAGATGTCGTGCCGATATTCGCTGTATTCGAAGACGCTTAGACGCTTTGGAGAGCATTCCAAACTGCTTGAGGGCTGCAAGGCATGTCGACATGATCGACTCCCAAATGAACGAGAGCGTCACATACAGCGTTGTGCACGGCTGGTGTTGAACCAATAGTGCCCGACTCACCAATTCCTTTTGCGCCCAACGGATTGCGTGGGCTTGCCGTCTCGGTGTTTGAAACCTCAAAGCTGGGTAACTCTGCAGCTGAAGGCATCAGATAATCCATAAGACTCGCTGTTACCGGATTCGCGTCCTCGTCATAGCGCACGTGTTCCCAAAGCGCCTGACCAATGCCCTGAGCGATTCCGCCGTGCTGCTGGCCATTGACCAGCATGGGGTTGAGGATCGTTCCGCAGTCGTCAACTGCTATATGACGGATTAAGTCAACGTGGCCGGTTTCTCGGTCAATTTCGACTACTGCGACATGAGAGCCGAAGGGGTATGTGGCGTCGCTACCGTCAAAGTCAAGTTCGTGAGCTAAACCGCCATCAATTTCTTGTTCTGAGGCAGCGGCCGCGAGATCTGCCCAACTGACCGATTTTGCAGGGACTCCAGCCACCTGGAGTGCTCCCTCGCCCACCACGATGTCGTCAACGCTCGCTTCTAAGAGGTTTGCTGCGAGTTGCTTACCTTTGTCGAGAACCACCTTGGAGGCCTCATAGACAGCTGAGCCTGCTGTTTGAAGAGATCGGGAACCGAGCGTTCCTGCTCCTCTTGGAACGGCTTCGGTGTCGGCATCAACGTGGGTTACCTGATCCATTGGGATGCCTAGCATGTCGTTCACAATCATGGAAAACGCGGTGTCATGGCCCTGGCCGTGTGAACTGGTACCCACTCTGATCGTTGCGGAGCCGTCGTCGTTGATTTCGCAACGCCCATATTCGACGTGCAGACCGATGGGAGCGGTGACTTCTACATATGAAGAGAGACCTATTCCGAGGAGCTTCGGATCGTCTGCTTCTCGACGTCTTGCCTGCTCTGCTCGCAAATCTGAGTATCCCGAAGCCTCTAACACAGCGTCCAGCGCTTGTTCGTACTCGCCTGAGTCGTAGTTGGACCCAACGAGGGTAGTGAGGGGAAAAGCTTCAGGCTGGATGTAGTTCTTCCTTCGCAGTTCGGCAGGATCCATGCCGATTGCGTTTGCAGCTTTGTCGAGGATTCTTTCGACCATCTGTGTTGCTTCAGGCCGCCCCGCTCCTCGATACGCCCCGATGAACGTTGTGTTTGTCACCACCGTCTGAGCAAAGAAATCTATTGCCGGAATGTCGTAGACCGCTTGGCTCAGTTGCATGGTGAGCATTGGCAGGATGGCCCCGAGAGCGGGATAGGCGCCAGCGTCCGCGACAACGCGCGCACGCAATCCGACAATTGACCCGTCGTCCTTTACGCCTAACTCGGCGTTCATCACCATGGCTCTGCCTTGGGCCATCGCAACCATGTTTTCCCCGCGTTGTTCAGTCCACTTCACCGGCCGACCCAAATCTTGGGCAGCTCGTCCACAAATGACGTACTCGACATACAAGGCTGCTTTTGGGCCGAACCCGCCGCCGACCCATGGGGCTATTACGTGGAGGTTCTCAGGTTCAAGTCCAAAGTTGGGGGCGAGTCCGTCGCGGGTGCCATGTGCAGCTTGGGTTGAGGCATAGAAGGTCATCGAGTCGCCTTCAGGGATTGCGACGCAGCCGTTTGGTTCCATCGGCACGCCGGCCAACCGTTGAGTGACAATCCGTTCACTAACGACAGCATCTGCCCCTTCGGTTACGTCTGGTCCGTCATATTCGTTCCCTATTGCGAAACACACGTTGCTTTCGGCCCCGTCCCACAACACATCTGCCCCATCTGCGAGTGCGGCTTCGATGTCGGCGTTGGCGGGAAGGGGGTCGTAATCGACGATTACTTGTTCGGCAGCATCGACAGCTTGGGAGTGTGACTCCGCAACTACAGCGGCGACGATGTCGCCAACAAATCGAACGCGGCCGACAGCAAGCGGCGGACGGTTCATGGACGGATCGATCATCTCGAATCCGTTGACTGTCGCCATTTCAAGGTTGTCGGAG
Source organism: Candidatus Neomicrothrix sp. UBA4542 (assembly GCA_002388005.1). Taxonomy (GTDB): domain Bacteria; phylum Actinomycetota; class Acidimicrobiia; order Acidimicrobiales; family Poriferisodalaceae; genus UBA2110. The sequence goes on from DGLO01000004.1 coordinate 17,402, forward strand.
GTATAGACCGCCGAGACGCCAGGCATCGCCTCGGCCGCACTCGCGTCGACGCTCTTCAACGCAGCATGAGCCATGGTTGAGCGCACAAAAACGATCTGGAGGGCGTCGAGATCAAGATCATCGACGTAGGCGTTAGAACCGGTCAAGAGACCGGGATCTTCTTTCCTCGTAACTGCATTCCCTAGGATTGAACCCTGTGACGCCATGACTGTCCCCTGGTCTGTCGTGCTTGCTTCGGAGCAGAATGAGACTACACCGCGCCACTGCACCAAATACCAAAGGTTGCGTGTTTCGGGGTCAAGCTCCTTCTCAAAAGTCTTGGAAACCTTCAGTCTGGGACAGACCTATTCCTGACCGTCGAGCCAAGCGCTGAGTAGTTCAGCGGCCCGAGTTGGGTCTTCACACATCCACCAGTGCCCCAAGCCATCAAGAACTGTGACTTCGGCTCCTGCTCGTTCTGCTGCCTGCCGATGCAACATTTCGCCGCCCGTGTATGTGTCTTCTGAAGCAATGATGCACAGGCCGGGACGTGCGGCGGCGTTGTGTAACGCTTCACCGAGGTTTCCAACCACCGGTTGGGAGATACTGCGATACACACCAAGAATGGCTTGCCCCATGTCGTCATTTACCCAAGGCGCAACTTCGGTAGCTACAGATTCACCCATACCTAATTGAGCAAAGATTGCTCTTCGATCCGACTCGGATAAATCAATCAGGGCGCTAACTGCTGCCTCTCCGTCTGGCCCCTGCCAGCTTTGAGCAGCGTCGTGCCAGACATATTCGTGGTTAAAGATCCCGATGATGTCGGTGCACCATGAACGAATCAGGTCAGGTCGGGTCATGGCGAGGCGAACGACGAGGACGCCTCCCCAATCGTGACCAACTAAATCGATTGGTCCGTCAAGTTTCTCGAGCTCCTGCGCAAGCCAATGCAGATATCCGTCACTCGTGACATCGAAGTTTTTGGGGAGAGGTGCACCAAATCCGGGAGGGGACAAAGTGATGACGTCATCTCGCGCCAGTTCGATGCGCAACAGATCCCAGATAGCGTCTGTCTCGGGGTTGCCGTGGATAAGAACGACTGTCATGCGCACTCCTTGAGACTT
>DGLO01000007.1:0-379 GCA_002388005.1 Candidatus Neomicrothrix sp. UBA4542
CGAGGTTTTCCAATGTCGTGGAAGAGTGCCGCAAGACGAACCCGAAGACGAGACGGACTTTGGCTGGTCACAGCGATCGTGTGACTCAGCACGTCTTTATGTTGATGGATCGGGTCCTGTTCAAGGCGAAGAGCTGGCAATTCCGGAAGGAATTCATCGGCCCATCCAGAGTCAACCAACTCCCACAAACCGTCACTGGGATCATCTTCGCAAAGAACATCGTTCAGACGCTCGGAAGGATTAGTGACAGTCATGTGATTCGTTGGGGCTCCGTCGAGACTAGATTCCTCCATGGTGCCACGAGGCGCCACTAGAACCACCCGCGATTTGAACCGCTCCACGTGACACCCTCGTTCGTCCATCTCCACACCCACACCGA
>DGLO01000007.1:782-2830 GCA_002388005.1 Candidatus Neomicrothrix sp. UBA4542
GGTATCACCGATCATGGAAACATGTACGGCGTCCTGGACTTCTATAACGCCTGCAACGACCACGGCATCAAACCAGTGATCGGCACCGAGGCATATATGGCCCTCGAAAGTCGAGAAGAACGCCCGGCGCGTCGAGGACGACGAGTCGATGATTCCGGCGGCGACACCGATGACGGCGCCAAGCTCTACTACCACCTCACCCTGCTTGCCGAAAATGACACCGGCTACCGCAATTTGCTTAAGCTTTCCAGCCGCGCCTTTCTCGAGGGTTATTACTACAAGCCTCGAATGGACTGGGAGCTCTTCGCACAGCACAGCGAAGGGCTGATAGCGACCACAGGCTGCTTAGGCAGCGTCGTGCAGCAAGCGTTGCTTCAGGGTAACTACCAGCATGCCCTCGACCGGGCATCTCGCCTCCAAGACATTTTCGGCCGCGACAACTTGTTCATAGAACTCCAAGACCACGAAATACCCGAGCAACGACAGTGCAACCCTCAGTTGTTGGAAATTGCACGGACAATCAACGCTCCGCTTCTCGCCACCAACGACCTGCACTACACCACTCAGCACGACGCAGTAGCTCACGACGCCTTGCTGTGTGTGCAAACCGGATCACAAATGAGCGATCCGGATCGCTTCAAGTTTCACGGAGATCAGCATTACCTCAAAACCGCTCACGAAATGCGCGACCTTTTCGTTGAGTTACCCGAAAGCTGCGACAACACCCTTTGGGTCGCCGAACGGGCAGATGTGAATATCGAATTCGGGAACGTTTCGTTACCGCACTTCCCGTTACCTGCGGGTTTCGACAGTGACGACGAGTACCTGCAGCACCTTGCCTTTGAGGGCGCTAAGAAGCGTTGGGGGAATCAACTTCCAGATGAAATCGTGGACCGCCTCGGTTACGAACTTCGAGTGATTTCGGACATGGAATTCTCCGCATACTTTCTGATCACCTGGGACTTGATTCGGCACGCCCGAGATAACGGAATTCGTGTCGGACCTGGCCGCGGATCCGCGGCAGGCTGCGCAGTTGCCTACTCCCTACGAATCACTGACCTGGACCCCATCAAATACGACCTTCTCTTCGAAAGATTCCTAAACCCGGGCCGAAAGTCCATGCCCGACATCGACATGGATTTCGATGACCGGTATCGGGACGAAATGATTCGCTACACCGCGGAAACCTACGGCCGCGAACACGTTGCACAAATCATCACCTTCTCGACCATCAAAGCCCGCGCAGCAGTTCGAGACGCGGCGCGCGTGCTTGGTTACCCCTATGCAGTCGGCGACAAAGTCGCAAAAGCAATGCCACCACTGGTAATGGGGCGCGACACACCCCTGTACGCGTGTTTCGACCAAGAAGAAAAACACGTTGACGGTTACCGCGCAGCAGCCGACCTTCGACAAATGTACGCGACTGACCCTGACGTTAAGCACGTCGTCGATGTAGCAAAAGGTCTCGAGGGTCTCCGCCGCCAAGACTCAATTCATGCCGCGGCGGTCGTCATTACCCGCGAGCCGCTCACCGAATATTTGCCCATACAACGCAAACCAGAATCTGGGGTCGACCCAGATCATGCTCCCGTTGTCACTCAGTTCGAGATGAATGGCGTTGAGGAACTCGGCCTCCTGAAAATGGACTTTCTGGGATTGCGTACGTTGTCGATCATTGATGAAGCGTTACGTCTGATTGAAGAAACCACCGGCGAAAAGATCGACATTGATCAGATACCGCTCGACGACGACAAAACTTTTCAGTTGCTTCGGGCAGGTGACTCATTAGGGGTGTTCCAACTCGAGTCAGCCCCGATGCGAAGTTTGATGCGTAGCCTCGCCCCAACGGGATTTGATGACGTCGCTGCGTTGGTCGCGTTGTACCGGCCGGGGCCAATGGCAGCCAACATGCACAACGACTACGCAGATCGCAAGAACGGTCGTAAGCCCATTGACCTGCCGCACACAGATCTGGCTGAAATTCTTGACGACACTTATGGCCTCATGATCTACCAGGAATCGGTGATGCGGGTGGCTCAACGCGTGGC
>DGLO01000007.1:3209-4611 GCA_002388005.1 Candidatus Neomicrothrix sp. UBA4542
GACCGAGAACTCATTGCTGACCACCGAGCAAAGTTCGTAGAAGGCACCGTCGCCTCTGGCTACGAAGATGCGCTCGGCACACGGCTTTTTGACATCATCGAACCGTTCGCTGATTATGCGTTCAATAAGAGTCACGCGTTCGGATACGGCCTGATTTCCTATCAAACCGCGTACCTCAAGGCGAACCATCGGATCGAGTTCATGGCCGCGGTCCTCACGGGCGTGAAACACAACCTTGATAAGGCAGGGGTGTACCTCAACGATTGTCGTCAAGCGGGCATCGTGGTGGAGGTTCCCGACGTGAATCGCAGCGGCGTTGACTTCTCATCAAATAATGGGCGCATCCCGTTTGGTCTCTCCGCGGTGCGAAATGTTGGTGAGGGGGTGGTTAGTCCCATCGTGGAGGAACGAAACGCAAACGGCCCTTACAAAGATTTCTACGATTTCTGTGAGCGAGTACCAACATCGGTGCTGAACAAACGGTCGATTGAGGCACTAGCCAAGGCGGGAGCTTTCGAATCCTGTGGCCATTCTCGGCAAGGTCTGTTGTTGGTTGCCGAGCAGGTCGTCGATCAGGTAGTCGGTCGTCGACGCGAAGCAGATATGGGTATCCAAACATTGTTCGGCGAGTTAGACGATACCTCTGGTGGTTTTGATGAACGGGTCGAGTTCCCAGTTGACGAAGTCGACGAAAAGACCATGCTCGCTTGGGAGAAGGAGATGCTCGGGCTATACGTGTCATCTCATCCCCTTCACGGCGTTGAGGCGTCGCTGCGTCGAGCAACCGATTGTTCGATCAGCGACGCTGCGTCTCATAAACCTGCTGACGATGGCCGGGATCCGTTCATCACCGTCGGCGGGGTGATCTCAAATTTGCAACGCAAATTCACTCGCAACGGGGACGCTATGGCGGTCTTTGATCTTGAAGATTTGCAGTCTTCGATGGAGGTCGCCGTTTTCCCGCGCACGATGTCTGAATACGGGCATCAACTTGATGATGACGCCGTGGTTCTCGTCGGTGGGAGGCTCGACGGACGCGACGACGAACCCAAATTCATAGCTAACAAGTTGACTCGTTTCGAGGCCTCTGGGGAGCGTCAAGAGTTGCGGCTCACAGTTCCCTCCCACCGCGTCAGCGACGATTTAATTGCAGAACTAAAAGCCTTATTGGCGCAGCATCCTGGCGATACCGCAGTGTTTTTGAATTTGGGGAAACAAGTGGTGCGGCTCCCCGACAACTTCCGAGTTGAAGCCGAGAACGGCCTCGCAGGCGAACTGAGGGTGCTGCTGGGACCTGACGCGGTGTTGTCCTCCTGATTCACTTGCAGAGCCGTAGAAGGCGTGTGACCGACGATCGCCGCCTCCGCATCATTGAGGGGCTCGAACAGAATCCGCCACAGCG
>DGLO01000116.1:0-9118 GCA_002388005.1 Candidatus Neomicrothrix sp. UBA4542
TAAAGAAAAGCCCCGCGAAGAAGATTTCCGCAAAGGCCCGCTTCAGCCCAGCATGGTTAACGAAACAACGAGGGGCTCTCTTGGCGGAACGGGGTCGCTATACCCAACATGCTGAATTCCTGGAAGCCGAGGCCGACCAGCTAGCCCGAGATCGCGAGCCCGGAGACGTCCAATTTGATGAAGAGTCAGGTGAGGGAGATTCAATCGCTGTGGAACGGGACCGAGATCTTCAACTGTCGGCTCAAGCGCGAGCGGCTATTCAAGAGATCGATGCCGCCCTCGAGCGGATCAAGAAGGATACATACGGTATTTGCGTAGCTTCTGGCCTCCTTATTCCCAAGGAACGTCTAGAAGCGATTCCCCATGCCGACATGCGTGTTGAGGAGAAAGCCACCGGCATGTCGTGGCGCTGAGCTTGTGGCGGTCTCTCGAGAAGCGTCTAACGCTCGTTTTATAGCTTTTGTAGGGCTGACCACGATTGCCCTCGATCAGCTGAGTAAGGCTTGGGCGGTTGCGGCACTCGACGATAGATCAATCGAAGTGTTATGGAAGCTGCGCCTTCACTTGACGACGAATACCGGGTTCGCGTTCAGCAGCGGGCAGGGACTTGGCCCGTTACTAGGGCTCGTAGCGGCATTCGTAATCATTCTGCTATGGAAGATGCGCGCCCGATTCAGCTCCCGCCACGGGGTGATTTCGCTTGGCCTGGTACTTGGAGGGGCGTGTGGGAATCTGACCGATCGCCTCTTTCGAGATCCGGGGTGGGGGAGGGGAGCGGTCGTAGATTTCATTGATTTTCGATTCTGGCCAGTGTTCAATCTTGCCGATGCTGCAATCGTGGTCGGCGTGATCCTGCTCGGCGCGACGACGTGGAGCGAACAACGTCGGACTCTCCGCGATGCGTGATCAAATTCCAAACGCTCTAGACGGCGAACGTGTGGATCGCGTCGCGTCGCTTATGACAGGGTTAAGCAGAAGTGTCGTCGCGGCTCTGATTCCTGAAGGCAAGTTGACCCACAACGACAAGCCTGTCAATGCTGGTTCCCAGCGGGTGACTGCCGGTGATTGGATCGAGGTCGAAATTCCCGAAGATGATGATGTCGAGGACCGGCTCATTCCAGATCCAGCTGTGGACTTTCATATGGTTCACATCGACGAAGCAATCGTTGTGATCGATAAGCCGATTGGGCTGGTCGTTCATCCCGGTGCGGGCACCAAATCTTCGACTTTGGTACACGGGCTGCTAGCGCGATTTCCTGAAATGGTGGAAGTAGGTTCGGCTGAACGCCCAGGAATAGTTCACCGGCTTGATCGAAATACGAGTGGTTTGTTGGTGTGCGCCAGGACCATCGAATCACTCAAATTCTTGACTGAAGAGTTAGCCAGCAGGTCGATGCACCGTCGCTATTTGGTCATTGTTGCTGGATGTCCCGAAGCGGCCACTGGGACCATCGATGCCCCCATCGGTCGAAGTCGCCGTTCGCGCACAAGAATGACCGTTACCGAGGACGGTCGAGAAGCGCGAACACACTATGAGGTGCTGGAAACCTGGTATGAACCTGTCCACGCATCCCTTCTACGCTGCACTCTGGACACGGGCCGAACTCACCAAATTCGAGTCCACATGCGAGCGATCGATGCACCCGTCCTAGGAGATTCCACCTACGGGAAGCCCGATCCATTCGGTATCGAACGTCCCTTATTGCACGCTGCAGAATTGTCGTTTGTTCATCCGGAGACGGGGGAGCGCGTCGAATTTTCTTCCGAACCACCGGGTGATTTTATGGAGGCAGTGGAGAGATTCAGAAAGCTCAAATCGACCTCGTGATGGATAGCGGCGCCGAACAATTTGACGTGCGTAGATACGAGAGCAAACTGTCAAGCGTGCCCTGTTCAGCAAGCAATTCTCGGTGTTGATCGGCGGTTGAAAGTGTCGCGCTCTAGGGTGCAACGGTGATCACAACCTCTGAAATGATTCTCCCGACCCATACGGGGCGATCTATTTCGTCGATTGTGCCAGCGATCGTTATGAGACAGGCTAACGAACTCGTTCCTGACGAGGTGATCAATTCGGGCCGTGTTGTGTTGCTAGTCGTCGACGGTTTGGGCTGGAACCAACTCGAACGAAACAGGGACCGTCTTCCCTGTCTTGATTCAGCGTCCTCAACTGCGATCGTGACGGTAGCGCCAAGTACGACGGCCACCGCTCTAACCTCACTTTCAACCGGTGTGGCACCAGGAGAACACGGAGTCGTCGGATACAAGGTGAGAACGCCGCATGGGCTGCTGAATTGTTTACGGTGGACCATTGGTGCGGCGGCCGCCACCTTCGAAATCCCACCGATCGACTTTCAGCCCGTTGAACCCTTTCTCGGCGCTCGGCCTCCTGTAGTGACGCGAGCTGAGTTCGAAACCACAGGATTCACCCAAACTCACCTGCGAAACGGAAAATTTTGTGGCTGGTGGTCACCAGCCACCCTCGTGACTGAAATCATTGACCAAGTGAACCGAGGGGAACCCTTCGTCTATGCCTATTACGACGGCCTCGACAAGATTGCTCATGTCTACGGGCTTCAGCAGCACTATCTAGACGAGTTGCAATTCATCGACGCCCTTGTATCTCGGATTGTCGATGAACTGCCCGACGATGTCACAATCTTGGTCACCGCTGACCATGGAATAGTTGAAGTCGGCGGTAACGTCATCGAACTGGATTCCGATTTAGTGCACAGAACCTCGAGTACCTCGGGCGAGGCGCGGTTTCTTTGGCTCCATGCGAAGAACGATGCGACCCAAGAGCTCTTGGAAGCGTCCGCAGTCCATTCAGACGTGGCCTGGGTTGTTGGAATTGAACAAGTGCTTGACGAGCAGTGGTTCGGACCCTTTGTTACGCCAGAAGCAAGGGCGAGATTGGGTGATGTGGCTCTGGTGGCACGAGAGCCGGTGGCGCTCCTAGATCCCCGACTTCCCGATTCGCCAAAGCTGGTGGGCAGGCATGGGTCACTGACTCAGGAAGAAATGCTCGTACCCTTTTTGCGGTTCTCTGTTTGATTTCAGGATGCGACGCGACGTCGCGCCGGTAGAATTCCTCCATGGTCGAGCAACAACCGAGCTCTCCGCTCGAATCGCCTTCCGGCGTTGTCGAAGACGACGTTGAATTGATTGAACCGAATCACGGCTCTGTTGCTGAAGAAGAGCCGCCTGCGATTTCTGAACCTGCCAAGGTGATGCGCATCGGCTCCATGATTCGAACGTTGCTTGACGAGGTGCGCGAAGCCGACCTTGATGAGGCAAGTCGCGACCGTATGAGAGAAATATATGAACAGTCGGTAGACGAGCTTTCGGAAGCGCTCGCTCCTGAGCTCCGAGAGGAGCTAGAACGCTTAGCTCTGCCGTTTAGTTCCGACACCCCGTCAGAAGCTGAACTGCGGGTCGCCCAAGCTCAACTGGTCGGTTGGTTGGAGGGATTATTTCACGGTATTCAAGCTGCCGTAGCCGCACAGCAAATGATGGCTCAACGGCAACTTATGGAGATGCGTCAAGGCGCTTTACCACCCGGACTCGTGGGCGGTGGTGGCCCCGATGCGGGCGCTCAAGGCTCACGACCCGGAGGGGTTTATCTATGAGCGGCATCACCGTTTTGCTCAATGGCCGTTCATCGGCTGGACTGGTAGGCCGACGACGCCTACGTATGAAGGAAACTTCCTGATGGCTCTGACGGTCGAAACGAAAGATTGCACCGCTCTGAGCGATGCTGAAATTGAAGAGATGGCTGACCTCATCGACGACGAGCCTGTCGTTTTCGATGTGGGGGAGTTATCTAAGCAAAGAGATGCCTGGGTCCTAGTTACACAGGTGCGAGACGGAAGCAAACTCGCGGCATATGGGTTTTGCACGCTTGAGCGCGTAGGCGGGGACCCGACTGTATTGATCGGACTAGCTGCTGTGCGACGCACCAGCCGTCGCGAAAGTGCCTTAAAGGCAATGGTTACTGACCAGATGCGCAGAGCAGTGTTGGCGTTTCCGGATGAGGATGTCCTCGTAGCTTCACAGATGTCCGACCCCGCCGCATTTGATGCATACAAACCGCTCAGTCGCGTGGTGCCTCGACCCGGATATGAAGCAAACGGCGAAGATAGAGCGTGGGGACGTCGACTGGCGAAACGTTTTGATGTGCGTGGCGAATACAAAGCAAGAGAATTTCGTGTGTACGGCGAGGGCTCGCCGTCATTGGTCCTGAACCACTGTTCCTCGAAACCTGAAGCCATCGATGCAGAAGTGGTAGCCCTTTTTGATGGACACGAGGCATCCAATGGTGACGCCTTAGTCGCTTTTGGATGGGCAACACGCGAGAAACTCGCAAAATTACTCTGACTCTGCGACGTAACTTGTGGACTTCGCAGATCTAATTCGCAAGCGCCGGATGACGAGGTCGTTTCGCTCCGACCTGGTAGCAGCAAGCGTTCTCGACCGCGTCTTAGACCGCGGGCGTAGAGTGCCATCAGCGGGGAACAGTCAAGGCTATGACTTTGTAGTCCTTGAAGGACAACAGACCGCTCTGTACTGGGATGTCACCTTGCCATACAAACGCCGGGCAGCGTTTCGCTGGCAAGGCCTCCTACTCGCCCCAGTTCTTGTGACTATCTGGGCGGACCCGCAGGCGTACCTTCGCCGCTATAGCCGCCCAGATAAGACGGAGACAGGCTTGGGTAAAAGTCTCGATGCGTGGTCGACGCCGTATTGGCTGGTCGATGGCGCTTTTGCGGCTATGGCTTTGCAGTTCGCCGCGATCGACGAAGGTCTAGGCGTGCTCTTTTTTGGGATGTTTGAGCACGGCGAAGCAGTAGCGAAGGCTTTAGGGGTTCCGAGTGATCGATTGCCGGTGGGAACCATTGCGCTGGGGTGGCCAGATCTGGAAACCGAAGAGATCGGCCGTTCAGCGAACCAGCAGCGACGATCACTCAACGGATCAATCGATAGCGTTGTCCACCGTGGCGGTTGGTAAATAGTTCCGATCGTTAGAAGAGGTAACGGTGACTGGCGAAAGCAAAGAGTTTGGATACGAGGCTCTTAGTGAACTGTTTCACCGTTACCTGACTGGTCTGATACTCGCGATTGTGGTTGAACTAGGCGAGGACAGAGCCGCCGATGTGGTGAGGGCATTGTTTCGCCGGCAGCAGGAGGAACGCTTCCTTCCCGGATTAGAAAAGTTGGGCCTCACCGATGAGTCGGATGCCGTTGCATGTGCTAAATATCATTTCCTCTCCAACGTCGTTGGAGGGGTTTCAGTTGCATATGTAGAAGAGTCCAATACCAAAGCTTGGGTTCGATACTTGCCACCGCGCTGGATTTTTGATGGCACTGCCATCGCGGCTATCCCCACGCAAGTTGCTCGGGCGATGTTGTGGGGTTGGCATGCGAACAACGGAGTGTTGTTGGGTAATCCGAGTTTGGGGTTCGTATGCACCGGCCAGACGATGGATGGTGCGGCCGGGCTTGAGGGCTATTACATACAGGAAAACAGAGTCCTTGAAGCCGACGAACGGCTCAGGTTTCGTTTCGGGGAAAGCTGCCCTCCTATCAACGAAGAGGCTCTACCCAAATTGGACCACCAGGAATGGCCTGATGAGCGCCTCAGTAAAGCAGCTCGCAATTATTCAATGGACTACATCAGAAATATTGTTCCTGTGATGTGCGAGGAATTGGGTCCGCTAGTTGCCCAAGGGGTTTTGTACCGGACTGGCCGCAAGATCGGAATGCAATATTCGGAATCAATGCGGGCAATGTTGGGCTTGGATAATCCGGTCGAAGTCCTCGCAGCACTCTTTCGCGCCCAAGGTGACGAAATTTCAGGCGACGGAAACGAGATTTCACAAACCACCTGGAAGTTGATGAATGGTTTAGAGGAAGAAAGCTTGCCCGAATGGATGGACGGGCTCCGCGGACTGTGGGAGGGCGTTGTGTGTGTTACCCATCCGACTATGCGACTTGATCTAATCGAGCGCCTCGATGTAGGAGGCGACAGCTTCCGGTGGCGTCTTTCTTTGACCTCAGAGCCCTCCGGATATTAGGAGTTGAAGGCTTCTAAGGTAGGGGTGAGTTCGTCGAGATAGCGGAGCGTCTCGTCTGCCGACGGCAGGTCGAAGTTCACAGGGGTGAAGACAAACTGGGTAACGCCTGCCGAGGCATATTGCTCAAGTCGCTGCATCTGGGGGCGTCCCCAGAGGTACAGGCTGATAGGAATTGATGGACCGTCGCGCCCTGCTTCATCGGCGAGGCTCCGAAATAATTCGATTCCCCCAAGCACGTCCGGTTTTCCATTGACATTCATTACACCAACGTCGATAGGTGCCCATTCGTCGGCGTATTCAGCAGCGTGTTGTATGCCGAGCGGTCCGGCGTTTCCTAGGGCGATTGGTACCGTTCCCTCTACGGGTTTCGGGAACACCCACGAGGGGGAGTATCGGTCCCAGGTACCTTGGAAACTTGCTTCGTCCTCTCGCCAGGCAACTCGAAGCGCTTCGACCCGTTCGCGCATCGCCGAATAACGCTTTCGGAAGGGTAGGTCCGGCCGGTGGTTCTCCAGTTCTTCCTCGTTCCAGCCGACGCCAATGCCCATGACAACTCGCCCCTGTGACACGACATCGGCCGTGGCGACCGTGCACGCCAGATCGAGAAGATCATGTTCAAGGAGGAGGCAAATGCCTGTTCCTAAAGTCAGGGTCGTAGTTTCAGCGGAGGCGGCCGCGATAGAGACCCAAGGGTCCATCATGTGAATGTAGGAGCCGGGTAGCTGGCCGCCATTGGGATAAGGGCTGCGACGCTCAACTGGGATATGGGTGTGCTCTGGGAACCACACCGAATCGAACCCGCGTGCTTCGAGCTCTCTAGCGAGGTGGCCGGGGAGTATTCCGCTGGCGTGATTTCCTGTCAAGTAACCGAACTTCATGAGGGAATTCTATGGGTAACAGGGCAACCCGGGTTGTGTCTTCTATCGTTCGCTCCATGGATGTACATCTTGAGGGCACGGTGGCACCTATCTCTAATGGTCAAGGACCAGCGACCGGGTTGTTCTGGCAGCACCTAATGAGGGCGGCCTCGTAGTGGGTAGACCCGAGCTAGCTGCATGACTTCGGCGAGTGTTTGGTTTGCGGGAGCTCGAGCTAGAACCTGGCCCGCCGCAATCGTCCCGGTAGCAGTCGGAACGGCTGCAGCAGAGGCGGATTTGAATTTCCCGCGAGCGACGTTGGCGCTGTTAGTTTCTCTGTCGCTTCAAATCGGTGTCAATTACGCGAACGACTACAGCGACGGGATCCGGGGCACGGATGATCGTCGGATTGGCCCCACGCGATTGGTGGCTTCCGGAGCGGCAACTCCGACGGCTGTGAAGCGGGCGGCATTTCTCGCCTTTTTTGTCGCCGCGGTCCCGGGTGTGTATCTGTCGCTGGCTACCACTAGGTGGCTGTTCTTAGTCGGGGCACTGTGTATTGGTGCAGCGTGGTGTTACACCGGCGGCCCAAAACCCTACGGGTATAGGGGGTGGGGTGAACTTTCTGTATTTGTTTTTTTTGGGTTAGTTGCCTCAGCCGGGAGCACTTACTTACAAGACGAACGAGTTACGGCACTTGCGGTGGGAGCGGCGGTGCCCGTCGGTCTTTTGACAGTCGCCTTGCTAATCACGAACAATCTTCGTGATCTCCCCGCTGACAGCGTTGCCGGAAAGCGGACCCTCGCTGTCCGAATTGGCGATCGACCTACGAGAGTGTTGTACGTGGCAGTCGTCGCTATGTCGTTCCTATGTCTGTCCTACCTGAGTTTGGTGAGGCCCTGGGCGTTACTAGCGTTTCTAGCTGTCCCGATGGCCTATAACCCGATTCGATCAATTGTGAGCGGAGATGAAGGCCAATCGCTCATACCGGTCCTCGGCGCTACCGGAAGGCTCGAGATGGTCTATGGGCTGCTGTTGGTTATTGGTCTATCAATTGGTAGCTGATTTCATGCTGCTTGCGTACCCAAGAAAAGTTGTGTGATCCCGCCGGTCAGTGGAACTCTGGTGACATCGGTAAAGCCGACCGTCCGAAGCTCATCCAGAAGTTCTTCGGTGCTGGGCAGGTAATCAACTGATTTTGGGAGATAGGCATAGGCGTTTGGATCTGATAGCAATGCGCCTATTTTCGGAACGATTGTTCCGAAATATGCGCTATAGCCCCAACGTAAAAGGGGATTAGAGGGTTGGCCGACGTCAAGTAAACCAATTCTTCCGCCAGGCTTCACCACTCTGGCGATTTCATGAAAGAAATCGGTAAGGTCAGTGAAGTTTCGCAGCGCGAATCCGCACGTGATCCCGTCTACATGACTATCGGGAACCGGTAACTGGAGTGCGTCGGCTCTGACTAAGGGTGCGTCGGTTGCAGCAGCAGCCAACATCCCGGCGCTGAAGTCAATTCCTACCGGGTTGAGGCCGAAACGCATCAGATCGTTACAAAAGTCCCCGGTGCCACACGCGAGGTCAAGGACAGTCGATCCAGCTTCAAGATCGAGACCCCGTACAGTCCTGCGCCGCCACCCGACATCTAGGCGGAAGGTCATCAAACGGTTGATGAGGTTATATCTGGGAGCAATTTGATCGAACATTTCCTCGACGATGATGGCTTTGTCTTCACCATGAGGAAGATCGTTGGGTTGAGGCACAGTCACGCGATCGGTTCAGAACGGTTCAGGTATAGGCCCGATATATGCATTCGGCTACACATGCCGGTCTCTCTGAACCCTCAATTTCGAAAACTAGCTCGGCGGTATATTGAGCGCCGCCGTCAAACCGCGAGACCTCTTTGAGCGTGGCACCCATTCGCACGTTCGCTCCAACTGGGACTGGAGCTGTGAATCTGAGTTTGTTTGCACCATAGTTGACACCCATTTTGACATCGCCGGCGATAACAAACGCCTCCGCCATACACATTGGGGCCAGTGAAAGCGTCAAATAGCCATGGGCGATGGTTGTTCCAAATGGCCCGGACTTCGCTCGTTCCTCGTCAAGGTGAATCCATTGAAAGTCACCGGTGGCTTCCGCAAACTTCTGAACTTGTTCGGGTGTGATGGTGTGCCAGTCGCTGTAGCC
>DGLO01000116.1:9446-10040 GCA_002388005.1 Candidatus Neomicrothrix sp. UBA4542
AGGTGCTGTCCAACGCGACCCTCCAGATCATCAATACCGTCAATTTGGTTGGTCATATGCAGGAGTTTACGGCTATTACCTAGCTGAACCAGATTCGGCGGTACTCCTTACTTTGAGGGTGGAGCAGTAACACGACCAGAACTAAATCGAACATCAGTCGCAACAGAAACCCGAGTAACTCAATGTCATAACGAAGTCCAATCCACAAAGTAGCTATGACTGAGTAGGCAGCGGCCGCTGTTGTCAACCTGAAGCCCCATTTTTTTTCATTGGCGATGCCGAGACCTCCACCCACCAGAGCGACGAGCATGACGATGGGCAGAACCCGCGACGCAAAGAGCCCGAGAACGTCGTAAGCCAGTTGGCGATAGTAAACGCTGCCGAACAGGACAATGCTTATTGCCCGAAAATAGGCAAGCATGACTCCACTGTGGAGTGTTTGAGGTTGGCTCGGGTTTAACCAGCGAAGATTGTTCACTCTGCCAGTGTGGCAGAGGCTCAGCCAGATCCCTAAGTCTTCGCAGGTCGAGATTTTCCCCGAACTACGAGTTGTTGTTCGGCGCGCAATTGTCCACATGCCGCATCAATGTCCGT
>DGLO01000116.1:10367-10952 GCA_002388005.1 Candidatus Neomicrothrix sp. UBA4542
CCGCGGTTAGAACGAATGGTGGCGTTGACGCCGAAGGAGTCGAGTACATCTCGAAACCAGAGGATCGATTTGGGGTCCGTTCCTGGTGTTGAGTAGCCCGGGGTTGGATTCAACGGAATCAAATTGACGTGAGCGTTAAGGGGACGAGCGAAGGCTGCTAGTTCTCGAGCGGCGTTCTCGCTGTCGTTAACACCGGCCATCATCGCCCATTCGAAGCTAAGTCGACGATTCTTAACTCTTCGGTAGGAGTGAAGAGCTTCTGCAAGTTTACGTAAGGGGTAGGTTCGGTTGATTGGAGCGATTCGATTTCGAGTTCTGTCATTCGCTGAGTGCAGAGAAACGGCGAGACCCACCGGTAACTTTTCTTTGGCGAGTCGTTCGATTCCAGGTACCACCCCTACCGTTGAGATGGTGATCTTTCGAGCACCAATGCCGAGGTCATCGTGGATTCGCTCAACCGCCGGCCAAACGTGATCTAAGTTTGCCAACGGCTCTCCCATGCCCATAAACACAACGTTGCTAACGCGTCGACCTTCCGAACGCTGAACAGCTCTCACCACTTGCTCAACGATCTCGCCAACTGTC
>DGLO01000022.1 GCA_002388005.1 Candidatus Neomicrothrix sp. UBA4542
CTTGAGCTTGGGCGAATCAATGTTGCCGCCCGAGGGGTAGGAGTGAGTCAGGCCGCTTACGACGCCGCTCTGGCATACGCCAAGCAACGTGAGGCTTTTGGTCGGCCCATAAGCCAGCACCAGGCGATTGCGTTCAAGTTGGCTGAAATGGCTACCAAGCTGGAGGCGGCCCGGCTTTTGACCTACGAAGCGGCCCGTAAAGCTGATGCTGGCGAACGCGTCGATCTTGCAGCGGGCATGGCGAAACTCTTTGCGTCCGAAACAGCTAGCGAGCTGGCCCTCGACGCTATGCGTATTCACGGAGGTAACGGTTTCAGTACCGACTACCCGGTGGAGCGCTATTACCGGGATGCTCCGTTGATGATTATCGGGGAAGGAACGAGCGAGATTCAGAAGCTGGTGATTAGCCGGGCTTTGCTTGCAGAGGACTGAACTCAATAGCGTCGAGCCTGCCGTTTCGCCACGCCGGTCGATCTATCTAATGTCTCAAGGCCTTTCGTCCACCAACTCATGTAGCGCCCCACGGGCCCGTTGGCTTAACGGCAACCACTCTGGTCTGTGCTCAGGGCAGAGTTCCTTGCGGCGATGCGGAGAACAAAAGGCGGAAGGGCCGCCGGGTTTTGCCCGGCGGCCCTTCCGATATTGATGGCGTTACGGCCAAAGGCCGTTCACTTCTGAATCAACTGATCAGCAGCCGCCATTCTCCTTGTCCCACTCACAGTTCGGTGAATTACCGTTGCCGTCGACAATGTTGCCAACCTGGTTCCAGGTTTGCTCATTGGCGTCGAACTGACTGAAGTCAGAACCTTCAATGGCGAAGGCATCTGCGGCGCCGTTCAACTCGTATGCAACGCCATCCATCATCAATGGGTGATAGATGTCAATGCTTCGAGCGGCGAGCATCACGTTGGTCCGGGTAAGACCGCCGGGAAGCTCGTTGGCGACACGGAGTGTCTCAGTCCATGGATAAGCAAAGAAGTAACCGGTTGCCAGAAGCGAAATCGAAGGATCAAGTCCACCATCTTTCAGATTCTGGTTCAGGAACGCGATAAATGGCTCGCTGGAGTACTTCGGGTCCGTAGAGTCCTTTACGCCTCCACCGACGACCCACCAGCCATGAGCAGCGTCACCAGCGGGCGCCATATAAGCGGCGATCGCCTTGCACACCGATGGGGTGAATGCAGCGGAAAGTCGTTCCAAAAGACCGGATGCTTCCACTTCTTGAACGGCCAACAGACACGGGTTACCCGCGGTCATTGAGATGAACACGTCCGGGTCAAACGCCGCGATGGTGGTGACCTCGTTGGTCAGTGTCGGCGCAGCCGGGTCGTGACGAACCGGCAGGTATTCCGACACCACATCGGGGTTGTTCTCCGCGTAGAACTCGAAGCCTTTCTCATAGGCAAGACCGAAGTCGTTGTCCATGACCAAACCAGCAACCTTTACAGGAAGCTCGTCAGGCAGGTTTGTCTTAATCCACGTGCCCCACAAAACCGCCTCGGTCAGATAAGACAACTGGTTGCTTGTAGTCCAAGGATGATGGACCGGGTCACCCCATGCGGGGTGGCCAGATGCGTAGAACAAGTGTGGTACGCACTCAGCATTAATCTTGTCGTATACGGCAAGACCGTTCGGGGAACCGAGACCGTGAAGGGCGAATATGTTCGCCGATTCAATCAACTCGTCCACGAACTCAATTGTCTGAGCCGCAACGTAACCATCATCCTTGATGATCATCACAAGATTACGGCCGCCGATGCCACCGTACTCTGCGTTAAGCCAGTCCCAATAGTTTTCCCAGCCAACTGAAATGTTGCCGTACGCAGCAAGGTTGCCCGACTGCACGGTGGTCTGTCCGACACGAATGGTGGTGTCGGTCAGGCCGTGAGTGTTCGACCAGTCTCCGGGACAGTTGTTCAGATCGGCTTCAAAGCCAGCTGGACCTCGGAGAATGTTGTCGTCTCCGACACCCCAGTCACCGGATTCCATGTTCTCAGTGATCTCATCGATCATGAGCTGGCGCCGATAAGCGGCTTCTTCCCAGATCCCATCGAGGGTAGAGCGATCAAAGGTTGGAGCGTCTTCGTCCACCTCTTCTTCTTCGGCATCACCTGAAACGGCTTCTTCCACCGCTTCTTGAGACAGCGCGCCAGCGTCATCCTCTTCTTCTTCAGCTTCATCACTGTCGCTGCTGTCACTACTCGAAGCAGCTGCGGTATCAGAACCGCTGTCGCTCGAAGAGTCGTCGTCACTATCGCTGCCACCGCATGCCGCGGCGACCATGGCGAAAGCGAACAGCACCGCCAGCAAACGCAAAATTTTGCGTTTGAATCCCATAAATACTCCCCCTCAGGTGGATGTATCGGCGAACCCCATCTGGGTCCACTCATATGAACGACCGTTCAGATCGTTCCGCACAACCTACTGGGCCGCCAAGGCAGTGTCGCCCTGAGGACTGTTTCGTAACAATCCATTGCGAGAACCGCCTATTTTCGCCAAAATTCGAGGCCGGCAAACGGCCATTTCTTAACAATTCCGACCCGCAGGCACTCAGTCGGCAACAAAAAGGATAGGTCTGGGGACGTAAGTTGGGGAGATGGACTGGGGTGTGCATCTACCGCATCTTGGCCGAGAAGTCGGCCGTGACTCTTTAATCGAGTTTGCTCAAGTTGCGGAAGCGCTGGGCGTTCATTCTGGATGGAGCAGCGATCATGTGTGTTGGCCAGCGAAGTTTGACTCGAAATACCCTTACAGCAGCGACGGCTCTTTCCCTGCTCCAGCCGGTCTTGGTTGGCTTGATCCCATCGGCACTCTCCTCTTTGTAGCGGGATGCACCGAAAAACTGCGACTGGGGTTCACCGTTTTGATCCTTCCTTATCGGCCGCCGATAGCTACCGCCAAGCAGCTCGCCACCATTGACGTTGTCTCCGACGGGAGACTCATCTTGGGAGTTGGGGTTGGCTGGATGCGTGAAGAAGCCGAGGTTCTTGGTATGCCTTGGAACAATCGGGGGCGTCGATCTGACGAACAGCTGGAAATTTTCGAGACACTTTTCCGAGATAAAGCCCCTTCATATGACGGCACCTATTACTCATTCCCAGAGGTCCGTTTTGAACCCAAGCCGATCCAACAACCACTACCCGTGTGGGTCGGAGGTAATACTCCCGCTGCGTTTAGGCGTACTGCCCGGTTTGGTCACGCTTTTCATGCCGCGTTTGAACCGTTGGATGTCGTAAAAAATGAGTGGGACCAGGTTCGAGAAGCTTGCGAGAGTATCGGCCGAGATCCCAACGAACTCGATTTATCGCTTCGGATATTCTTGGATCCTGAAGCCGCCATGGAACCCGCAAAGTCCCTGTCGGGGTCCCTAGATCAGATGGTGGAAACTATTGGTCAGATGGAAGAAGCGGGGATCTCACATGTTCTTCTCGACCCTGTAGCCAGGGGCGGAATCAAGGGTCGACTCGGTGCGTTAGGAGATTTCATGACCAACGTTGCGTCCCAGGTCGACTGACAGCTTCATGACCACCGACTCTTGTCGCATCGATAGATGGCTGTGGGCGGTTCGCGTTTTTCGTAGTCGCGCTAGCTCAAAAGACGCTTGCGACCGTGGTGCGGTTCGCGTTAACGGCACTACTGCAAAGCCAGCATCCAAAGTGAGGGTCGGCGATCAGGTGGTGGTGCGAGTGCGCGGCGACAAAAGGGAACTTCAAGTGAAAGAACTGTTGGATAAACGGGTAGGTCCAGCGGTAGCCGCGGCATGCTATTACGACCACACCCCAGTTCCTCAACGGCCGTCTGTCTCTACTGCGGGTGCCCAAGTCGCCAAACGTGACCGTGGGGCGGGGCGGCCAACAAAGCGAGATAGACGACGGATAGACAGATTTCGCAGAGGGTGAGAGCGCCGGTTCCTCACTAACACGAGGTACCTTGCCAACGGTGAACCTTCCTCTACCGGTCGTCCTTGCTCACGCTCGCTTGACAATGGACGCAGTGACTCTCGCCGATGCCGAAGTTCCTGCGTCGGCGGCGTTGGCTTACGAAGCACAAGAGCAACTCATAGACCTTATTGACTCTCCACTAGTCGGCTGGAAAGTGGGTGCCACGGGTCCGGCGAGCCAGACAAAGCTGGGGGTCAAGACGCCCATCTATGGTCCAGTTTTTCAACGCACTCTTATTGAGTCGGGACATGATGTCCCTTTGTCGGACTTCCACCACCAACCTGGGCTGGAGTCAGAGTTCGCGTTCACTATCGGAGTGACCCTCCGACCCGGCGGGGCGGCCATGAACGCCAGGTCGGCAAAAGAAATTGTTTCCACCGTTCACACTGCTATTGAGCTTGTGTGCTCGCGCTTTGACCGCAACTTCGATGTCGACCCGGCATTACTTGTCGCAGATGGTGCTCTCCACGCAGCCTTAATGGTGGGACCGGGAAAAGACCCAGCCGAAGTCCGGGACTTGAGCACCCATCGGCTTCGCACTGTTGTCAACAATCAGGAGATCGCGACGGGAACAGGACAAGAGGTCTTAGGGGATCCATACGAATCGTTGGCTTGGCTGTGTAATCACCTGAATCGTCGGCAATTGACCTTGGCTGCGGGGAGCATCGTGACGACCGGGGCAGCAACTGGGCTGCACACAACCGAGGTGGGTCAGATCCTCACGACAGACGGCGGAACCCTCGGTTCGGCGAGCCTGAATTTGGTGGCTTAGGCAGATGTCCCCCAGTCAGGGGTCGGATCGTTTCCGCGGTTGGTCACTTCTCGGACTTTCGACCCTTGCGATTTCTTTCACCCTTCCAGGTCAAACGATTGGTGTTGCGCCCTTTGCTGAACATTTGACTAACGACCTCAAGATCAGCGCAACAACTCTTTCGACGGCGTACCTGATAGGTACTGTCGTTGGTTCTCTAACAATGCCCGCCTTCGGCCGATGGATTGACCGAGCCGGAGTGCGGAAAACGATGGTGGCTATAGCTACCGCTTTCTCATTCGCCGTTGCCTATATGGGCACCGTCGTTCATCTGTGGATGCTCATTTTCGGCTTTGTCGGAATCCGCATGCTGGGTCAAGGCGCTTTGAGTTTGGTTAGCCAAACAAGTATTGCGCTCTGGTTTGATCAGAAACGTGGTCTGGCTTTCGGTATCTCTATGACCGTGTCGGCGGGGGTGATGTCCCTCGGACCCTTGGCACTCACTTCACTAATCGCGGCTTTTGGTTGGCGTTGGGCGTGGTTCATCGCCGCAGGATGCGTTCTTGTTGCTGTGGTGCCCGCGGCGTGGCGTTGGATGGAAGATCGTCCCGAGTCATTAGGGCAACTACCGGACGGCCTTCCTCCGACTCCCATTGAATCGGCAACAAAGGTCGAGCATTACACGGTTGGCGAAGCCACAGCGACTCGGGCCTTTTGGATAATGACTTCGGTAATGGTGGTCTCGTCGGCTTTGCTGACCGGCGTGACGTTTCATCATTTTGCGTTGATGGAAGCCGCCGGCCTGACGAGCGCCGAAGCGGCAACGGTTTTTGTTCCTCAAATGGTGGGCACCGTAATCGCGGGATTTCTCTGGGCTTGGCTATCGGATCGACTCTCTCCATCGGTCTTGCTTTTCTCTTGTCAGGCTTCGTTGGTCGGCGCGCATCTGGCATACGCGGGGGCTCAGCCGGGGATCGGCGCCGCGTTGTATTCGCTGCTTCTTGGACTAAACGGAGGTTCCATTCGCGCTCTCGTGTCAACTCTTTACCCGAAATGGTTCGGCACCGAGCACATTGGTGCAATCAGGGGGGTAGCAACTGCGTTCGGTGTAGGCGCGTCAGCTATCGGCCCTCTGATTATCGCTGGGGGTTTCCAAATCACAGACAACTACGTTCAGCTCAATTACGTCCTCGCCATTGTTCCTGCCCTGGCAATGTTCGCTGCTCTTTTTCTGAAGCAGCCGCGACGGGCCCTGACACACCTACCGCCTCTTGACTCGGGTCTTGGATAGCGTCTTTTCGCGTGCTCACTGCAACCGCTCTGACTAAGACCCACGGCGCTCGACATCTCTTTCGCGACGTCAGCATTCAACTATCGGCTGGTCGCCGGGTAGCTCTGGTGGGTGGCAACGGCGTCGGGAAGACCACGTTGATTGAAATTCTTCTCGGAATTCAAGACCCGGATGTCGGCGCTGTTCATCGACCGACCAATCTTTCGGTCGGATATCTACCGCAGGAACTCACCGACGAGTTGAACGGAACCGCTCTAGAGGTAACTCTCCAGGGCGCCGCCCAGATCGTCGCCCTTGGAGAGCGGCTTATCGAACTACAGGAACGGCTGACGGGGACGGATGACCCTGACCAAAGTCAGGTGCTGCATGAGTACGGCGAAACTCAAAGCCGGTTCGAACAACTCGGCGGCTATGCAATAGAGGCGGAGGCTCATCGAGTGTTGGCCGGATTGGGTTTCGATCCAGAATCGGTTCACCGCGACGTTCACGAATTATCGGGCGGCTGGCGGATGAGGGTCGCGTTAGCCAAGCTTCTTCTTGCAGAACCCGACGTTCTCATCCTCGATGAACCCACCAATCATCTTGATGTTGATTCCGTTGCCTGGCTTGAAGAACAACTTTCAACCTGGACTGGCTGCATTCTTTTTGTGAGTCATGACCGAGATTTCATCGACTGTGTCGCTAACCGAGTTATTGAACTTGATGGCCATTCGGCGCACGAATACGTCGGAGGATTTTCCGATTTTGTCGAGAGCCGAGAAATTCGTTTGGGTCAGCTAGAAGCTGCAGCTGCAAACCAAAACCGAAAATTTGCCGAAACTGAACGATTCATTGAACGTTTCCGCTACAAGGCAAGCAAAGCCAGACAGGTTCAGAGTCGCGTAAAGGCCCTTGAACGCACGGATCGAATTCGCGTTCCCGACGCGCATCAACTGAAAGCGAAGTTCGAGTTTCCGTTGCCGAGGAGGTCTTCACGGGTCGTTGTCGAGTTTGAAAACGCGACTGCAGCATATGGTGATCAAACCGTTCTAACGGAAGTCTCCCTTGTCATTGAAAGAGGAAGAAAGGTGGCCCTCGTTGGCCCAAACGGGGCTGGAAAGACGACGTTATTGAAGCTGTTGCTCGGGGAACTGGAGGCGACGCAAGGTAAGGCTCGTCTGGGCAACAAAGTGGACTATGCGAGATTTGCGCAGCACCTGACTGAGATCTTGGATGAGCGACGAACAGTGCTTCAGGAATTCAAATTAGCGATTGGGGATCAAGGTGAGAGGAATCTGCGGACGGTACTCGGGGGGTTTGGGTTCCGAGGCGACCAAGTCGATCAAAAGATCGCCGACTTGTCGGGCGGTGAGCGCACCAGATTGGCCCTTGCGATCACTATGGCTAACCCCGTCAACCTGTTGATTCTTGACGAGCCGACAAACCATCTGGATCTTCCAAGTTGCGATCGACTGGAAGACGCACTCAATGCGTATCCGGGAACCTTGATTCTCGTCACACACGATCGACACTTGATACGCGGTGTGGCCGACGCGTTGATAGTCGTTCGAAACGGGACAGCCAGTTGGCATGAAGGAGTCGACGAAGATCTTCTACGTCCGGCTGCCACGGTGACCGAATCTGAACCTGCTTCGGCTCCCCCGGCCAATAAACACAATGAGGCGCGTGAGGAAAAACGAAACGAAGCCCGTAGACGCAACAAGGTGCACGAAGCAACGAGAGACTTGCGAGGCGAATTGCAGCAGGTCGAACGCTCTTGGGAAAAAGCCGAAGAGGAACTCGCTCAGTTGCAAAGCACGCTTGCCGATAGCGCGACTTACGACGATCCGGAGTTGGCGCGCAACCTGGGCAAGCAGCACGAAGAGTTAAAAGATGCGGCGGCTGAGTTGATGGACAGATATGAGACAATCCAACGTCGGCTAGCTAGGAAAGAAGCTGAGTTCGGGTAAAGCTTAGAGGCAGCCGTTTTCGGGGCTTGAGATATTCACGTGTTCAATAGTCACTTCGTGGTCCAAGGTAGCTAGCACCGCGGTACCGCTTCCTGGTTGACCCATAGGCGCTCCGGGGTACCACGCGACAACCCCGCCGTGACTGGCATCTGTAGTGACGTGCCAATGTCCTAATGCCACGTAATCAGCGTCTGTGGCAGCGATCTCTTCGTAGGTGATTGGCGAAGACCGGTGAGCGTCGTCTGCTGTGAGGTTCAAGTGGCCGTGAGCTGCGACCACATACCACTGCGTGTCGGGACGGGGTGGTACTTCGGCGAGGGGTCGATACCCGGGCTCGTGATCCGCCATTGCTCGCCCCCAAACGGTTAATCGGCCCGAGGCAAGTACCAGCGATGAGCCGACGAGGCGATCTAAGAGCAGGACACCGGTTCGTTCGACGTCGGTTCGGCATCTCTCCCATAGTGATGTTGCGTCGTGCACATCGTGATTCCCGGGTATGACAATTACCGGAACGCCAGGCGCTGTTAACAGTTCGAGGGTTCGAACGATCGTTTCGTCAGAGAGACGCGCGTGGTCGAATAGGTCGCCTGCGATGATGAGAGCATCTGCTTGGTGTTTGACTGCTGCTGCTGTTAGCCCGAGAGTCGGACATTGGCAGACATCGCTGTGTGCATCGCCCAGTCCCTTGGTATGTCCTATGTGCACGTCGGACGTGTGGAGTATTCGCACCCCACTGGTCTCCGCTCTAGCCTCATTGCCCATGGCTCGAAAGATTGCCACTAACCGGACCGTTAAGCGAGACGAATTGGTGTCGTTTGTGCAAGAGCGTCACCGCGGAGTGTTGTCGACTACAAGAATCGATGGTCGCCCTCAGATGTCTTTGGTAACCATCGGTTTAGACGATGAGGAGCGCTTCCTCGTGGCGACCTACCCCGAGCGAGTCAAGATGTTGAATGCTCGCCGTAATCCACGGGCTTCTCTGCTCGTGATGGGCGATGAATTCAATAGCGAGTGGGTACAGGTCAACGGGACTTTGGAGGTGCTCGATCTGCCGGAAGCTCTTGAACCCTTATGTGACTACTTTCGAGTGATTAGTGGAGAACATCCTGATTGGGTCGAGTACCGGGAAGCCATGATCGAACAGGGAAAGTCGTTGCTTCGGATGTCTATGGAAAGTTGGAGCCCAATTTCTCAGGGCGGATTTCCTGCGCGTCTCGCCGACTGACCGATTCTTGGCTGTAACAGCAAGTTTGTTGTTCCGGCTTAATAAAACGGGGTCGCAGCGAATAGCTTCTTGCTCGTGCGAATTTTGTTAACCAACGATGACGGCATCACAAGCGAGGGGCTTCACGTGCTTGCCCGTGCGATGCGAGAGCATGGGGACGTGTTTGTGGTGGCTCCAGATAGCGAATACTCAGGAGCTGGCGCCGCTATAGGTCCCCTTCATTTAGCTGAACCGCAGGTTCGTGAAGCAACAATTGACGGCATAGATGAGGCTTGGGCGGTAGCTGGGCCTCCGGCATTGTGTGTCATGTTCGCTCGCCTCGGTGCGTTTGGGGATGTGGATCTCGTGGTGTCTGGGGTCAATCCTGGCGCAAATGTTGGTCGTTCGGTCTATCACTCGGGCACGGTTGGTGCGGCGTTGACTGCCCGTCATACCAGTATCCCTAGTTTGGCTGTGAGCCAGCATGTGACTGGTTTCGGTGTTACGAACCAGAGTTGGGATGATCTGATTGCGGGTCAGAAATGGCACGTCGCGGCTGAAGTTGCGAGTTCGGTTATTGGGGGAATGTTGGGTGATGAAATAGGTGACAGCCCGGTCGTTAACCTGAATGTTCCCAATCTTGAGCTTGAGCAGATTCGTGGCTGGCGATTCACAGAACTTGGTCCCGAGCCACCCCGAGCAATTAACCGTGTTGAACTGCAGCCAGCGCCCAACGACGCTGGGGCCTTCAACGTCTCTATGTTCTGGGGAGAAGAAAGCAGTCAGACCCCCGAGTTCGACGCTGGAGCGGTCATGAATGATGAAATCTCGGTTAGTTACCTGTCGCGAATTGTTGCTCTTGAACCACCGAACGATTCAAGTCTTGGTGCAGCGCTTACGAAGCTTTTGAGCAGCTCGTAACCGACTTCGGTCGGCGTTTTCGTTTATCCATCAGGTGCGTTGGGTGATCCAGTCGACAATCAGATCAGCTGCTTCGTCGCGAGCCCCGTCGCGTTCGCGGAGGTAGTGGTCGCCTTCGATGGTGCATGTCGTTAGATCGTCTGAGCCGAGGGCGTCAACGATTGCTCGGGTATCACTGGGGAAGACCCCTGTGTCCGCGTCGGCATCAATGACAAGGGCTGGGACTGTGACTCTGGCTAGATGCGGGGCTGCTTTGCATTGAGAGTCACTGAGACTCCACATTGAGAGCCAGGTTCGCAGCGAGCTAACGGTTCCTACGCCATATATGCCGTAGTTCGCTCGCCGAGGATCGCCGAGGTAACAACTAGGAACTTGTCTGCTGTTGGGGTCGATTGAACCATCGATCATCCGCAAGTCAGCCCATAGGCGTGGGGTGGTGAAGAGTCGGTCGTAGTGGCCTGACGCGACAACTCGGTCGATTTCGCTGCGTGCCCATTGGGTGATGCGATGATTCCGGTGTCGCTGTGCGTCTCGGTATCGGTCGATGAAGTCCTCGGTGAAGGGAAGTTCTCGAGTCTGGGAATACGGGTCTAGGTCCGCGACAACGCTGAGGGAATCAGACTCTTCTATTACCGACGCGTCCATCCAGTTGGTCAGCACTTCGGGTCGACCGGGGTGCGCGGCAACAGAAATGTAGAGGTCGGCGTTTGGAACTTCGAGCGCCGAGGGGACAATCGATGCCCGTCCGTATTCGGGGGTTAGGTTGGGTTCAATGGCCTGAGATTGGTAGGCGGCCATTAGAGAACCGCCGCCTGAGTTGCCGAGCAAGACAACGGTGTCCACACCTGCTTCTTGTCTGAGCCAGTTGATCCCTACAGCGATTTCGGCGATGGCATGGTCGAGCAGAAAATATGGTTCTGCGCCTCGGAAGCGAGTGTTCCAACCGAGAAATCCGATGTCTCGAGTAGCGCAGAGGTCTGCAAGGTAATGCTCGCTGAAGTCAATGTTGTAGTGGGTGGCAATTATCGCGACGGTGGGTCGACTGCCTCGAGGTCGATAGTAAATGCCTTGGCAGGGATGTCCACCTGCGCCAGCGCGTCCAACAATTGGAGAGGGTAAGCCGACGAATTCGCGTTCCACTGACACAGTCAGGCGCTTTCCTCGATGGGTGCAGCTAAGACCCGTGCGGCTTCTTCGGTGTCTCGAGGCATCCCTGCGGTATCACGGCACAGCTCTACCAGAACTTGGTTGGGGTCGAGGTAGTAAAGCGAGTGGCACCAACCGTGGTCAATTTCCATGGTTGGCTCAATGCCTTCGGCAGCCATGCGCTCTCGGATGCTTTCTTGCATCTTTTCGTTTGCTTCAAAGGCGGCATGGTTAACGAAGACCGGCACGCCCAGGCTTTCGTTGACGTCTGTAACCCAGTCGTGTCGTTCTCCGATGTTTTCGAATGCAAAGAAAGCGATACATTCCCCGTTGCCTGTGTCGAAAAACGCGTGCTTGATCCACCCTTCGTCACGATCGTGAAATTCGGTGTTTACGAGCGGAAATCCAAAGAGATCCTCATAAAAATGGCGGGTAGCTTCCAAGTCTTTTGTTGAATATGCGACGTGGTGAAAAGCCATGGGGTTCTCCGATCAGGGGGAGTGGGTTCCAGTTTCGCGGACACGCGACGATTGCACGACCCCGATAGCCGCCACAACTGCGAGGAAGATGGAAATAAACGTGGCCCAGTGAGCCAGGTCGTGGTAGCTGCGTTGCTCCACGGCAAGGCCTGACGATATACCTGCGGCTGCCCCAGTGGCTGTCATCAAAAAGTCGGCTGTGGCTTGTGTTGCAACGCGGACCTCCGGTTCGAAGGCCTCGGTCATCAAAGCGCTGCCAGCCACCAGGGAGGCACACCATCCAACTCCAATGAGGAAAAGCCCCACCATGTGGCCGGTGGCGTCTGGAGCGTCGGTGTGGGACGCGATTTCAGATCCCAGTGCTGTAACAACGGCCCCGACGCCAATCAGGAGTTCCTTGCTTATGCGGTCGGCAATTTTCCCGATGGTCGGTGCGAAGAAATACATTCCAACGATGTGGAGAGAGATCATCAAGCCAATGACGAGGGCGTCTTGGTCGCCGTCGGTCATGTGCAGTGGAGTAACTGTCATTACTGCGACCATCACTGCTTGTGAAAGCATCATTCCGAGAAGGGCAATTCGAGCTGCTGGGTGGGCGAGGATGAGGCCCAGGTCAGAAATCCGCGGGGCGCGGAATTCGGCTTGCCCTTCCCCCGCTATCAGGTGGAGCGGGTCGGGTCGAAGCTGGTAGAGAACTACTGCTGCAGCTGCGGCGAAGAATCCGATGGCGCAGCCGTAGGGAAGGATAAATCCGCTTGCTCCTTCACTTGAGCCCATGAGCGACCTGAGTCCTAGCCCTACTGTGGGTCCGAGGACAGAGCCCACCGTGCTGGCCCAAATGACGAGGCTGATGCTTCTTGCCCGATTCTCGTCGGTTGCTAAGTCAGCTCCCGCGTAGCGTGCTGCAAGGTTCCCTGCTTGTCCGCAACCTATAAGAATCATGCCAACGACGAGGAGGAAATAGACCTCGGCGATCGCGGCCAAGAGGGCGCTTACCGCCCCTACCGCTCCTATGAGGTAGGCGGTACCTATTCCAATTCGCCGGCCGTGTCGGGCCATTACCGCTGCTATCGGCAGTCCTGCCAAGCTGCCGCCGATACTGAGACCTACGGCTGCGATGGCTCCGCGGGTGTCGCTGCCCGTGAGTTCACTGCCTAGTAGCGCGGCCGCCGCATAGGAGGTCGTCATGGCCAGGCCGCCAGGTATTACTCCTCCTTGCAACACCCTGATGGTGCGTCGGTGTACTTCATCACGGTTCGCTATGGCGTCGGTCAATCGACTCTCAATTCTTCCGCGATGGTTTTAGCCCATCGGTAGTCGGGTTTGCCGGCTGGGCTTCTCTGTATTTTGTCTACCTGTATTACCGCTTTTGGCCATTTGTATCGAGCTATGTGTTTCTCGCAATGCTGCATGATGTCAGCTTCTCTTAGTTGGGCTCCTGCAATCAGTTGGACAATGGCCACCACTTCGCTACCCCAGCGTGCGCTTGAACGTCCGCATACCACCGTGTCGTAGATATCAGGGTGTGTCTTCACCACATTCTCAACCTCTTCGGCGAAAATCTTTTCCCCTCCAGAGTTAATGGTTGCTGAGTCACGTCCTAATACCTGGATTCGTCCGTCTGGTAGACGGTGGGCGCGGTCTCCTGGGATGGAAAGGCGCACATCATCAATCACTGGGAATGTGAGTTGGGTTTTTTCCTCGTCGCCGAGATAGCCGAGGGGTACTCGACCTGACATTGCGATCCAGCCGATCTCTTTGGAGCCTGCTTCGAGCACCGCGTCCATTTGGTTATTGACGACGGTGGTGCCGGGCGCCGGTTCAAAGTCGCCTGTGCTCGAGGGTTCGTCCTTGCCACTGATATTGCTGCCCTGGACGCCTGTTTCGCTCGAGCCGATGGAATCGCGAATCGTTACTCCACCGAATCGCTCTTTCAGCTCGTTCTTGAGTTCTGCGTTGAGAACAGCACCCCCGCTGATTATTGAACGCAACGACGAAGGCGCTGGCGACTGGGGGCCAAGGGCATCGATTAGCGGACGAGCGAATGCGTCGCCGACTATCTGCAGGAATTCGACGCGCTCGCGTTCGCACGCCTGCAGCACCGTTGATGCGTCATATCTGTCGACGACATCGGGTAGCACTAACGTGTGACCCATCGAGAGGGCTTGGAGTGCTACCCATTGGGCGGCGCCGTGCATAAATGGTGCGCTAGTCATCCAGCGCAGCGTGCCTCTGCTTGCGACGGCAGAAATTTCTTCGTAGGACTCGTATTCGCGTTTCTCTCGGCGGTTTGATCCCCCTAAAGCCCCGACGAAAAAGTCGGCGTTGCGCCACAGAACGCCTTTTGGCATACCGGTGGTGCCGCCGGTGTAGAGCACGTACAGGTCGTCTGGTGAGCAGTCGTCGAGAGATAGCGGCTCTTGATCCCGGACGAACTCTTCGTACGGGACAGCTCCGGGCAACAGTTTGTTATCCGACTCGTCTTCCACTTGGACGATGAGTTCAATATCGGGTAGGTCGGGGAGAACTTCGGCGAGGGTCGTCGCGTACATCGAGCTAACTATGACGGCCCTCGCGGCAGAATCACCGAGTAGGTAAAGCAGTTCGTTGGCTAGGTAGCGATGGTTGACGTTGAATGTGGCCGCCCGAGCTGCCCAGCCGCCGAGCATCGATTCCAGATATTCGGGTCCATTATTCAGATATAGCGCTATATGATCTTGGCCGCTTTCGTGACCTTTCAACGCTGATCGTTCCGTGTGGCATCCCAGTCCCGCATCGGCGAACGCATTTCCCAGTCGCTGATACCGATCAACAAAATCTGGAAAGGACACTTCTACGCCATGGTGAACCAGAGCCACTCGCTCGGGGTGGGTCGCGGCGACTGCGGCTATGACCCGAGCGAGGTTGAATTCCACGGACGAGACAGTAACGAATTTGGTAGTTGCGCGTTCCTTTAACGCCGGTAATTCTGGCGGGACTAGGCAGGGTTGTGATGATGCACCAAAATGGTCGTGTGTCTAAGCGACTCGTTCTCGCATCTCAATCGCCGCGCCGAAGAAAGTTGTTGGCTCAACTTGGTGTTGATTTCGATGTTTGCGTTCCTTCGGTAGATGAATCGCACCGAGCAAATGAAGGCCCTCTGGAGTACGTGACCAGAATTTCGTCGGCTAAAGCTCGGGCAGTGAGTGGCGACGTCGTTCTTGGAGCGGATACTTGTGTTTCGTTGGGAACCAAAATTTTGGGTAAGCCGTCAGATCTGAGCCATGCCGAAGTGATGCTTAAGGAACTGTCGGGACAAACTCATCAAGTGATTACTGGGGTCGCAGTGCGATTTGGTCGCCGCTTATTGAAGCAAGCGGCAGTGACTGATGTCGAGTTCATCCACTTGGACCAAACCGTTATTGATTGGTACCTCGGTTTGGGAGAGTCGTTGGACAAGGCCGGCGGGTACGGGTTGCAGGGAGCGGCGGGCGGATTTGTTAGCGCTATTCATGGCAGCCATTCCAATGTGATTGGGCTTCCGCTCGTTGAAACTGCCGATCTTCTTCTCGAGGTGGGAGTCGCTTTGAGGTCCGAACAGAGGCCGGTTTCTTAATGACGCCCTACCGCAGCCCTCTCAACGAGCAGCTTATTTCCGCTAGTCCGGCAGAGGTCTCATCTGTCAATCTGGGTCCCATACATCTCAAGACTCCGGTAGTGCTCGCTCCAATGGCCGGAGTCACTGATTGGCCCTTCCGCTCTCTGTGTCTCAAATGGGGGGCTGCGTTGTACGTCAACCAGATGATTACCGCCCGGGCCTTGGTGGAAGAAAATTCCTCGACATGGAAACTGGCCGAATTTGGGCAGGGTGAACCAATTCGATCGATTCAACTGTATGGAACTGATCCTAAGACCGTAGCTCTAGCTGTTCGGATGCTGAAAGATCGTCTCAACATCGATCACCTTGACATGAACTTTGGTTGCCCGGCTCCGAAAGTGACTCGTAACGGTGGTGGCGCAGCAATTCCTGTGAAGCGTCGTCTGTTGGGAACCATCGTCGAATCCGCGGTTGAGGCGGCTGGAGAGGTCCCGGTAACTATCAAGTTTCGCAAAGGAATCGATGACGACCACTTGACTTTTCTTCACAGTGGCAGAATCGCCCAAGAAGCGGGATGCGCCGCAGTCACTTTGCACGCCCGAACCGCTAGGGACCTTTACTCGGGACACGCCGATTGGGATGCAATCACCCAACTCGTTGAGCACATAAACATTCCGGTCTTTGGGAATGGAGACATTTGGGAACCATGGGATGCCTTGCGAATGCTCCGTCATACTGGTGCCGCGGGCGTGGAAATCGGGAGAGGTTGCTTGGGGCGACCATGGCTTTTCTCAGATCTGGTGTCTGTGTTGAGTGGAAGAGAACCGGATCAAACGCAGCCGACACTTGGACTTGTAGCTGACGTAATGCTGGATCACGTTCGTCGACTGCTTGAGTTTTATGATCAGAGCGAGGGTGAGGTGATTCGGCGGTTCAGAAAGCACGCCGGTTGGTACGTAGCTGGTTGGCCAGTGGGTAAGGAACTTCGCCGTCAATTGCATGGGGTAAGCAGTCTCGACGAGTTGGCAGCTATCACCGCCAGGTTCGACAGAGAGATCGTTTTGCCTCCCGAAGGGGTTCGCGTGAAACGAAGTCACAGCGGCGGGCCTAGAAGAGTCGCGCTTCCTGAAGGCTGGTTGAACGACCCCGATGAGAAAGTGTCTCTTAGTGCTGCTGCGGAGGCGAATATAAGTGGCGGCTGATCCTGGTCCTGTGACTGATAAGGCGTCGTGGCGGAAGCGGTTGCGCCAGTTGCGGGTGGAGCCTGAGCAAGAAGCTGAGGAGCAAATAGTTGCAGGGTTAAAGACGTTCCTTGACCAAAGAACCGGGTTGTTTCTGTTTTACAGGCCGATGAGAACGGAAATCTCACTTGACGGTTTGGCCGATGAGTTGGGGTGGGAACGGTTTGCTGTTACGAGGACCCCTCAATCGGGTGGTCTGACGGTGCACTCGGCCGCGGGACTCACAGAACAGCACCGTTACGGTTATACCCAACCGTTAGAAGACGCTGATGAAGTCTCTTTCGAACGAATTTCGGTGGTTCTGGTCCCGGGGTTGGGTTTTGACTGGGAAGGCAACCGGTTGGGGCAAGGTGCCGGTTACTACGACGAATTGTTAGCGCGCATACCTGATCGTTGCATTCGCGTTGGCGTTGCTACCCAAGGGTTCATCTTCGAAAAGCTGCCTACGGAACCACATGACGTTCCTATGACTCATTTGGCGTCGGAAAGTGGCGTGAAAGCGGTGGCGAAACCGTCCCTGTGACTCAAGATGGCTCGGTGCCCATTTGCCGCCATCGTGATTCGGCGGTCGTAAGTTCGACCATGTCACTTGAAAGCAATACGGCTTTGACGTGAATGTCGCGACCTGCGACTGCGACGACCCATGCCCGCCCAATGACCTCATCGGCTGTGAACGCTGGTCTCAGGTAGGTCAGACGCATTTCAGCTGTCGCGCAGGCCAGGTCCGGTGCTTTGGTTGGTAGCGAGCTTTGCGCCGCTACGCCCATCACTTCATCCAAAATCACGGCTTGAATTCCGCCATGGATCACGTTGTCGAAACCGCAGTGATGTCCAGCAGTTTGGTGCCTAGTTTCGATAGTGCCGTCGTCGTGCCTAAAAAACTCTAGGCGCAGCCCTTTGTCGTTGGACGGCGAGCACCCAAAACAGTGATCCACCCCGGATCGTTCAGGGGGATATGGTCGAGCTGTACTTTGCGCGTAGTGATCTGCGGAGCGTTTTGTCACGTCCGGGATGGTACGCATTTTCGCGAACGCGTGCAGATCTCATTCAAGAGCTTCGGCAACCGCTAATTCCGCGATCTGATCACTGTCGTAGCCGAGTATGCCTTCCAGGATTTCCATCGAATGTTGACCGTACGTTGGGCCCCCCCAGTCGAAACCTCCGATTGAGCGCGAGAGCCGGTGTGGAATGCCTTCGATCATCACTTGGCGCGCTTCTGGGTGTGGCGCCCACAGGAAGTGATCGCGGTGAACTAGCTGGGGATCGTTCATGCAGTCGGAGGAGTCTTGCACCATGTGGGCCGCAACTCCGTGCCGCTGCAGTCGTATTTGTAATCCTCCTGCGCCTTGATTCGCGGTCCATGCCCCTATGACATCGTCAATCATGGCTGCTTGCTCGAGCCGCTCATTGATAGTGAGTTCAGCGAGGTCTTCCCGCCGCATTTCGCGGCACAGGGACCGCCATTGTTCGTCGTTTTCGCATGCGATGGCACACCACTTGTCTTTTCCCGCGGTGGGGTAGACGGCGTGGGGCGCCATAGTTGGGTCACTGTTTCCTCGACGGCTTGGTAGTTGGCCGGTCCGTTGGTATTCCAATATTCCTGGGGTCAGATAATGCGTGGCCGCTTCGGCTTGTGAAAAGTCCAGATACTGGCCTTTTCCGGTCCGTCGTCGGTAGTCAAGTGCCGCTAACAGGGCGGCCACTGTGAATCGGGGCGATGTGTAGTCGGTGTAGGCCATGTAAGGACCAGCAGCTCCGCGGTCTGGCCATCCAGTGATGTCGTAGAACCCGGCAACGGCGGCAGCTAAGTTCCCGAATCCGGCGAAGTCTCGCATCGGACCGGTTTGTCCAAAAACGCAGCTCGACAACAGAATGATTCCAGGGTTGATTTCGCGGAGCACCTCGTATCCCAGTCCCATGGCATCGAGCGTTCCGGGGGTGAACGATTCGACTGCTATGTCGGCCCACGCAGCCAAGTCAAGGGCGACTTTCTTCGCTTCGGGTTTGGAAAGGTTGATGGCCAAACTCATTTTGTTGGCGTTTACTGAATGCCAGCTAATTGCGTTTTCTTGGTCGGGAATGTCGTCTCGGTGACCCAAAGCACCGCGCAGCAAACAGGGACGGGTTACCGATTCGAGTCGAACGACTTCGGCCCCCCAATAGGCCAGAATTTTGGTTGAGAGGGGCGCTGCCGCTACCCACGAAAAATCGAGAACCTTGAGGCCTTCGAGTGGTCGACTCGGTTCAGGTTCTTGAGCGTCTTGAGGAAGTTGCGGGGCGTGTTTCCGCGAGACTCGGACCTCTTCATCATGTTGTCCTGGATCCGGTGCTGGACCTAGCCGTTGTAGGGGAGATTCGCTGGCGTGAATAAAGGGACCGGGATGACGGGCACCGGCGACTTCGTCCCAGAATTCGCGGGCCGCGAATTGTTCACTTTCAACGACATCAGCCAAGTCTGTTATTGGGGTGACCAGCAGCGTGCGATTCAAACTCGCCTTGAGGAATTCGGCCTTCGTTTTAGTCTTGGCGAACTCGGCTATGAGGTCCATTACTCGGGATAATTCTTCGAGGGTCTCGTCGCCGGTTTGGATGTGCAGGGCGAAATCAACCCAGTCTTTGTCACGGGTCGCTTCGTCACAACCTCCCTCGGCACACATCCAGTCCATGAACCGTTGGAACATCGGACCGATCATTGCCCCGAATGCGACGGTGATCAGTACCTCACCGTCGGAGCAGGGGTAGGTCCATCGCAGATGCACAGGGCCCTGCTGCAATCCGCCTGCCATGCGTTCCTGAGGTGGTAGCCCGGCCGGTCCATGCAGGATCGCGGGGAGGGCAGTTTCGGCCATCGCTTGCTGAGCCGAAACGTCGACGTGTTGGCCAAGACCAGAGCGAGATCGTTCATCGTTGGCGACTAGCGCACCGACCATTGCTTGAGATGCCGCGTGGGACCAAGCCTGCGGAATTGAAATTCTGACGGGGGGGCGGTCTGCGTCTCCGTTGCAAATCATTTGGCCACTGGCTGCCACCAGCGTCAGGTCAGTCGCTAACCAATCGGCTTTGGGTCCATCCGCTCCGAACGGTGACAGTGACACTGTGATGAGTCGTGGGTTGTTGTCACGGAGTTTCGCGAGATCTACGGGCAGCGGGTGCGCCCCGCAGTCGATAACGAAGTCTGCATCGGTAACGAGGGCCTTAAGGGCATCAGGGTCGCTCACGACGACGGATCGCTTTCCGCGGTTGTATGCCTCGAACCAGTCGTCGCGTGGCCATCCTCCATCTGGTTCGGCAAGGATGACGTCACATCCCAATTGAGCAAGCAGGAAGCCTGTTAGCCAGCCTCGACTATCGGTGAGATCTATCACTCTGTAGTTGTCGAGCACCCGTCCTCCTTGGGTCGGTTGCTGGTGAGCCTAGATCGGTTTTTTTGCGGCCGTTCTGGCGGCGTCAACCTGGCTATGCCGGAAGCAGTTGACGAAGTGATCATTGACTATGCCGTCAGCTTGCATCAGTGAGTAGCAGGTGGTGGGACCAACGAAGCGCCAGCCGAGTTTTTTCAACGCTTTGCTCATCTGCTCAGATTCTGTTGTCTTAGCTGCTACGTCTGATGGGATTCGCACCGGTCGGTGATGCTCAGGTTCGAAACTCCAAAAGAAGTTCGATAAAGAGCCATATTCTTCTGTGGTCCGAAGTGCCGCGCGCGCGTTGGAGATGGTGGCCTCAATCTTGCCGCGGTGACGGACTATCCCTGCATCGTTTAAAAGGCTCTCGACTTCGTTGTCACCGAATTTGGCGACGGCCTCTATCTCAAATCCAGCAAAAGCCGCTCGGAAGTTCTCACGCTTTCGAAGAATGGTGAGCCAGGAGAGCCCGGACTGGAAGCCCTCTAGGCACATCTTTTCGTAGAGTCGTAGGTCGTCGGTGACGGGTACACCCCACTCGGTGTCGTGGTAATACGCGTAGTCCGCTTCTTTCTCACCCCATGCGCAGGCCACGGTCCCGTTCGCACGCACCAGCGTTCCAGCAACCATGATCAGAACGTAGCCCCTCGGATGAGATTACGTGTGGCCCCTGTTCAAGTGGGAAACTGATGTGCGCCCTACAGGAGAAACCCATGGACGACGGACTGCAACAGCTTTTGGATGAAAAAGCTTGCGAGAAGCTGATCGCCGAATATTGCCAGCTAGTCGATTTCGGGAATGCAAGCGCTATCGCCGATCTTTTCACTGCGGATGGAAGCTGGACCGGACCGGGCGTAAGCATGGTCGGACGAGACGAGATACGTGCTGGGTTCTTTCGAAGACAGGCGGTGGCTAGGCGACAATCCAGGCATCTCTGCACCAACGTGTTGATTCGTGTGGAGGGCGATGAGGCAACCGGCCTCTGCTATCTACTGAATTTCCGCCACGATTCTTCGACTGGTGTTGCAGAGTTGCCAGCTCCATCCGGGTTTCCGAAATACGTCGGCGAGTATCACGATCAGTTTGTCCGCACCCCCGATGGGTGGCGGTTTGCTACACGTCGCTTCGATCTAGCGTTCCTGCGGGATTGACTGTGCTCTGCGCGACGTGTAGCCCCCGGCTTATCTACAAGCCATAATTAGGGCGTCAGCGGAATCCACCTTGGGAGCGAACATGATGAGTCGTTTACAACTCGCTATCGATGT
>DGLO01000075.1:0-16594 GCA_002388005.1 Candidatus Neomicrothrix sp. UBA4542
TGTTGGGGGTCGCGACTGGGTTGAACGTTGTGCTGGTTGCCGCCGTGCTAGCGGGCGTCAGCCAAGCTGGCTATATGGCCCTATCAGCAATTCTCGTGCAGGGTGTAGTAGCCGACGAGTTCCGCGCCAGAGTCATGGCGCTATACATCATGTTCGCGGCGGGGCATATGGCTATCTTGAATCTTGGCTACGGGCAGTTAGCGGAAATCGTGGAACTTAGGGTGCTCCTCGTGGTTCCGGGCCTGGCTTGGATTGCGGTTTTCTTGACCCTGGTCGTTGTGTCGTCCGAGGTCAGAAGTGTTGCCACGCGGGGCCGCTTCACCCACCATGATCTAGTGGAGGATCCATCAAGGCACTTGGGAGGCCGCTGATAATTGGGGTGCGGGCCTGTCCGGGGGTCCCATTAACTCGGTCAGAGCATGTCAGTTGGGCCGGGTTCCAGGCCCACTTCGAGTTTTCCAACCAATTGAGCTGCGCGATCCCAGTCATAGACGACGTGACCTTTGATGGTGACAAGGTCGCGATGGATTCGCCCCAAGGGCGAATCCTCAAAGAAGACTGACGCCCCGGCACCTTCCAACACGATGTTGACTGCTTGGAGTGACAGTCGAACAGTGTGGGCCGCTGCGAGCCGGTAACGGCTGCGTTCGTGCCGAGTGAGTTGACCTCCACCGTCGTAAATGTCACAGACATCGTCGATTGCGTTTTGCCATACGAGCCGGGCGGCTCGAACGGTCGCGAGTGCCTCTGCTAGTCGAACGTGAGAGGCAGGTTGCTCCGATTGGCGTTCGCCAGCTGAATAAGGCAATAGCCGCTCGCGCATGTGTTCGCGAAACAGATCTACTGCAGCCTCGGCGCCGCCTAATGCGGGTGATGCTGCTACGAGAACCAGTACTGGTGTGAGTGGATAACGGACGAAGGGATCAGAGCGGACGCTTGCCCCCGGGGGCTGATCGCCTCGAAAATCTGCAGCTGCCATAGTTCGGTGTTCGGGGACAAAGACTTGATCAGCGACAATGTCGTTGCTCCCAGTTCCGCGCATGCCTGATGTGTGCCATACGTCGTCAACTGTGACGTCGGAGAGCGGAGCAAGGCAGTATCGCGATTCGGGATCACCGTCACGGACTACCAACGTATTAACCATGACCCAATCTGCGTGCTGGACTCCTGTCGCCCACTGCCAACGCCCCGTCATGTTGTAGCCGCCAGAGACGGGTGTTGCCGTTCCTGTGGGGGCAAGAGGGCACGGCATTACCACGTAGGGCCGCTCGGCCCAAAGATCATCTTGGAGAACCTTTGGTCCCCTTGCCACGAACCAGTTGTGCAGCATTAGGAACGAGATGGTCCAAGCCGAAGACATGCAGCCGTGTGCCATCGCACGTGTCATTTCGGTGATGGAGCGTAGGCCTAGGCCCCAACCTCCGAGATCTGATGGAACTAGAAGTCGGAAAGCACCAGAGGCAGTGACTTCGTCGATGGTGGCCTGAGGTAACTCCCTCAGCTGTTCCGCCTCGCTGGCCCTGCTAACTAAAGCGGGTACCATTCCCTCCGCCCAAATGACTGCTTCGTCATGGGTCATTGGCTGATGGATGCCTGCCCCTGAGTGTGCTGTATCTGGTGGTGGCTTCATCGCTGTGACTCTAAAGCCTATGAATTAGCGTCGCTGCGCCGTTCTCGGCAAACCGTGGTGGATCGTTACCTATCAGCTGAAAACATCGACGCTCACGAAAGGATTGCTGTGCGCTGACGTTGAGTGGTGACCGAACCGAAATGAGCAGCCTCGGGAGAGCGAATCACCTTCGCTTGCACTCAACAGGGATGTGGATGCTTACGAATACTGTCATCAGTTCGGTTAAGTCCAGCAACTCGGCGTAGAATCAAGGCCAAGCAGAGGGATCTCATGGACGCTACACCTGACACTTGGCGGTGGATCTGGTTAGTGATTGCTGCGGTGTTCATTACCGGTGAGATGTTTGTGGCAGGAACTTTTATTCTGATTCCGTTCGGGCTTAGTGCGAGTGTGGCGATGGTCCTGGCATTTCTAGGTGCCCCCCTCCTGGTTGGTTGGATTGTCTTCGTGGCGTTGGGTGGTCTTCTCTTCTCGATTTTCTGGAGAAGAAGCAGAACTGCCCTAGCTGCTATGAAATCCCCTCCAGGAGCGGGTCATGATCGTCTCATCGGGGCACTTGGACGAGCACTTGAAAACATCCCTGCTGATCCGGCAGAGTCAGGCCTGGTCAAGATTGGCGGCGAAGAGTGGAGAGCCGTATCTGATGCTGGCCCAATTAGTTCAGGAACCACAGTTGAGATCATGGAAATACGAGGCACGCGGGTCGTGGTGCGCTCTAACCCAGAACAAGGACCGAAATAGTGTTTAGCTACTTTCTTTTGGCGCTCATAGCCGTAATCGTCATTCTGTTTCTTATTGCAGGCGTGAAGATCGTCCGCCCATATGAGCGGGGCATCATAGAACGACTTGGCAAATATAAGGAGACAAAAGAATCCGGACTTCAGATCATCATTCCTTTCATCGACACAATTAAACGAGTGGACATGCGCGAACAAGTCGTGGACGTACCACCCCAAGAGGTCATTACCGCTGACAACGTGGTCGTCTCGGTAGATGCCGTCGTCTTCTACGAGCCGACGGACCCTCAGCGTCTTGTGTACAACATCGCCAACTTCGTGTTGGCTATTACGAAATTAGCGCAGACCAATTTGCGTAACCTTGTCGGCGATCTGCAACTTGATGGGGCCTTAACGTCGCGAGACCGCATAAATGCTGCCTTGCGAGAAATACTTGATGAAGCCACCGACAAATGGGGCGTTCGTGTGGTTCGCGTAGAGATTCAACGCATCGATCCTCCACCCGACGTGATGGCAGCGATGCATGAACAAATGAAAGCTGAACGTACAAGACGTGCAACCGTGACCGAAGCAGAGGGATTCAGGGAGTCAGAAATCACCCGAGCCGAAGGCGACAAGCAATCTCGGATCCTTGAAGCCGAGGGGCAACGTCAAAGCGCCATCCTCGCGGCCGAAGGCGAAGCGCAAGCGGTGAGAACAGTTGCAGAGGCCGAACGATATCGGCTGCAAACAGTTGCTGAAGGCGAGGCGGAAGCTACTCGACAGACTTTCCAGGCCATTCACGACGGCGACCCCACCAGTGATCTATTAGCAGTCCGCTACCTCGAGGCTCTCACTGAAATTGCAGATGGCAGGGCGACAAAAATCATTGTTCCCACGGAGTTCAGCGGAGTTTTGGGCGCTGTGACTGGGATCGCAGAAGCCATGCGTCCCGTAGCTGAAGCCGAGGATGACTCGATCGCCTCGCCAGCGGCCACCCCCGAAGATACAGATCTTTAGTCGCTAATTACATCGCTTGCATCGTGCCGTGAAACTCAACGTTTGAATGTTGATTACCAATGAGTCTTATCGATGAACTAAAGAGTTCACGGTGGCCGTCAGTATTCAGAATAACCCCCATCGCGGTCGAGCCACCGGCCGACGTTCGGTCCCCGAACAAGGTTGCCCGCAGGTCTTGGTTGACGCTGCTCTTCATTGGGTTGGCTTCGATGGTCGCCCAAGGATTCGGACGGTTCACGTTTCCGGTGCTACTTACGGCGATTGATCGAGAATTGCTTGGTTCCTACACATTGGCGGGATTCTTAAGCAACGTTCCCCTTCTCGCCTACCTTGTTGGCACTGGATTCACATCACTTCTCTCGACTCGTAGCGATCCGACTGATTTGATGAAAATTGGGGTTACGTTGTCCGTCCTAGGGCTTGGATCGATGTCGGTAAGCCCCAACGCATGGACGCTAGCCCTGGCCCTCTTCCTTGCTGGCTTCGGAGCCGCACTGGTATGGGTACCCGCGCCAGGGATAGCGGCATCCATGGTCGGCCCGACTCAAGGAGGGCTGGCGATCGGGCTGGTCGGTTCGGGTATCGGTACCGGAGTCATGATCGCCGGCCCGTTAACCTCAGCAGTTCGCACAGCGACTGGTAACGATTCGGCGTGGCGCTCTGTCTACGGACTTCAGGCGCTGTTTGGAATTGTCGTGTTGGTGGGTCTACTTCTGGTTTTGCGGCGCGGCGATAACGCTAAAGCGTCGGACAAGGTTCCGATATCGATTTTGACAACCGTCCCCAACTGGCGGTCAATCACCCTGGCATTCGCAGTTTTCGGAGTCACTTACTCTTTGTTCTTTTACTTCCTACCAGCGCAGCTAGTGGCCTCGGGATGGAGCGGTGGCACCGCTCGTTTGATGTTCGCGGTCATGGGTTTAGCGAGCATCTTTGGAGGGGTGATCTTCGGTCGGATTTCGGATCGTATTTCGCGTCGCTCCACTATGCGATTGGGATTTATGATGATGGCAACAGCACCGCTGCTCACCCTCGTGGACAACGGACCAACAGTTGTCATTGGGGTCTTTGCTTTCGGGTTGTGTATCGCGGGCGTCCCCACCACTATCTCGGCCATGTTGGCGGACGTTCTTGACGGCCGGTCATTTGTGACCGCGTTCGGAACCATCACCTTTGCTTTCGGGGTCGCTCAACTGTTTGGTCCTCCATTTGCCGGATGGGTCGGCGAGACAACTGGCTCTTTCCAAATTCCGTTCATCGTGGCGTCCGTCGTAGCGCTTTTCGGGGTCTTGTTGACCCTCCGAATGAAAATGCCTCTTAGCGAGAAGAATCCTTCCTGAGGCCTATACGACCGATCGCCGGCGGCTCTTGATATGACGTCAGCCCTACCATTGAGCTGAAAGTTATGGGGCATCCAGTTACTGGGAGTTCCCCAGCACTGATTTTCGATGGCAGTGTCCCTGACGGACTGACAGACTTTCAGCTATGTCCATCCATTTTGGTCTTACGCTTCCCCAACGGGGCGCATTCATTGGTATTGGATCGATTAATGACATTCTGAGTCTCGCGCCGAGAGCTGAAGAGACCGGATTGTTCTCATCAGTTTGGGTCGGAGACAGCCTCACGGCGAAACCGCGACCTGAAGCGATTGCCCTGCTGGGGTCACTCGCCGGAATGACAGACCAACTCCGATTAGGGGTGGGGTGTATGGCCAGTTTCCCGGTACGCGATCCTGCACTCTTCGCTTATCAATGGGCGACTCTGGACTTGATTTCGGAAGGAAGAATGGACCTTGCCGCTTGTACCGGCATCGTCACTGCAGACGGCGCTTCTCGAGCCGAAGGCCGTCATTTCGGTGGGGTTTCCGACATTGACAGAGCGGCGCGAATGGAAGAAAACATTCAGCTCTGTCGTTTGTTGTGGTCCGGTCAAGAGGTGGACTTTGACGGGCGCTTTCACAGCTACTCGGCGCTTCGTATCCAACCCAAACCAGTGCAGGACCCCTGCCCCATCTGGATTGCAGCCAATCCCGCCCCAGGAAAGTATTGGGAACGTTCTCTACGTCGCGTAGCCAAACTGGCTGACGGATTCCAAACCTGCGCGCTTTTCCCTGGGATCCTTCGCCTGATGGTCGACGACGTCGTGAAATATAGGCGAGAAGACCAGAACGACAGCGATAACTTTCCGGTGATGGCGTACCACAATGTCAACATCGGAACGGACCGGGAACAGTGCCTCAATGAAAGTAAGCAGTTCCTCGACGCGTACTACGGGCCCGTCTTTTCTCCCGAACAAGTCGAGTCTTGGACCGCCGCCGGAAACCCCGACGAGGTCATCTCCGACATTGGAGATCTAATAGACCAAGGTGCTACCGCCGTTACCCTACGGATGACATCAACAAACCAAGACGCACAGTTCGCTCTGCTCACCGAACACGTGCTACCGGCGCTGGTGTAATCGTGGGAGTTCTTACGGGCTACTCGGTTGTGGATTTGTCAATTCTGGTGCAGGGCCCACAAGCGTCGTCCATGCTCCATGACCTAGGCGCCGACGTCGTCAAAGTCGAACTGCCCGAGGTCGGAGATCTCGGAAGATGGTTGACGGTAGCCGTCGATGACGACCGCTCTCCCTATGTTGAAGCAAACAATCGCGGGAAGCGATCGGTGGCGCTCGATCTTCGAACCCAAGGAGGTAAACGGGCACTGTTCAAACTGGTCGAAAAGGCTGATGTGTTGATTCACAACTTCGTGCCCGGCACAGCGGAGGAGTGGGGCATCAACTACGACGACTTTCTCGAGATCAACCCGCAATTGGTCTACGCTGCAGGTTCGACATTTGGACCAGAAGGACCCAATTCTCGTCGCGAAGGCGCCGACATGGTCGGCCAGGCTGAAGGTGGGATCGTGTCGGTCACCGGACACGATGACGGACACCCCACCATCGTCGGATCAGTCATCTCTGACCACCTTGGGGCCCAAAACATGATTACGGGGATTCTCGCGGCGCTTTTACATCGTGAACGAACCGGAGAGGGACAAC
This sequence comes from Candidatus Neomicrothrix sp. UBA4542, assembly GCA_002388005.1. Taxonomy (GTDB): domain Bacteria; phylum Actinomycetota; class Acidimicrobiia; order Acidimicrobiales; family Poriferisodalaceae; genus UBA2110. The sequence goes on from DGLO01000075.1 coordinate 6,406, forward strand.
GCATTGACGTCTCGCTCGTCGGAAGCGCGATATACGCCCAGTCATCGGAGATGACCTACACGATGCTCAGTGGCAAAGCGCCGGGCCGACCGAACAACAACCACCCAATCTTGCGTGGCCTGGTGCATCGGTGTCACACAAGCGACGGCTACATCTACCTTCTCGGAGTGCAGGAGCATCTCTGGAACGACTTCGCGCGCTGCATAGGACGAGAAGATCTCATCGACGACAAGCGTTTTGCGACCCTGGTCCTGGAACCACACAACATGGAAACTCTTCGAGACATCCTCGACGAAATTTTCCCAACCCGAACCACCGATGAGTGGGAAGAACGAATGCGGACATGGGGTCAGCGCTACGGTCGAGTAAAGACCTACGACGAGGTGGTCACCGACGAAACCAACTTAGCGAATGGCTATGTGGTGGAGGTCGACCACCCCGAATACGGCGCAATCAGCGTCGTCGGCAACCCGATACGACTGAGCGCCACACCCACTGAGACTGCGGTGGTCGCACCCGCTCTGGGGCAACACACAGAAGAAGTGCTGCTCGAAGCTGGTTTCACTTGGGAAGACATTGAACAGCTTCGGGCCGACGGAGCGTATTAACCGCACATAATGTGGGCGCCAACATAACCACCTGCTCGCGATCAAATACGAATTGTTGGCGGTTTGCTCACTCGGTTGAACGGTGGAGAGCCGCTAACGCCTCACGGAAATCGGGATGCTCCATCGCGGCCTGCTCGGCATTCAACGAAAACTCCATGAGAAGATCCGCCGCTGCTCGCAGTATCAAATGGATTGTCGCTTTCGTTCCCTGAACGGCTTGCGGAGGCAAAGCTACCAACGTCTTGGCCAGCTCTAGAGCGGCGTCGAGCGCTCCCCCCTCTTTTACGACTTCTGAAAGCAAACCCAGCGATACCGCGCTTTCTGATGTCATTAGTTCGCCTGTCATCAGCAGCTTCTTTGCCGCGTTCACTCCCACAAGAAGAGGCCAAATCAAAGCACTTCCATTACCTGCAGGTAAGCCCGCTAAGACATGTGGGTCGCCGAATTTAGCTCCCGGAACAGCAAATGAAACGTCCGCTAGAGACGCGATGGTGGCCCCCAGCCCAATTGCGTGACCGTTCACAGCACAGATAAACGGCACCTGTAGGTCGATTACACCATCGACGATCAACCGTGCTTCTTCGATTGGTGACAGACCGGTATGCGTGACATAGGCACGGTCCGGACTGCTGTCCCCGCCGACGCTGAACACCTGGCCGGCGCCCGTGAGCACCAGCGCTGTGACTCGGTCGTCGCTTTGAGCAATTTGAAATAGAGCGCATAGCTCTGAATGCATCCGATCGTTGACCGCGTTGCCTTGTTCTGGACGGTCGAGTCGAACGACAGCGATACCGGTTTCCTTCTCAACTTCAACTGAGATCGTCGAGAAACTTGAAGGGTTGAACGACTCCATCTCTAGTAGGCGTTCTGCACCGTCATCGACCATTCAGTGACCCTAGACTTGTTTCGCTGAACCGGGGAGGGCATTAGATGACTCAGTCACTTACCTTCGGTACTTTTCTCGCGCCTTACCATCCGCTTGGCGAGAACCCTCTCTTGAGCATGCAACGAGATCTCGAAATCATCCGTCACTGCGACCGGCTTGGATTTGACGAAGCCTGGATTGGTGAACATCACTCCGCAGCGTGGGAGACCGTGAGCGACCCAGCGGTTTTTCTGGCTGCCGCTGGCGAACGAACGACCCGCATCAAACTCGGATCAGGAGTCGTCTCCCTCCCATACCATCACCCGCTCATGGTGGCGGATCGCTTTGTTCAACTTGATTATCTGACCCGAGGTCGCGCCATGCTCGGAGTCGGCCCTGGAGCGCTCGTCTCAGATGCATCAATGATGGGGATTGAACCGGTCACTCAGCGGGGCCGAATGGAAGAAGCACTGGGGGTTATCGTTCGCTTGCTCAACGGAGAAATAGTGAGCCACAACAGTGACTGGTTTGAGCTCAACGAAGCCCAACTCCAGCTACTTCCAGTAAACGGATCAATGCCCATTGCCGTCGCTAGCACTACATCACCAGCGGGCATGGTCTGCGCCGGTCACCACGGAGTAGGGGTCCTGTCACTAGGCGCTGGCCTCATTGGCGGCAAGAAAGATCTTGCCGCCCAGTGGGCGTTAGGTGAAGAAGCAGCACAATCAGTAGGCAAAGCCTTACACCGGGAGGAATGGCGACTAGTGATTCGGGTTCATCTCGCCGAATCGCGAGAAGAGGCCATGAGTCAGGTACGTGATGGCCGAGAACGAGAACGCGAAGGCTACTTCCGCAAAGTTGCTGGACTTCGCAACGATCACACCCTTGAACAAGAAATCGAAGACGACGCCTCAATCGTGGGAACACCCGACGACATGACTGACGCTCTCCACCGGCTTCAGGCTGCAACCGGTGGTTTCGGAGGATTTCTAGTATTCGGAAATGATTGGGCTAGCCACGAGGACACCCTCAGAAGCTATGAACTTGTAGCTCGCCAGGTGATCCCACGCTTCAACGGAATGCTCGAACCGCTACAACGCTCATATGACACGGTCGTGGAGAATAAACGATCCTTCGGCGAACCAGTGATGAAGGCCATTCGCAAAGCGTACGAAGACGCGGGTCAACAGATCCCAGAAAACTTGACCCCAAAAAATCTTCGATAGACGCCGTCACGGTTTGAGACCGCACCCCAAACCGGGCGTTAATACCTTCCAGTGCGGTATCAGCGAGCCGCAGCTGTTACGCGCTTTCCTTCGGCGTTTGCGGGCGGATGAGAAACATCGTCAGACGTCATTTCTCGAAGCCAGCAGGCGAACTCTAAAAGGATTCCGTCAGGGTCACGAAAATATGCAGATCGAATCCACACCCCGTCATGCATTTCTTCGCTGACGGTGCTTTCACTGTCATCGTGATTGATGATCCGCGTAACTTCGACACCCTTGTCGCGTAATCGCTGAACAGCAGCTTCAAATCTTTCAGGTGTCACGTCGAAGGCAACATGATTCATGGAGCCGTGGGCCGAGACGATATCTCCACCCCCAGGCATTTCAGCAGCGGCGGCAACGCCGAGTGCTTGCTCGGGAGCATGAGGGAACCAGAAAAACGCGACCTGATCCCCACCTCCACAGTCGAAGAAGAAATGCTGACCTCCGCCAGGAATCTCCAACGTCTTAACAAGAGGCATCTCAAGAACGTTCGTATAGAAATCAACAGTCCGAGCCATGTCGCTACACACCAAAGCCAAATGATTGATACCCCTAAATTCAAACTCGTCACCAGCATCAGCCACGGTCAACCTCCTTAGACAGGATGCACTTTCTCTCAATAGGGTAGACACATGACACGCACTCGACAGATTCCCCGCTCAGAAGTTCCTGAATCAGTTCTTCCTATCTACGACCGTTTGTTCGGTAGCCGCGACCCAGTTTCCGAACCGGGCACCGCTACGGGAACACCAGGAAACTGGTGGACGGTATTCGCTCAGACCCCACCGCTACTGGACCATATGGTCTCCGGTTTCGCTCTTTTCAACCATCCGAAGAGAACCCTGGCCCCCGACTTGAGAGAGCTTGCCCTGACACGGGTGGGATTCGCCGCCGCTAGCCAATTCGTCTATAGCCAGCATTGTAAAGCCGCGCGAAACGCGGGTCTGAGCGAAGAAAAGATCGCCGCGATTCCCGCCTGGTCGGTAGCCGACGTCTACTCACCAGGCGAACGAGCAGTGCTGGCCTACACCGACGACCTAGTTATGGCTGGCGGAAGAGTGCAAGACGAAACGTATGCCGCTCTCCGCGAAGAACTAGATGAAACAGCGATAATTGAGCTCACGTACGCCGTCGCCATGTACAAACTCCATGCCACCATGTGCCGGGCGCTTCGCCTTGAATTCGATGACGTTGACGAACGCATCGTCGAGATCGCCGCTCCAGCGGACGGCGACCAAGACGTAATGGGCACGATCAGCATGCAAGAGTGACCAGGTCGCTGAGCCTTGACCGATTCAAATATTGAGGCCAAATAGATCAGAGAACGCGTGACCGTATTCCTCTGCAGATGAAACCAACGAACCTAACCCGACAAATTCTTCGTCACTCATCGTCTTGTGTCTCTCGCCGATTTCTTCGCCGCCCCACCCGCACACGTAGCGAAGTCGATATTCCGAGCTAGTTAACGCCTCATAGACCGTTTCAGCGAACGATTCAGCCTGAACCGACGCCGCAATACCAGCGCTATAAAACTGAAACATTCTGTCGTAATGATCCTGGTACGCAGTCGGCACAGGGTTACCTTCGTTCTTCGGCAATATGGCCGTGCGCGTTACTCCTGGCTCAACAATGTGGACTCGGATGCCAAAACCTATGAGCTCTTGAGCCAGTGCCTCGCTCATTCCCTCTAACGCGAACTTTGACCCCACGTAAACGGTCTGTCCTATATGGCCGATAAGGCCAGCGACGGAAGAAACCTGAAACACATGGCCGCTTCCGCGTTCCCTCATCGCGGGAACAAAGGCCTTCACACAACGAACGGGACCCCACACGTTGACGTCCATCACCTCTTTGGCTTTTTCGACATCGATGTCTTCAGTAACTGAGTTGTAGGCAACACCAGCGTTGTTGACAAGAACATCGACTGAATCACCGTTTGCATGGATCTCATCGGCGCACGCGAGAACCGAATTGTTATCGGTGACGTCGATTTCTACGGCGGAAAGGTCGTAGTCCTTGGCCAATTCCAGCAGTTTCGAACCTTTGTCACGGTCTCGCATTCCGGCGTACACCTTGTGCCCTTTTTGAGCGAGTAGCAGGGCAGTAGCACGCCCAAGACCCGAGTTTGCGCCGGTAACTAATGTCACTGTCATAGTTGGAGATTAGCGCCCAGCGAATCTCGTTGACTCAAGACAACTTCCTGCACAACTTGAAAGTTGAAGGTGGCTCTAAACGAGCCGCGTTCTGCGATGTGAATTAACGATTCGGATTCAAGGAAAGGTCAGCTCCGAGACTGTCGGTGTATTCCTCCATGTGGGCAATCACACCGTCGACGCATGTGTATACCCAGCAGTACTGGTTGTCATAAGGTCGGCCGGTGGACAGAGCTGTCGCCGTGAGTCGTTGTTGCACTACCGCTCTGTTGCCTTCGACAATCATTTGTCTGACGTCAAGAGCGAACGGTTTAGAAATATCAAAGGTGTTTCTCACTGTGTCGCCTCCAAGTTCGAGTAGAACTTGTTCGCCGAAAACCCTGCCCTCGCTGTCAGTTTGGATAGCGAAGCCTTCCCCGTTCCCCACGCTCCGGGGAAGCTGCCAAACAATGTCTTCGGCCAGACATTCCTTGATGGTTGAGAGATCAGCAGTGGTAAGGGCTTCGTAATAGCGTTCGATAAGCGCTCGGGTTTCCTCGGTCTTCATGGCTGTTAGTTCATCCTATGGATCGATCAATACACCGGGATTAAGAATACCGTTGGGGTCAAGATGCTTCTTTACCGCTCTCAAAGATTGGGCGAAGAGCTCCGGGCGCTGAACGTCATAGGCATTGGGTCGATGCATTCTGCCCACCGCATGGTGATGAGTTGACGTTCCTCCAGCGGCGACGAGCGCTTCGTTTGCTGCGTCTTTGATTGTTTGCCATTGCTCCAATTCAGACCCCTGAGCACCCATACCCGACCAGCTGTAATACGGAGCGGGACCGTCGGGGTACACATGCGTGAACCGGCATGACAGCGAGTGATGCTCCCCGAACGTAGCCTGCAGGGCTTGGCCGACCGCAGTTCTCACAACGTGATCGAATTCGGGCCAGCGATCCCAGGTGATTGCGGTTTCGAAGGTGTCCGCCACAAGCCCAAGCGACGTCTCTACACCGTTACCTACTCCTATAAATGCGTCGCGCCAGGCGCCCACGGCGCCGGCTCGGCCCGTCGGGCTTCCCGTTCCGTCATCAATTTGAATTTCGTCGTCGGCAATGACTCCGCCAGCGTCACGAGCAATTTCTACGGCTTGCGCAATGTTGTGACGCTGAGTGAGCTCGGCACTTTCGAAGGCGACGATCACCAACGAGCTGTCGCCATCCAGACCAGCGGCTCGTTGCGCCTCTTCAGGATCGAGGATTCGCAGGTTGGCGGGCCACAGCTTTGCCTGAACGATATTCCTCACAGCTTCGTATCCAGCTTCCCAGGACGGAAACAAGATGCCCGCCGTCGCTCTGAATGAGGGTCGTTTCTGAATGCGCATCCATGCTTCGGTGATGATGCCGAGAATTCCTTCCGAACCAATCACCATGCGGTCCGGGCTTGGACCCGCTCCAGATCCGGGTAACCGCCGCGATTCCCACCACCCGGCTGGGGTGATCATCCTTGTCGATTCAACGAATTCATCAATATGGGTGTGGTTCGTTGCGTAGTGGCCACCTGAGCGAGTAGCGATCCATCCCCCTAGCGTCGAAAAGCGAAATGACTGCGGGAAATGACGCAACGTATATCCGTGCGGTCGTAACTGATCTTCCAGGTGCGGACCAAATACTCCGGCTTGAATTCGCGCTGCCCGGGATACTTCGTCAACTTCAATGACCTGATCGAGCTGGTCTAGGGAGATCACGACCGTAGGCCCACGGTCTTCGGGAGGATTTAAGCCCCACACAACCGAAGAGCCCCCTCCGTAGGGGACCGCCACGTAGTGGTTCTCGTTACACCAGTCCAATGTTGCTGATACTTCGTTCTCGTTGCGTGGGTGGGCCACTACGTCAGGAGGGTTGGGGAAATCGAGATTGAAGGCTCGGATTCGTTCGGTGAAGTGAGCGCCGTATGTGTAGGTAACACGTTCATAAGTCGAGCTCGAACACCAGTCGCTGATGAGGTCAGGAACGTTGATGCGTGACGCTCGAAGTTCGGCGTCCTCAGCTTTTGGAACCGGACGTGCAGCGACCGCTGTTCCGTATCGCTTCGACAAATCTTCCGCGAGTTTTGTTCTCTCGGCATCGGTCGGCTCTTCCGACTCCATGCACCAAGCCCAGAACGATTTACGATCGGTCATTGTCGGTCCTTTAATTTGAGTCCCGATTTGACCCTAGTTGAGGTCTGGAGTCAGGGCCTCAGTGTCGCGACGCTTTTGGGTTTAACGGAGGAAATCCTCAGATCGGTCATCGCTCAGCATGTCGTTGTAGTCAAGTTCCAAGTGTTGTTGCAGCAGTTGGTGGAAGTGACGCAGTTTGGTTTCTTGATAGTTGGCTAAGCGAACTCGTTGACTAGCAAGGTTTTTCAGTCCCTGCTGAACCTTATTCAAATTGTGGCAATCCTGAGTGAAGACTTTGGCCAGAAGTCCAAGTTGTGGAGCTTCTGTCCAATCCTCATCGGCTTCCAACCAGTGAATAGGCGCTGGAGGCGGTCTGTCTTCTCCGGTCGGTGACGGCAAGAACAGCATGCATTCGAAGATGCATTGATCCGGGTCATCTCCCTTGGGCCTGAAACGGTATTGAATTGGATTGACGCAGCTCCACGGGTGCCAGTTAGGGAAGACAGAAAAGAAAATCGAGTCAATCATTTCCGCGTCACAGATGGCGTCTACATCCACAAGCTCCGCCTGCTCGCCTAGCAGACTTCGAAATTGTGCTCGTTTTGCGTCTGCCAATTCAGCACGTTGCGCAGCCAGGTTGGTGCGAGACGTGGCTGGCACAGGCACTTCTTCGAAGTCGGGTAGTTGTTTGCCTCCGACCCAGAGACAGAGATGGGGGTCCGCGTGAGTGATAGCACCCTGTATCCAGCGGCCGTCGGAGTGAAATTTGCTTTCGTTGCCTGCTTCATCGAATACTCGCACCAGGTCTTCTTCGATGCGTTCGTAGATGTGTCCGCTCAAGGGATGACGAAATCTTGTGTAGAGCCGCCCATCGGGATCGGCATCCCAATCGGGAATGTCAGCGAGGTGCGGGCTCGGTACCGATGACGGGGACATGGCCCGAGAAAAGTTGCCAAAAACGTCGTAACGGCTGTTCGCGTCCCCTATTGCCTCCAACAAAGTCGGATGGGTCGCGACGACGTGGTACGACTCCATGAAGGCTTCTTGGCACACCTTCCAGTTGCATTCAATAGTTTTCGCGACATGGACGGCTTTGTATCGCCGGTCGAGCGGGAGAGTGGTTTGGTGACTGGGGAAGTCCCCTAAAAAATGACTAAAGGGCTCACATGAGGGATCAGGGTTGATAAAAACGAAACCGCCATACCGCTCGACGCGAGCTTGGGGAAGGCTCAGATTCTGAGGATCAAGGTCGGGAAAATCCCACTGCGCTGGGATCTCCTTTACTGAACCGTCAAGGTTCCAGCACCACCCATGGAATGCGCAGCGGAGGTTCGGGAAACATTTTCCGTCAACCTCGCGAAGTTTCCGGCCTCGGTGAAGGCACGAGTTTCGGTAGGCACAAATGTCGTCAGGGTCAGGTCCAGTTCGCACAAGCAGGAAGGAAAGGTGTGCTACGTCATATACGACATGGTCACCGACCTCAGCTAACTCGTCTTCGTGACAGGCAAGTTGCCACACCCTCGACCACAGCTTTTCGACTTCTAACTCATGAAAAGCTCTGGAGTAGTACACCCACGCCGGCACCTCGGTGGGACCGGGCGGCATGGGTGACTCATCTATTAGGTAGGCGGGTACAGAACGAGAATCCGAGCGAAGAAGTTCGGTGTAGCTAATTCCCTCAGATCGGTTCGTTCCCGTGACCGTCTCCACCATGATCTGACACCTCCTTAGCGGAAACAGTGACATCTAAACGTTGGAGTCCACGAAGCACAAAGCTTGGGTGATAGCGGAGCTGTTCAGAGTTAGTGACCTCAATAGATTCCAATCTGCGACCCATCTCTTCAGCCACAATTCGTGCTTCAAGCCTTGCGAGCCCGGCGCCGACACAGAAATGGGGGCCACGACCGAAGCTGAGGTGGGCCGCACTATTCTCACGGCCAGGCTGGAAAGCATCCGGGTCCTCCCAGACATTTGGATCGCGATTGGCTGCCGCATACAGCAAAACCATCCGCGAACCTGCCGCAATGAACTCCGAACCGACCTCCACATCCTCGGTAGCGATACGGAACATGCCCTGTGTCGGCGCAGCCAGACGCAGGGCTTCTTCGACGACCTCGCTGCTACGTTCTGGTTCAGATCTTAGGGCTTCCCATTCGCCTCGATTTTCGGCTAAAAGACGAAACATTTCGCCAAGCAAATGAGTCGTTGTTTCGTTGCCCGCGACGAGCAATTGTTGGATGATGCTCAACATTTCATTGACGTTGAGGGGCACCCCTACCAACTCTTCATCGGCTTCTGAATCCTCTCTTTCGATGGTGGCGCCCACCAACGCTGTCAGCAGGTCATCCTCTGGTGTGATTCGTCGCCGTTCGAGTTGTGCCGCAAAATATTTTTGGAACTCGATTACCTCTCGTTCGGCGTCCAACCGTTCATCGATGGAAATGTTCGTGCCGATTCCCGCCACAGAAGCATCACTCCATCGCTTGAAGTCCTTCAACCGGTCGTCAGGAACATTGAGTGCCTTTGCCATTACTCGAACCGGCAGAGGTACAGCGAAAGACTCAACGAAATCAATCGAAGCACCATCTGATGATGCCTGGATCAGATTGTCTAATAGTTCCGCGGTGAGACTGCGGACCACTGGTTCCAGATTGGCGATGGCCTTTGGGGTAAAGGCTTGAGCCACCAGACGGCGATAACGGGTATGTACGGGCGGGTCAACCGTAAGCATCGTTCCAACCGGTTCATATCCGCCCTCGTCCTCATACAGTTGCTTTAGGCGTTGAGAGAATTCTGAATTGCCTTCCATAGAACCGGTGTCGAATCGAGACGAGAAGTGGGAATGGTCAAGCGCAGCATCGGCAACGTCGCCGTGTCGGGTGACCAAGAACAACGAGCCGCCCATTGCCCGCGTCTCATAGGCAGCGGTTTCTTCCCGCATCATCGCGTAGTACATGTGGGGACACTGTTGAACCCCAGGGTCAAAAATATTGAATTCGTCGAGCTGGGTGTTCGAAGTGTCCGGGGATTCAGTCATGGATGAACCAGTCGCCAATGGAGAGCCGAATCGGTAGCCAAGTGTTTAATCTGCCAGCGGAAGCGGCGACACTCGAATCGCTCATAAGGCAATCCTAATTTGTGTTTCGAGCCTG
>DGLO01000075.1:17006-22569 GCA_002388005.1 Candidatus Neomicrothrix sp. UBA4542
GCGGTCGGTGAATAACGCGATCAGCAGTTCGATGTTTGGTCTGCTTGAGGAAATTACTATCTAGAGTCAAAGATGAGAGAATGCACTGGGTCGCAGTTTGCGGTGAGAAGCGGGGCGATGATGGCGGCTAAGCGAACCTTGAAGCGTTTAGGAAAAATCGCGGCCACGATTGTTACGCTCGGCCTTATCTTGGGCTTACGAGATCTTCGGCGCGACAGGAGGAAGAAAGGGACGGCTCCCTCTACTCGCTGACGGGTGACATACTGACCTCGGATTAGGTGTTGGTGCAGGAGACAACAGTGAGCTGCCCGACATGGGTGGGTCCCCCTGAAGGAGGTCTGGCTAGTTATGGCTGAAGTCATCGGGGCTCATCTTGTAGGCAGTGCGCCCGTAGGTGATCCAGACCAACTATTCCAACTGGTTAACCGCCATCTCAGCGACCACCTCCGACGGGTGCCTGACGGAGAAGTCGGCGAACGCGACACATGGATCCGCTGGCAGTACGCCAGACTTGCCCAATGTCCGCAGCTCGTGGCGCAAACGCCCGATTCAAGTTACCTCGGGCGAGAACTTCAACAGTTTGTGGTAGTCGACGATGCCCAGTCCTTTGACCTAGTCGACCTTGGGTACGCGGATGCTGCGTTGGCTTCGTGGGACCTATTTGAACGTGCACGCGAGGCAGGGACCATCGCCCCTCACCAGCGGTTCATGGTGGGCCTGCCCTCGCCGCTTAGCGTCACCACGATGTATGTCGCTCCAGCTTCCCGACCGGCTGTTTTTGAAGCTTGGACAGTCGCTATGGAGAACGAAGTCTCTCGCATACTGGCCAACATCCCTAACGATTCCTTAGCTATCCAGTGGGAAGTGGTCATTGAGTTTGGAATCCTTGAAGGCATCTGGACCTACCTCGACTCAGGAGACAGCGGCCCAATAGCCCAGCCAGGAATCGCAGCACACCTGTTACACCTTGGCGGACTGATTCCCAACCACGTAGAACTCGGCTACCACTTTTGCTATGGCGATGCTGGCCATCAGCATTTCACGGAGCCCTCCGATGCCGGTCATCTCGCCTGGGCGGCACGGACCGTACTCGAGGGCCTTAACCGGCCCGTCCAATGGATTCACCTGCCGGTGCCGCGTACCCGCGACGACGTTGAGTACTTTGAGCCTCTAGGAGAGATCCTTATTCCCGATATCACCGAGCTATATCTTGGTCTCGTTCACGAGACCGGCGGCGAGGAGGGCACTCGCCGGCGCATTGACGGCGCATCTCAAGTCGTGCCGCGGTTTGGTGTGGCCACCGAATGCGGACTCGGCCGACGACAGTTCGAAACACTTGGCGCGTTGTTTGAACAACACGTCGCGGTGAGTTCTCCAGTGCTGTAGACAACATCAGGATCTGCGACGCAGGCGCCCCGATCTGTGCGGCGAATAGAGCCGCTGCTTGATTAGACGGGGTGGGCGTGATGCGGGACTAGGTACCGGCGGGTCGGGGGGTTGAGGAATGGACCCTCACGGTCCGATGCTGATGCTTCCGGTGCGCTTTTCGGTCAGATAGATTCGGATGCCAGTAACAGCGCTCTGAGGTGGAAGCGACGAAGGGGTGGCGTAATGACTGACTTCGGCTCTGGAATTTCTCCGGTGCAAGATTGGGCTACTGACTACGACATTCTCGATCCGGAATACATCAAAGATCCTGTACCGGTGTGGACCAGCCTGCGTGAACAGTGCCCGATCGCAAGAACCGAACGCCGGCAGGCTTCGTGGTTGCCTGTTGACTACGACGATGTTCGCGACTTTGCGGCTGACACTGACCTTTTTTCCAGTGCTGACCCCATCGTTATTTCAAATCCCAGTCCCGATGCCCCACCGCCCAACGCGCCGCCCATTACAAGCGACCCTCCCGAACATTTTGGGGCGCGACGGTTAATTCTCCCTGCCTTTTCACCCAAAGCCACAGCGGCGCATGAGCCCTACACTCGCGATCTTTGTCGCCGGCTACTTGACGGGTTCCGTGGGCACGGCAGGGTCGACGCAGCCGCTGACTACGCACAGCAGATTCCTCCTCGAGTGATTGCTCACTTGCTGGGAGTTAACGAGGAACGCTCAGCAGACTTCACTCATTGGGTTCGCTGCGCATTGGAACTAGGTATGTCGGACCCGCCATTGCGGGATTGGGCTCGCGAACAGATTTTCGGGTTCTTCTCCGAAGAAGTCGCGGCACGCCGAGCTCAACCCGGCAGCGATTTCATCAGTGAGATGATAACGGCCGAGATCGATGGAGCGCCCATCACCGACCATCAACTCGTCGGAACCTGCAATTTGTTGTTGGTGGCTGGGATCGACACCACTTGGAGTTCGATCGGCTCAGCCATATGGCATCTCGCGACCCATTCTCATGACCGTCGGCGACTTGTTGAGGAACCTGACTTGATTTCGGTGGCAGTAGAGGAACTATTGCGGGCGTATTCGCCAGTGACGATGGCTCGGTTGGTAACGCGAGACGAAGATTTCAAAGGGTGCCCGATGAAGGCGGGTGACACAATCATTATGAACTTCCCCGCAGCGAACCGCGACCCGAAGGTCTTCCCTGAACCCGACCAAGTCATCATCGATCGGGCAGAGAACCGTCATGTTGCCTTTGGCGTAGGCATCCACCGCTGCGCGGGATCAAATTTAGCTCGCATGGAGATGAAGGTGGCTATAGAAGAATGGCTGAAAGCGATCCCCGAATTCGCTTTAGATGAACCGGAAGAAGTCATCTGGGCCGGGGGACAGGTTCGTGGCCCTCGCCAGCTGAAAGTAACTTTTTGAGGGCGTCAGCGACCTCTTCATCTGGACTTTCTCGATCGATGCAGCGACCGTGGGGTTGTGTCAGGCTCCATTAGTGGATCAGCCTCGATCGACCAAAAAATCTCGTCAGGCGACAGTTTTTGCCATCGTCCCGACCGCTGGGTCATTGCCCCAGTCAGCTGATCCGCAAGGGTTGACCGGTCGCGCCTGGCTAGGACTGTTCGTAGCGTCTATGTCCTATGTTCTGGTATTGGACGCTCTGGCGATCGCTGTAGCGTTTCCAGAGATCGAAAGGGCCTTCCCCTCCGCGGCTCGGACAACGTTGGCATGGATCGCAACCGGGTTCACGATCGCTATCGCCGCTGTCATGTTGCTCGTAGGTCAACTCGCCGATCGGATCGGCTGGCGACGAACATTCGTGATCGGAATGGTGACATTCGTGTGTTTCGCCCTCGTCGGGGCTGGTGCCCCAAACGTGGGCGTGTTGATCGCCGCGCGCGTGGCCCAGGGAGCCAGTGCTGCTCTATTTACGGTCACGGCGTTTCCGCTTGCATTGCCTGCTTTCCCGCTTAACCGTCGCGGAACAGCCATGGGATGGATTGGGGTGGGTGGTGCCACCGCAGCATTGTTGGGACCCGTCGTCGGGGGCACGCTGATTACTCTTACTAGCTGGAGAGCGGGACTGTTACTTCCGATCCCGCTTTGCGTGCTGGCCGCAGTTGTTGCTCCCAGAGTGCTTGACGAGCGCAGAGGTGACGCACGTCCGATTGATCTCTTCGGATTTCTGCTCGGCGGCTCCGGAGCGGCCACGCTCGCTTTGGTCATCTTGCAGCGCTGGTGGCTCCTGTCGCCAGCCGCTGTATTGCTGCTCCTCGGTTTTGGCCTTCGAGTAGCGCGACATCGTTACCCGCTAGTCAGCCCTGAGGTATTTCGTGACCGCAGATACCTGTGGGCATCAATCAGCCAAATAGCAACTCAGATGTCGATCTTTGCTTGGTTTTTTTCGATGCCACTGTTCCTTGCCAATGTCTGGGGATGGTCGACCTTCGCAAGTGGCGTAGCGATGGCAGTTCCTATGCTCCTGTCGTTCAATTCGGTGTTAGCTGGGCGTTACGCGGATCTCCGCGGCTATCGAACTGTTCTGGTCACAGGTGGTCTGATCGCTACCAGTGGCCTGGTGTGGTGGATTATTGCGCTGAACAGGCAGCCGTCTTCGTTCACGCTCGTCGTGGGGCTGATCGTTTTTGGTTGGGGGGCTGGCCAGGTGGGCGTGCTTGGTATGGGCGCGGCCCTGAACTCGTTAGATGATCGCCTGTTAGCGGAAGGCAACGCAGCATTGCAGACCAACCGCCGACTGGTGCAGGGGCTAGGAGCGGCGACAGTGCTCGCGATCCTCGGCAGTCGAGACACATCTAGCCTCGCTGCGTTTCGCTGGGCTTGGACCTTCGCCGCCGCCGGCTATTTCGTGTCGGCAATCGTCATGTGGTGGTATCCGCCTGACAGGCGCGAGCACCCGGAGGCATGAAATTACGACCAGAATTGAACTATGCGTCCCCGATTGACCGATGCCGAAGCAGGCCCAGTGATGGAAGCGGCCGGCCTCATACCCCTGGAACCTTACCCAGGGGCCGACAATCCTTGGCGGTGCAGATGTGACGGTTGCGGGGGTGAAGTAACACCGCTCTACACGTCAGTAAGAAACGGAAGTGGATGTCGATTCTGCGCGGTCAATAAAAGATCATCGTCTCGCCGGCTAACCGATGCCGAAGCAGGCCCAGTGATGAGAGCGGCCGCCCTCATACCTCTGGAGCCTTACCCGGGGGCGACGAAGGCATGGCTCTGCAAGTGCACGATATGCGGAGAGCGCTGTTCGCCGTCGTTTCACAACGTGCAAAAAACCGGGAGAGGTTGCCGGAGTTGCGGCATCAAGCAACGTTCGCTTTCTCGAAAGGTCAACGAAAGTGAGGCGAAGGCTCTCATGATTTCGGCTGGCGTGACTCCCCTAGAGACGTACCCGGGTTCCAAGGTGCCTTGGCGTTGCAGATGCAACGCGTGTGGCCGCGAAGTCACCCCTCGACACTCATCAATAAGGCAAGGACGCGGCGGATGCATCTATTGCGCCGGTCGGGGATTAACCGAACCAAACTAAGCCTTTGCCATAAGAGACAGCGGTGATCTAGTTAGCTGATGACTGGGAGGCTCAGCCCTGGTAACCGTCAGACCCTATTGGTCAGTTATTGCGACAGGGGTTTCACTCGGACTAAGTGAATAACGGAAGTCGCAGTGATCAGCGCCTCCCATGATGGTCTGGTTCCGTTCGAAGCGAATCTGTGGGTTAAAACCCTCAACCATTGTTCCGTCGCGATTGCAAGAGAGCAGAGCACCCAACTCTGGGATATCTAACTCGCGGTACATGTCCGCATATCGACAGCGCACCACGTCGAAAGCGAAGGTTGTTTCGGTTTGCTCACGAACTTCTATTTCAAGAGCACCGCCCTTAGTCCAGTTGGTCAAAGAGTTTGCGAACTCGGTGAGGCCGTTGCCGCCCATAGCTTCGGCTAGCGCCGCACCTTGGGTTCGAGCGACGTCGATGACGGTTTCTCGTGCAAGTTCGGTGACGCGTTCTTCCCCAAATTCCTTCGCGAATCGTTCGACGAGGGGCGCGATGATTCGGGCCTCTACTTCGCGTCTTTTCAGCACACCTATGTCGTTGAGAGTGTCTGGCTTCGGTTGATCAGACGAATCGTTCATCCGTCACAGACTACGCGTT
>DGLO01000099.1 GCA_002388005.1 Candidatus Neomicrothrix sp. UBA4542
GTCTTCGAAGGTAACTACGACGTTCGCTCGGCCTTCTTTCGTATGCCCGCCGGATGCGCCGTGCCACCCCACCACCACGAGAAATGGGTGCAGGTCATGGTGCTAGAGGGGTGCCTGAGAATTGAACAGAAAGGCGAACTTGACCGGGAAGTTGCGGCGGGAAGCTGTTATTTCGTCGAGGCAGGTGAAACCCACTTGGAGGCCGCCATTGAGGACACCCTGGTGCTGGTAACCCAGGGCGAAGACCGGCCTTCCAACGGTTCCTAGCCCAAGGGCCATCTGGTTAGCGCCTGCCGGTCTGCGGTTCAGACCAACGCCTGGTACACCAGCGATTTCATTTCCGGTCGGATCGGGTGCGTGCTCGACGGGAGAAGTTGGGTCAAGAAAATAACGGTCAAGTCTTCAACGGGATCCACCCAAAAGGCGGTAGACGCCGCACCGCCCCACGCGTATTCACCCTTCTGACTCAACACCTTCGCTTTGGCTGGATCGATCACTACCGAAAAGCCCAAACCAAAGCCAACTCCATCGTAAGCAGTCTCAGAGAAAAGAGGTCGCCCGCACTCAGTCAAGTCCACTCCCCCTGGAAGGTGATTCGTGGTCATGAATTCAAGCGTTTTTCGGCCGATGATTCGGCAACCGTCTAGCTCTCCCCCATTGCGAAGTGCTTGAGTAAACCGGTGATAATCCCTAAGCGTCGAAACAAGACCCCCTCCTCCAGAAAGAGCGGGTGGCTCCCGCAGATACCGGGACCTTTGTGCGTCATCAAGAAGCGTCGCTTTCAACGTCTTCGCAGCGGGGTAATAACACGACGCAAAGCGAGAACTCTCGCTCTCTGGGACGGAGAAACCAGAATCGACCATGCCTAACGGCTCAAAGATGTGCCGCTGAAAATACTTATCCAGACCAACCCCTGATACCAACTCAATGATCCGCCCAACTACATCAGTTGAGTACGAATAGTTCCATTCGGTGCCGGGATCGAAAAGCAAAGGAAGGGACGCTACAAGGTCGCATTGATACTCAAGATCACCAGGACTCTTCGTCCACTCAAACCCCGCTCTCCGGTACATCTCATCGACGGCGTTAGCCATATGGAAGTGATATGTGAGGCCGCTGGTATGAGTAAGTAGATCGTGAATAGAGATTTCCCTGGCGGGCTCTCGAGTTTCTGGCTCCACCGCATCGCCGCCCACAAAAACTCGGGTATCAGCGAAGGCTGGGATCCATTTCGAAATCGGATCCTTCAGTTGCAACAACCCGTTCTCGTACAGCTGCATCAGAGCTATAGAAGTGATGGGCTTCGTCATGGAATAAAACCGATAGATCGTATCGCCTTCGACAGGCAACGATCGCTCTACATCGCGATATCCATACACATCGTGATACACCACTTTGCCACCGCGACTAACAAGCACGTTGGTGCCCGGAAGGCGGCCGTCGTCAACGTAGCGTCGCAAATGAGTACCGAGTCGTTCCAAACGCTCTGGATCAAACCCACCTTCGGAAGGATCCAACTCAACATCGATAGGTTCCATAGCTCGACACCCTAATTTCACGGTTCAGTAATTCTTTGCAGGCTACGGGCTGCAGCTCCCGAGATACCAATGGCCTGCCTTGGGGCCCTAGAGTGCCCCGATGGCTGATGCTAAGACTGAAGATCTCCTCGTCGCCCGTTTCCTCCTTGTCCGTCACGGTGAATCCAAAGTTATGGTCGATGGCGTCGTCGGGGGTCCAAAAACTTGTACTGGCTTGTCCGACCACGGCCGAGCACAGGCTGAACGGTTGGCTTCGAGGTTCGCTTCGGGCAACGAGAACTCAATCGACGTTGTTTACTCATCTCCTTTACCTCGCGCCGTTCAAACCACCGAAATTGTCCTCTCGTCAGCATCATTGGATTTGGAAATGAACATTCACCCTGATCTTGAGGAGTTCAATCTGGGAGAAGCTGACGGTCTCAGCTGGGATGAGGTCAGAACGAAATACGATTTGGGTAACTTCGAGCAAAGGGATCCGTTTATTCCCATTATTCCCGGAGCCGACAGTCGAGCCGGATTTCGTCATCGAGTAGCGCAAGCCCTTAGTGACATTGCGGCGAACCACCCTGGTTCCACCATCTTTGTTGGCTGTCACGGCGGAGTCATTTCCGCGGCTATGGCAACCGCCTTCGGTTTGGGAGCAAATCAGTGGCATACCGAGCTAGCTCCCACCGTCACTTCCATTACTGAGTTGGATATTTGGTCAAGCCCACTCAGAGGTCGCCGATGGATTTGCCGTCGCTACAACGATTCCGCCCATCTACATGACACAGACTTAGACCCCCGCGATCATCTCTAGTGAAAACACCCAACAATCCTGGTGTTTGGGAACTAGTTAGTCGACCCGGGGTTCGTAACCTTCTGATTTCAAGTGCCTGCGGCGTATCTGGTTTCGTCACATTGGCGATTTCGATGGGGGTTCACGTCTATTCGTTGAGCGGCCGAGAATTTGATATTGCGTTGGTGGGGTTAGCCGAGTTTCTTCCAACATTTTTACTAGTACTTCCTGCCGGTGCTCTAGCAGACAGGGTCGATAGGCGTTCGCTCGCAGCAGTCGGGTATACAGCTGAGGCCTTAGTAGCCCTCGCTGGCGTTGGGTATGTACTGGCTGGCGGAACCGCTGTGTGGCCCCTGCTTCTTCTGACAGTCTGCTATGGCACAGCTCGCGGATTCGTGAATCCCGCCGCCAGAGCGTTACCGGCGAACGTTGTCTCACGCGAAGACCTGCCTCGACTCATTCCAGCCCAGTCCACCGTTTGGCAACTGGGAATCGTAATCACACCACTTCTGGTCGGTGTCTTGTACGGGGCTGGTCCCGAGTACACGTTCGCGGCTATCGCATTTCTCAACCTCGTAGCTGCCTGCGCGGTAAAGACCGTGCGGTTGCATTCGCTACAGGAACGAATCATCCAGACATCGGGCTTCCGCACAGCTATCGAAGGATTTCATCTCGTCAGAAAAACACCGCTTCTTCTGGCCGCAATAGGTTTAGATCTTTTCGCGGTTCTACTCGGCGGCGTCATCGCTTTGGGTCCAGCGATTTGTGTGGACCTTGTCGATGCACCAGCGTCCGCGGCTTTTTGGATTCGTTCAGCATGTGGAATTGGTGCAGCCGCGACCGCATTATTTCTGACGAAGATGCCCCTAAGACGCAAGATTGGTCCGCGGCTCATGCAGGCCATTGCGATATTTGGAATTCTCCATATTGGAGTCGCATTTAGCTCATCGCTGCTATTGACTTTGCTGCTTTTCGCAGGTGCAGCCGCGGCCGACATGGTGAGTGTGTTCATACGGACCAGCATCGTTCCCTTAGCGACCCCTGACTCGATTCGGGGAAGAGTTCTCGCCGTGG
>DGLO01000122.1:0-2326 GCA_002388005.1 Candidatus Neomicrothrix sp. UBA4542
TGTTGAGGATCAGCCCGAGAATGAACAATGCAAGCGCGAGCGTCACCCAGATGCCGATGGACTGATACTTGAGTCGGCTTCCGAAGACCATGATGAAGCGGTCACCGCCGACGTTGGGTACCCAACTGGGGAACGTCCCAAAGGGGTTACTAAGAATGCGAACCTGATAGTTCCAAATATCGCCAGCGACCGCATTGATAATGAGAAACAACCCAAGGGTGATCAATACCACTGGTAAGTGGTCTGACGGATCGAACGGCCGGGTCAGCGATCGTTCAATCAAAATACCCAAGCCCGCACTCAAACCCATGGCGATCAGCATGGAGAGCCACAACCAGAGGCCCTGTTCCATATGCAGCACATAGACGAGGAAGGCGCCAAGCATCGCGAGCTCACCGGTCGCGAAGTTGATCAAGGTGGTGGCTTTAAAGATGAGCACCAGAGCTAAAGCCACGGTGCCATAAATTGCGCCGAGGCTAAGTCCGTTAAAGATGAAGTCCGGAAGGATGTCAAAGTTCCAATTCATTGCTTCTAGTCCTCCTCAAGCACCCAAGTACGCTTCCTGCACAGCAGGATCGTTCTTGAGTTCGTCGGCAGTTCCGGACAGGGCGATCTCACCGGACTCGATGACGTAACCAAAGTCAGCCATTTCGAGAGCGAGATTCGCGTTTTGTTCAACCACGAGCATGGTAAGCCCCGTCTCCTTATTCAGAGTGGTGAAACGTTCAAACAGGTCTTCGATGATCAGTGGCGCCAATCCAAGCGACGGCTCATCGAGGAGCAGAAGCCGTGGGCGGCACATGAGGGCTCGGGCGACGGCAAGCATCTGCTGCTCACCACCTGATAGCGAGCCCGCCATCTGATTGGAACGCTCAGAAAGGACCGGGAAAATCTCGAACCATCGGTCCACGTCGTCCCTGACTTCGTTGTCCTTTCGGGTGTAGGCGCCAATCATCAAGTTGTCCATTGTCGACAACTCAGGGAAAGTTCCGCGGCCCTGCGGGACGTGAGCCATTCCCATTCGGACAATCTCGGCGGTGCTGGTCCGGGTGATGTCTGTATCGCCCAGGGTCACCGCTCCGCTGGTGTTACACATGTTGCAGATAGCTCTAAGGGTGGTGGTCTTACCGGCCCCGTTGGCACCAAGTATGACCGAGACACCTCTCGCTGGAACCTCGAAACTCAAGCCTCGGAGAACCTCGACTGCGCCATATGATGCGTGAAGGTCTTCAACCTTGAGACCAACTTCGTCAAAAACGTCATCAACCATCAAGAACTCCCAAGGTAAGCCTCGATGACCTCAGGGTCGTTGCGAACGACATCAGGGTCACCGTCGGCGATTTTTCGGCCAAAGTTAAGTACCACCAGCTTTTCGCTGATGTTGAGGACCATCCGCATGTGGTGTTCAACCAGCAGAATCGTCAGATTATGACGGTCGCGTAGATCTCGGATGTCCTGGGCTAACGAATCAACCTCAGCGTGAGTTAAGCCAGACGCCGGTTCGTCAAGCATGATCAAGCGGGGGTTAGCGATAAGAGCTCGCGCAAGCTCGATCCTTTTCAGCGTTCCAAAAGGCAGACCAGCGGCGGGATGGTACGCAACGTCGGTCAACTGAATTTCTTCGAGTGCGGCCCATGCCCTGTCGCGGAGCTCTTTTTCTTCTTTACGCATCGACGGGAGACGAAGTGCTGAGCTAATAACATTGGATTTCGTGTTGGTGTGATCACCGACCATCACGTTTTCAATCACCGTCATGCCCGGCCATAACGCCAAGTTCTGAAATGTTCTGTACACACCGACTCGACTGATTTCATGAGCCGACATCGCCAGCAGGTCTTGACCGTCAAAGGTCACAGAGCCCGCTGTCGGATCGTAGATTCGACTGACCACGTTAAACAAGGTGGTCTTCCCTGCACCGTTGGGTCCGATGAGTCCGAGAATCTGTCCTTCATCCATGGTGAATGACAGATCATCGAGCGCACGGATTCCACCAAACCGTACAGAGATGTCTGAGACTTCGAGCAACGCCACGCGCTGCACCTCCCCTCTCCTTGAACGCACAGGCTTAATGCCCAGCGAATGCGAAAGTTATCAGCCTGAACCGATCACGCAAAGTTCCTTGGCCTTATTCGTCCTGCTTTCTTAGCCGAAATGTAAGACAAAATCCTCAACCGAGGGCGGCAATTTCGAAACGAAGCAGTTTTTGAGCACCCAGAACGAGCGTTGCTTTGGTTCGGGGAGGAGGACTCGAACCCCCAACGACTGGACCAGAACCAGCTGTGTTGCCAATTACACCATCCCCGACCGTACGCGACCGGTAACGCGA
>DGLO01000122.1:2635-50254 GCA_002388005.1 Candidatus Neomicrothrix sp. UBA4542
ACGCGACCGGTAACGCGAAGAGGGTCAGGGTAGCGCAGTGATTTGAGCTAACAAACAACAGCGAGGGCGTCGGCCAATAGAGGTGGTTTCTTATTCGTCAGCCAGCATTTCTTGGGCGGCGCCAATTCGCGCCAGCACGGCTTCGCGTCCGAGGGCGTGCATTGATTCGAACAGCGGCGGACCGACTGATCGGCCGGTCACCGCTATTCGAACGGGCGCTTGCGCCTTTCCTAATTTCATCTGGTACGTGTCGCCGATTGACCGAAGGGCATCGTGCAACGCATCGACTTCCCAGTTGATCTCACCCAACACAGCACTTGCAGCCTCAAGGATGAGTCCTGCTTCGTCGCTCAACATGACCTTGTCCCAAGCGCTTTGATCGATCTCAGGCATGTTCAAGAAGAAGAAATCAAGCTGGGGCGGGCCTTCAGAGAGCACACGGGTGCGTTCTTGAATCAAAGGAGCAACTCGTTGCAACTGCGTTGGGTCGATCGAATCACTCCAAGTCTGCTGTCCGATCCAAGGTTCCAAAGCTTGACAAAATTCTTGGGGATTCATTGCGCGCAGGTATTCGCCGTTGATTGCGTCAAGTTTCTTGGCATCAAACATGGCCGAAGACGGGTTCACATCACCAAGTTCAAAAAGTTCAACGATCTCGCCTACGGGACGAATTTCGATGTCGTCTGGGGGACCCCATCCGAGAAGAGCCAGGTAGTTGATCATCGCGGGAGCGACAATTCCTCGGTCGCGATAGTTCTCCAATGCGACGTCGTCGCGCCGTTTGGAAAGCTTTTTCCGTTGTTCGTTGACGATCAAAGGGAGGTGAGCAAATTCGGGCACATCTGTTGCTCCCAATGCACGACGGAGCATGATGACTTTGGGTGTCACATTGACCATGTCTTCGCCCCGCACTACATGCGTGATTCCGAGATCAAGGTCATCTACTGCGTTAGCGGTGAAGAAAGTTGCAGTTCCGTCGCTGCGACGAACCACGAAATCCTCAATGTGCTGATTCTCAAAGACCACGGTGCCACGAACGAGGTCCTCCCAGGCAGTTGTGCCTCGATCCGGAACGCGAAACCGGACCGCTCCCTCATCTACGTATGCAAAGTCGTCGGCAAGCCATTGTTCGACAGCGTCGTTGTAAAGATCCGTTCGTTCGCTTTGACGGACCGGTGCACCATCGAAGTCAATTTGGAGCCATTCAAGCGACCGGTAGATGTTGTCGATGAGTTCTGGCCGCGTGAGTTCGGCATTGGTGTCCTCAATCCGTAAAACGAGCTCGCCCCCCGTGTGTCTCGCATAGAGCCAATTGAAGAGCGCTGTGCGCGCCGAACCGATGTGGAGCGACCCAGTCGGAGCTGGGGCGAAGCGAAGGCGGCTAGTACTCACGAACTTGAGGGTACGAGAGTAATCGTTCCTTCAGAGTTCTCGACCGAAGATCTCAAGTAGTCGCGTCTGCGGATCGGCGTCCAAGGTTGACGCTATAGGCGGGTCAAACAATTCTGGCATTTGTGCCATTTGTTTGCGTCGCCCCTGACACCACACAAGTGCCGCTGCGACGACTTCCTCATCAAGGCGCTCATCGATTCCTAGACCCGCCGCTAAATCCCAGGCGTGGATAACGAGATCGCAGGTGCGTATTTGTAGAAATTCGATGGTGGGTAGGACCTGCTGACCGAGGGTGACGGTTGCTTCTAAGTCCGCTTCCGAGAACGCTGTGACCGCGTTTCGCCATGAAACTTCCCAAGCCATTTCCGGGTCCTCAACAACAACTTCTTTATCAATCGACATCACCTCTTCGAACGATGCTCCTTGCAGAATGAGCGGTGCCCGCAGGTTTTCGACCACGCAATGGGCAACGACTTCATAGATGTCCCACTCGGCGCATGGGGTCGAGGCTTCCCAATACTCAGGAAGAATTTGACGAATTCGGTAATCAACCTCTGCGGCAGCTAGCTGATGTAGCCGAAGCCAGACCGTATCTGCAGTTCCGTCACCTAACACTGTCCGGTGCCACAAGACGGATCCGAAGGATCAATCCATAGCCCTGGAGGGCGGCCATGTTGAGCGAGCAATCGAAGAATAGGGGGCGTAGACATGTCGAAATCAAGGGGGTCCAACGACGGCCAGATGGTGACCTCCGGCTCGACGACCGATAACCGGTCGACGAGCAAATCATCGAGACCAGCCCCGGCCTTTATCGCCTGCTGCAAGTCGTACCCCAGCAACGTCAGTTCCACTATCCGGCACCACAACAACTGTCGGTGTTCCGGACTGAATCCGGCGCGGTGGTCTAGGGAAGAAGCGATCGTCAACACTGTCCGTATTGACTCAACAACTACCTGCGTCGGTTCCGCCCCGAGTTCTACAGGTGTTGGAGCATGTTGTCCGGTTAGTTGTGCCGAGGCAGCCAAGTTTCCATCGACAACTTGGCAAAGTAGGTCACCGACGGTGAGATTGTTCATCGGTGCCGCCAACGGTATCGGGAGGTGTTCCCAGGCCGGGAGACGCATCCTCGCAGCAAAGTCGGTGCAGGCTCTGCGGTGAAGACGCAAGATTTCCCGATCAGGCGTTAACCCTTTCACGACAACTCCAATAACGACGTCCAGTCCACTGCATGGCGTTCCTCGATCTCTCCAGGCGACAGCATCAGAATTTCCTCTCGAACGGTTTCCACCAACATTCGGGTTTCCACGTAATGATGTGCTTCGGACACCCCTTCGAATCGCTTTCCACGGTCCTGGATTAATTCGTCTGCGGCGTCGTCATCAAGGAAGCCCCAGATTCGATAAGCAACTTCAAGATCATGAACTACTGGTGCACGGCCAAACAATGAAGCGCGTTTGAGCGCGATTTGTACGCAGCCCCGTTCTACATCCGCGAGGTCTTCTTTTTCACTGACGCATATTCGCTCTCGAAAAAGCCGGCAAAGCCGCAAGGCGTAGCCCTGGTCCGGACCCTGATAGCCCATCTGCCCACCGCTAGGTTGCTGCGAAGCAAGATCCCCCGGCCGTCCCACTAGCCAAGCATTAGGAACAACATCAGGCGAGCGATACGTGTGCGATTCGGTGATCGGCGATGCAGGTACGTGTCTCGGTGCTCCCATGGGAAGTCAGTTTAGGGAACCGCTGGCGTTGGCGCGGTAACGGTGTAGCGCGTAGATCAATGCGTCGCGTAGAGCCAGCCAGGAGGCTTCGATGATATTTTCTGACACTCCGATAGTGGTCCATGTCGACTGAGCGTCGCTGCTATCGACCAGAACCCTGGTGACCGCTCCTGTTCCGCGGTTGGTATCGAGAACACGAACCTTGTAATCGGTCAAATGGACGTCGGCAAGTTCTGGGTAAATATCTGATACAGCGTTACGGAAAGCGTTATCTAGGGCGTTGACCGGCCCATCGCCTTCGCCGACGGTAATGATTCGGTTGCCATCGACAGTTATTCGCAGAGTTGCCTCGGTATCGAACTCGCTGTCCTGGCCACGTTCAACGAGGACGCGAAACGATTCAACTTCGAAGTAATCAAACTGTTCACCGGCGGCGCGACGCATCATAAGTTCTAACGAAGCGTCAGCTACCTCGAAGTGGTAGCCCTCATGTTCCAAGCGCTTCATTTCGTCGACGACTTGAACCATTTGTTGATTCTCGAGTTCTATGCCAAGTTGCTCGGCTTTAAGTTCTACTGAGGCTCGCCCCGAGAGATCTCCAAGGAGAAAACGAGTTTGGTTTCCTACCGCGGCGGGGTCCACATGCTCGTATGTATCGGGACGACGCGCAATTGCGCTGGTATGAAGACCGGCTTTATGTGCGAACGCGGAAGTCCCAACATAGGGCTGCTGATGCTGGGGGGGCATGTTCATGAGTTCCGCGACGTGGTGAGATACTGAAGTCAGTCGTTCGATGAATCCGGGCGGAAGAGTTTCGATACCCATCTTGAGCGTCAGGTTCGGGACTAACACCGTGTTGTCACAATTGCCAGTTCGCTCGCCGTAACCATTGATCGTGCCTTGGACGTGGGTGGCTCCAGCAACCACACCCGCGACTGCGTTGGCAACGGCGCAGCCAGTGTCATTTTGGGTGTGCATTCCTATCTGGATTCCATCGAAGTGACGTACAACATCAGTCACAATTCCTTCAACCTCGTGAGGTAATGCCCCTCCGTTGGTGTCACAAAGGACCAGACAGTCGGCGCCCTGGACAGCAGCAGCCTCCAACACGCGTAGGGAGAACTCGGGATTGCGCTTGTATCCGTCGAAGAAGTGTTCGGCATCAAAGAAGACGCGAAGGCCTTCCGATTTCAGAAACTGCACTGAATCACCGACCATTGCGATTCCCTCGTCAAGGGGTTGGCGTAACGCTTCAGTGACGTGGTAGTCCCAGGACTTGCCGACAATGCATACTGTCGAAGTGCCGGCTGAAAGGAGCGACGACAAGGTTTGGTCCTGGTCGACTCGGCCCTTGGGTCGCCGTGTGGAGCCGAATGCGACAAGGTTAGAGTTTTGAAGCTCCAGTTCTGTAGTTGCCCGCTGGAAGAACTCCTCATCTTTGGGGTTTGATCCGGGCCAGCCTCCTTCGATCCAGTGCACCCCGAGCAGGTCGAGTTGACGAGCTACTTTCAGCTTGTCATCTGAGGAAACTGAAATGCCTTCGAATTGAACCCCGTCGCGGAGAGTCGTGTCGAAGATTTCAACTTTTTCCGGCCATGAAGAATGTCGGATCCCCTGGCGGTCAAGCGATGTTTCAGAATGTTCTTCGCTCATCTTTCCTCCCCAACGAGGTTCTGGTGGATTGCCGACGCTATTTCTTCAGTTCGCCCGCTCGTCGGTACGCCTTGACATGCCATACGTACACGTTCGGAAGTTTCGGTGTCACCCAAGAAATCGAGCATCATCGCGCCCGACAACACCGCTGCTGTTGGATTAGCAAGTCCTTGGCCGGCGATATCTGGCGCTGAACCATGCACGGGTTCGAATAATGACGGAGCGGTGCGGTCGGGATTCAGGTTTGCTGAAGAGGCGAGTCCGATTCCGCCAGAGACGGCTCCCCCAAGGTCCGTCAAAATATCACCAAAGAGATTGTCGGTGACCACTACTTCGTAGCGTGTCGGATCTTCGACAAAGTAGATACAGGCGGCGTCTACGTGGTTGTAAGCAGTGTCAACGTCTGGGTATTCGATGGAGACCTCTTGGAACGTGCGTTCCCACAGGTCTCCTGAGAACGTCAGCACGTTGGTTTTGTGCACCAGGGTGAGATGTTTCCTGGTTCTACTCTGGGCGAGTTCGAACCCGTATCGGATACATCGTTCGGCTCCTTTTCGGGTGTTCACTGAGCCTTGGGTGGCAATCTCATCCGGAGTCCCTTTTCGCAGAAACCCTCCTTCGCCTGCGTAAGTCCCTTCGGTGTTTTCTCTGATGACAACAAACTCGTGGCCACCGGGGAGAACGAACGGTCGAAGGTTGATGTATAGGTCAAGTTCGAACCGTGCTTTGAGAAGAAGCCCTCGTTCGATAACGCCCGGAGGTACCTCGGGGGTGCCGACAGCTCCAAGCAGTATCGCGTCATATTGACGTAACTCTTTGAGGATCTCGTCCGGAAGAATGACACCGTCTTCGAGATAGCGGAAGCCCCCTAATCGAAAGTCAGTGGTGTCTAGGTCAGCTCCGGCAGCTCTCATCACTTCGAGAGCGACCGCAGTCACCTCGGGTCCAATGCCGTCTCCGCCAATTACTGCGATTTTGTGCGGCACGTCAATTCTCCTCGGTTGGGTATTCGGTTGGGTATTAGGTGTTAGTCAGGATGTGTGCCGCTGTAGTGGGCGGCTCTATAACGGCAACGACCGCCCCTCAGGGACGGTCGAAAGGCGCACACGGTAACCGTGTGCGCTACGAAATGATGATGGCGGTCAAGGATGCCTTCACAGCAACCATTTTCGACAACAAGAGGCTCTACGTCAAACTGAGTTCAAAACTCACCCTCAACAGCTATCTCATAGTTCGTGTGTAGGCCCCAATTCGATACGCTCTGAGAATGGCCGAAGTTCAACATCTATCACCTGAAGCGCATGCGCGTCTTACTGCTGAACTCCAAGACTTGACTACTCGCGGTCGAATCGATATCGCTGACAAAATTGAGCAAGCTCGCCTGCTTGGCGACCTATCCGAGAACGGCGATTACCACGCTGCTAAAGAAGAGCAGGGAAAAATGGAAGGGCGAGTGCTTCATCTGACGTCGGTCCTACAAGACTGCGTAATTATCCAGCAAATCTCAAACGACTCAGTAGCCCCAGGGGTCGTGGTTGAAATCAAGTTCGAAGGTGATCAAGTGACGGAAAAGTATCTTTTCGGTTCTGTCGAAGAACGCCGCGACGGACTTGAGGTTATTTCGCCAGGCTCACCCATGGGACAGGCGTTAGAGGGCGCTGCCGTAGGAGCAAAGGTGCGTTACGAAGCGGGAGCAGGCACCTTGTCGGTAGAGATTGTCTCCATTGATGCCTAAGGGTTTCCTATGACTGGCGACGCAGCAATTGCCCCAAGAGAAGCTTCTCACACTGATGATCGCAAGAATCGTCTGGTCCTTCCTCGGGGCCGCAACTATGACCTGCCGGGGCGAGGTCGAACATTTGCGCGGGTATTGCAAGCACCGCCGGGCGCTCCAACCATTCTGTTGCTCCATGGTTGGACCGCTACTGCGGATTTAAATTGGTACAGCAGCTATAGCGCGTTGGAGGGCAAATTCGGTCTTGTGGCTCTGGATCATCGTGGTCATGGTCGCGGGATTCGTTCTCAGAGACCTTTTCGGTTGACAGATTGTGCGGATGACGCCGCTGCTCTTCTCGATGAGCTGGGGATCGAGCAAGTAATCGCTGTTGGGTACTCCATGGGGGGACCAATCGCTCAGCTGATTTGGCGGAGACACCCAAAACGAGTGCTAGGTCTAGTCATGTGCGCGACCGCCGCTTCATTTAGTAACAGTCGGCAAGATCAGATGCGCTTCGCCGCCATCGGCACTCTGGCGCAAGCTGCCCGAGTTATTCCACGGGCGTTGCGTCAACTCATCGGGAGCCAACTGTTGACAGGCAAGTCGGGAAAGGACCTCCGGCAATGGGCCATCGGAGAGTTGCGTCGCCACGACCCGCTCAAGCTGATTCAGGCAGGAAGGCGTATCGGACTGTTTGATAGTCGGCGCTGGCTGCGGACCATTGATGTTCCAGTCTCTGCAGTGGTGACAACCGAAGACGAGGTCGTCTCGATGGAGCGGCAACGAGCGATGTTGAAAGTAATTCCGGGTGCAACGTGGCACGACGTAGCTGGCAGCCATACCGTGTGCGCCACGCAGCCTGAGGTGTTCCGCGAAGCGCTCCTGGCTGCCATCACCGACGTTCTAGCGAAGTCCAGTTGGACCTAAGCAGTTGGGGACTGACACAGTGAGTGACGCACCTGAGGTACTGAGCACGAGCACGACAAAGGATCTGAATGTCTGGTAAGACCCTGAGCGACAAGGTTTGGGAACGTCACATAGTCCGAAGTGGGGATGGATTACCCGACCTTTTGTATATAGATCTGCACTTAATCCATGAAGTGACTTCGCCCCAAGCTTTCGACGGATTGCGCATGAATGGGCGGAGCGTACGGCGACCTGAACTCACCGTAGCGACCGAAGATCACAACGTTCCCACTGAAAACATTCATCTTCCGATCACCGATCCCATCAGCAAGAAACAGCTTGATGTGCTGCGATCAAACTGTGAGGAGTTCGGGATCCAGCTGTACGCGATGGGCGACCCCGGTCAGGGGATCGTGCACGTCATCGGCCCGGAAAAAGGTCTCACCTTGCCTGGTATGACGGTGGTCTGTGGAGATAGTCATACCTCTACCCATGGCGCATTTGGAGCATTGGCGTTTGGTATTGGTACCTCCGAAGTGGAGCACGTCCTGGCGAGTCAAACGCTTCCACAAAGCCGCCCCGGCACCATGGCGATCAACGTGGAGGGGGACACACCTTCGGGGGTCACGGCGAAAGATATTGTCCTAGCGATCATTGGCCAGATCGGAACCGGAGGCGGCATTGGACATGTCATCGAGTACCGAGGTTCTGCAATTCGGGCACTGACGATGGAAGGTCGCATGACGGTATGCAACATGTCGATTGAAGCGGGAGCCAAAGCCGGCCTAATAGCTCCCGACGCAACGACGTTTAGCTATTTACAGGGACGCCCTCACGCTCCTTCGGGGAAAGACTGGGATGCTGCCGTCGCCGACTGGACCATGTTGGTCACCGATTCTGATGCCTCCTTTGATCAGTCTGTGGATATTGACGGAACTCAGTTGGAGCCTCACGTAACTTGGGGAACCAACCCAGCTCATGTCATTCCCATCAGCGCTCCTATCCCGGGTCCTGACGCTTATTCCGACCCTGTCGCGGCGGGGACAGCAGAGCGGGCTTTGGAATATATGGGACTTACCGCTGGTGAGAAACTCGGTGACATACCAGTGGACACTGTGTTCATCGGCTCATGCACAAATTCTCGTATCGAAGATCTTCGAGCTGCAGCTGAGGTTGCACGAGGACGAAAAGTCAACGACGGGGTTAGAACCCTTGTGGTGCCTGGATCTTTTCAGGTCAAAGCCCAAGCAGAGGCAGAGGGACTAGACCAGGTGTTCAGCGACGCAGGCTTCGATTGGCGAGAACCAGGGTGCTCTATGTGTCTAGCGATGAACCCTGACAAGTTGCAGCCAGGAGAGCGATCGGCGTCTACCTCGAACCGAAACTTCGAAGGTAGACAGGGTCGAGGTGGGAGAACCCACTTGGTTTCACCAGCGGTAGCTGCGGCGACGGCTATCGCAGGAACATTCGTTACTCCTGCAGATTTGGACTGAGAGGAACCAGCAGATGCAAGCAGTTCGGGTTCACGAAGGAACAGCAGTCCCGCTCGATAGAAGTGATGTCGATACGGATCAAATCATCCCCAGCGATTGGTTGAAGCGCGTAGAACGCACTGGATTCGGTAAGGGATTGTTCTCGGAGTGGCGCGATGACCGCGCGTTCATTCTGAACGACGAAAGTTACGCCGGTGCCTCGATTTTGGTAGCGGGTCCCAATTTCGGAACCGGTTCTTCTCGCGAGCACGCAGTGTGGGCTCTCATGGATTACGGCTTCATGGCAGTAATTTCCCCTCGATTTGGCGATATTTTCAAGAACAACGCCACAAAAAACGGCCTCATACCTTGCCAGGTCAGCGAGGATGCGGCTGCGAAGCTCCGAGAGGCTCTCCATTCAGATCCCGATCTTGCGGTAACGGTTGACGTGGAACGGCTAAAGGTACTGGTTCCCGCCATCGGACTCGAAGAAGACTTTCCTATGGACCCAGCAACCCGGGAACGTTTTCTTGAAGGGCTAGATGATATTGGAATCACCCTTCGAAGCGAGAAATCAATCGGGGCTTTCGAGAACACCCGCCCTGGCTGGTTGCCTGAGACTCGGAGCTAAGCAACCGCGATTTATTTAGTCCAATCGAACGAGCGAGACTGACCGAATACCTGGTTCTGCGTTCAAGGTTTCCAATACATCGTCCGCTATTCCCGCGTCCGCCGCTAGTGCCATCAGGGCGTGATCACCGCGCCGATCACGTCCTAACCCCATAAAGGAGATATTAACTTCGGCTCTTCCAAGGATCGTCCCCACGATTCCGATCATTCCAGGTCGATCATCGTTTCTGATAACCAACATGTAATTCGCGAACGGCACTTCAACGGAATGGTCATCAATCATCACTATCCGTGGTTCATTTCCGGAACGAACCAGAGTGCCGGCAACAGAATGACCACCACCACGGACTTCTACTAGGTTGCGGAATTCACCAGCATCGAGCGACCCAACATCGCGAACTAATACTCCCATCCTCTCGGCGTGTTCGAAGGCGTTCACAAAGGTGACTGGGCCGTTCACGCTGTCCCTGAGAAGCCCTCGAAGAACCGATAAGACAAGAATCCTTCGGTCATATCCACTTATCTCACCAGCAGTTCTTACCTCTATATCGTCCGGTACTGCGCTAACGAGACCAGCAAGAAAGGTCCCAAGCCGCTCACCGACCCCCAAATACGGCCGAAGCGCGTCCGATGCTTCTTGAGCAGCGATATTGACTGCGAAGGGAACAAAATCGCCGTCAAGGGCCAAAGCGACCTGTTCCGCAATAGTGATACTGGCTCGATCTTGCGCCTCATGGGTACTTGCGCCTAGGTGCGGGGTAACCACCACTTCGGGTCGACCAAACAATGGCGACTCCGATTTAGGTTCCGTGTCGAAAACGTCTAAGGCCGCGCCCGCGAGTTGACCATTATCAAGGGCCGCTACCAAGTCGGCCTCTACGATCACTCCCCCACGTGCGGCGTTAACCAGACGAGCACCAGGTTTGAACTTGGAAAACTGCTTGGCATCAAAGAGACCAGTCGTTTGAGCGTTCTTGGGTAAATGCACGGTCACAAAATCAGACTGACCTAACAACACATCAAGTTCCACCATTTCCACGTTGATAGAACGAGCTGCCTCGGAACTCACGAACGGGTCGTAAGCCAAAAGTCGCACGTCGAATCCAGCTACGCGCTGTGCGACCAATCGGCCCACTCGCCCAAGCCCCACGATGCCCACCGTTTTATGGAGCAACTCGGTTCCGGTCCACGATCCGCGTTCCCAACGGCCACCAGTAAGAGCGGCGTGGGCTTGGGGAATGTTGCGCGCCAGAGCGAGGAGAAGAGCCACCGAATGCTCCGCCGCTGAAACCACGTTTGACTCCGGAGCGTTGCAGACGAGAATTCCTCGAGATGTTGCTGCCGCAGTGTCGACGTTGTCTAAGCCCACGCCTGCCCGCCCCACAACCTGGAGTCGCTTCGCGGCCTCAAGAAGTTGATCATCAACCAGCGTCGCAGAACGAACAATTAGAGCTTCGGCGTCAGTGATTATTGATTGAAGTTCTGTTGCCGAGAGATCAAGACGGACATCAACTTCATGCCCACGGGCTCTCAGCAGGTCAAGGCCCGCTTCCGCCAACTTCTCAGACACCACAACGCGAGCCATTTCAGCGTCTAACCAACTCAGCTATGCGGTTAATTCCTTCGGTTAGGTCGTCAATGCCTAAAGCAAAGGAAAATCGGGCGTATCCCGGCGCGCCGAAGGCTTCGCCGGGCACAAAGGCGACGTTCGCTTCTTCCAACACGACTGTTGCCAAATCAACAGTTGATTCGACCTTACGTCCCCCTACTTTGCGACCAAGCAGCCCTTGTAACGATGGGAAGGCGTAGAAGGCGCCTTCGGGTTCACGGCACGCAACCCCATCGATGTCGTTCAACATTTCGTGGATTGTGACGCGGCGCTCGTCGAAAGCGGCTCGCATGGTATTTACGTCGTCAAGACCACCGGTTAGGGCTGCCGTTGCTGCGACTTGAGCTACGTTGCAAACGTTGGAGGTCGCGTGACTTTGCATGTTGGAAGCCGCGTTGATGACATCAGGCGGGCCTGCCATCCAGCCGACTCGCCATCCCGTCATCGCGTACGTCTTTGCGACGCCGTTCAATACGACACATTGGTCAAGGATTTCGGGAGCTACGACAGGCATCGAATGGTGGACCGCGTCACCGTATACAAGGTGTTCATATATTTCGTCGGTGATCACCCATAAGTCATTGGCCGCGGCCCAATGGCCTATGGCCTCGATTTCTTCTCTCGGGTAGACGGCACCGGTGGGGTTCGAAGGCGACACGAAAACCAGCGCTTTGGTTCGCTCGTTTCTCGCCGCTTCCAGTTGTTCGACAGTCACACGAAATCCTTGATCGGCTCCCGCAAAGATCTCAACCGGAACTCCGCCAAACATGCGGATCGATTCTGGATAAGTGGTCCAGTACGGGGCGGGAAGCAGCACCTCGTCGTGTGGGTCTAACAGAGTCATCATTGTGTTGAAAACAGCCTGTTTGCCGCCGTTAGTGACTAGGAACTGGCTGGGCGCAATATCTAACCCTGAGTCACGCTTCGTCTTCTCCGAAAGGGCCTCTTTGAGTTCAGCGAGCCCGCCCGCCGGCGAGTAGCGGTGATACTTGGTGTCGGCGCAGGCCGCAATGGCAGCATTTACTATGTGAGTCGGCGTAGCGAAATCTGGCTCACCGGCGCCGAAGCCAATGACGTTCTCACCTGCGGCTTTCAAAGCCTTGGCTTTCGCGTCAACAGCAAGCGTCGCCGATTCTGCGATCTGTCCAACAGCTGACGAAATTCGAGTGGTCACGGATAAGCTCCTCAGTAATCGGGACGTGTCGCAGACGTCCGACCGACATAGTGACAGGCGATGACCGCGACCGACACCTCTATTTCCCTTCCCACCGAATTACTCCCTAAAGATGGGCGTTTCGGCTCAGGCCCTTCCAAAGTGCGACCTGAGGCCATTCACGCCCTTTCTAGTCTCGCTGAAGACTATTTGGGGACCAGTCACCGCCGGATGACAGCTAAGAACCAGGTAACAAGGCTACGTAGCGGCCTCACGAACCTATTTGATTTGCCAGACGGTTGGGAAATTGTTTTAGGTAACGGGGGCACGACTCTGTTCTGGGATGCGGCTTCGTTCGGGTTAATCGAAAATGTCAGCCAGCACCTGGCCTTCGGCGAGTTTTCGTCAAAATTTGCGAAGGTGGTTCAGGCCGCCCCTCATCTTGGGGAGCCTCAAATTATTAGCAGCGAACCGGGCACTCACCCAGTTCCTGTGGAAGCAGCCGTTGATAGCTACGCGCTTACGCACAACGAGACGTCAACGGGCGTGTCGCCAAGCTTGACGCGTCCTTCTGAAGAGGGGCTAGTGCTGGTAGATGCAACCTCTGCGGCAGGGGCGATCTGTTGGGATTCTGCTGAGGTCGACTGTTATTACTTTGCCCCCCAAAAGGCCTTAGCTTCCGATGGCGGATTGTGGCTTGCCGCGTGTTCCCCTCGCGCTATTGAACGCATCGAGCGCCTCACTTCTGGAGATCGTTGGATCCCTGCAGGTTTGGATTTGGGGATTGCTCTTACCAACTCTCGCCAGAACCAGACCTACAACACGCCGAGTCTCGCGACGATCTTTCTAGCGGCGGAAATGGTTGACTGGATCAACGAGTCGGGTGGTCTTGAATGGGCTGAAGCTCGATGCCGGGAAAGCAGCAACACTATTTACCGATGGGCAGATGAAAGATCCTTCACCCAGCCCTTCGTCACCGACGCAAATCAACGTTCACCAGTAGTCTGCACTGTTGATTTTGATGGAGTTGACGCGGACGTGATTAGCGGGATACTTCGAGCCAACGGAGTTCTCGACACAGAGTCATATCGCGGACTCGGACGGAATCAACTTCGGATTGCTACGTTCCCAGCAATCGATCCTGACGATGTAAGCGCCTTGTGCGCTTGCGTCGATTACATCGTCGAATCCTTGCGCTAACCGACATCGCCGGACCCGATTTGTTTGACTCAATTTAGATATGAGTGATCGGGGTGAAACGCGACAAGGCGAGCTGCGGAGTTTTGACGGCTTAGAACGCTAGTCCAAGATTGACTTGGGTCCGAAATGAGGTCAGCTGGATCCGACTCGAAGGTCCACCAGGCTCCTTCTTCAAGTTCGGCTTGCAATTGACCTGAACTCCAACCGGAATAGCCCAAGTACAGACACACCTTTCCCAAATCTTCCGCAGAGATCTCGAGGTCCTCTTCGAGGTCCAACAATGCTATTTGTTCGGTAATCGGAGTAGAAGCTCTCCAGATAGCTGATGTAGGGGCAAGTGCGATCAGGGAGTTGGTTTGTACTGGGCCACCGGAAAAAACTCTTGGGGTGCTTCCGCCACTTTCGGCCCATCCGGGAAGAATGTGTTCAGTCGCAATCTCAGATGGTCGGTTGAGGATAACGCCCAGAGAACCTTCTTCTCCATGGTCTAGGAGGAGCACTACTGAACGCCGAAAGTTAGGATCCTCTAGCTGGGGAGTAGCTACTAGCAGTCGACCACGTTGCGGAGCACTTATTGGGGTCGTCATGCCATCGGTCACTGGGTCACTCCTTCCCAAAGATGTCGACACCAAACCGCTCAGCGCCTTCGAAATGGGCTAGTTGACGTTGCCGCCGGATGCTTCCGTAACGTCCTGCTTGCCGGCCGTAATCCACGGCATCATCGCCCGTAATTCGGTCCCCACAGCTTCAATGGGATGTTGCTTTCCTTCCTCGACGAGGCGCTTGTAATTGGGCAACCCATTGCGATTCTCATCAATCCATTCCTTCGCGAAGCTGCCATCTTGGATTTCGGCAAGGATCCGTCTCATCTCTGCCCGTGTTTCGTCTGTGATGATCCGTGGTCCTCGAGTTAAATCTCCGTATTCGGCAGTTGTCGAAATGGAATAACGCATTCCGGCGATTCCAGCCTCGTAGATAAAGTCCACAATGAGTTTCACTTCATGGAGTGTTTCAAAATAGGCGGACTCTGGTTGGTAACCGGCCTCAACAAGTGTGTCGTAACCGGCCCTGATTAATTCGGTCAATCCGCCGCAAAGCACGACTTGCTCACCGAATAGGTCAGTTTCGGTTTCCTCGGCGAAAGTAGTGGTCAAAACTCCGCCTCGGGTACCTCCAATTCCCTTGGCATAGGCCAGTGCATCGGCGAGTGCGTTACCTGTCGCGTCTTGATGGATTGCGACAAGCGCTGGAACGCCACCGCCTTCTACATAGGTCCGGCGAACGTTATGTCCGGGGCCCTTCGGAGCGATCATCCACACGTCAACGTCTTCGGGAGGCTGTATTTGGTCGAAATGGATATTGAAGCCGTGAGAAAACGCGATGGCGTTCCCAGGAGACAGGTTCGGGGCGATTTGTTCCGTGTAAATCGCGGCCTGCTCGGTGTCAGGCAGTGCCATCATCATGACATCAGCGTCCACCGCTGCTTCAGAGATGGTAAGGACCCTCAAGCCTTCAGCTTCCGCCTTAGCCGTTGACGAGGAACCTTCGCGAAGCCCAACTACGACGTTGACGCCGCTGTCGCGGAGGTTCAACGCGTGAGCATGGCCCTGCGATCCGTAGCCCATGATTGCGATAGTGCGTCCCGAAAGACACCCCAAATCAGCGTCGTCTTCGTAATAGATGGTGGCTGGCATCGATGCGCTCCTGTTGCAAGTAACCGCAGTGCGGTTGAGGGTTAGTCCGTTTCTAAAGATGATTCTCAGCCACCGAGGCGGCCTAGTGCAATCCGACCTGTTCGCTGCAGTTCAAGAATTCCGAACTCGTGAAGTGCAGTCTCGCAGAGATCTAGTTGATCGGGGTGTGCGTGGAGACTGACAATTAGCTCCTCGTCGGTGGAATCAACGATTGATCCACCATATTCCGCCAACAATTGCTCCACCGCTGCAGCGTCAGCACCAGCTACCCGCGCCAACATCAATTCGCGTTCGATCGACGAAGCCGGTTGCAGTTCAGTGATTTCGAGGACGTTGACGAGCTTGTCAAGTTGCTTAGCTATCTGGGTCACGTCAGTGTTGTGAACGTCCACGACAATGCTGATTCGACTCAGAGAGGGATCGTCAGTCGGTGCAACCGCTAGCGAGAAAATGTTGAAGCCTCTGCGACTGAACAAACCTGCGATTCGAGCGAGAACGCCGAAACGATTCTCTACAAGCACTGCAAGGATATGAAGATTTTGTTGAACCTCAGTTCTTCCTGTTTCTGTCATGAAGGCGCCGTACCTTTTGATTTGGCGTCCGCGTCTCCCTCGGGCCCGAGAATTATGTCGTCGTTCGATCCCCCGGCCGGAACCATTGGGTAGACCTTTTCGAACGCGTCAACCCTAAAGTCGATGACGACAGGGCGATCGTTGATTGAGTTCGCCTTTTCGATAGCGGAAAGAACCTCTTCCGCGGATTCAACGCGAATTCCGGCACATCCCATCGCCTCAGCCCAACCAACGTAATCGGGATGATCGGGGCTCAAGTAAACCTCGCTGTAGCGCTCCTCATAGAACAACTCCTGCCACTGACGCACCATCCCCAAATAGGCGTTATTTAGAATCGCGATTTTGACAGGAATGTTTTCGGCTGCAGCGGTAATGAGTTCCTGCGCCGTCATCTGAAAACAGCCATCGCCATCAATAGCCCATACAGTGCGCTCAGGTTGTCCTACCTTGGCACCGATTGCCGCGGGGACAGCGAACCCCATAGTGCCGAGCCCACCTGAGTTAACCCAAGTGTACGGGTAGTCAAATTTCCAATATTGGCTTGCCCACATCTGATGTTGACCCACACCGGCAACGACGATGGTGTCATCGGGAGTGTTGTCACGTAGTTGTTCCAGAACAAACTGCGGTTTTAAGGGGACGCCGCTGTCAGCCTGTTCGTAGCTCAACGGGTGCTGTTCTTGCCAACCGCTAATCGTTGACTTCCAGGCTGAACGGTCGGGGCTGGTTCTATTCGGCGTTTGAAATTCGGCTATCAGAGCCTCTAACGCCATCTTGGCATCTCCTTGGAGCGCGACGTCAGGTCGGCGCACCTTGCCATGTTCAGCCGGGTCGATATCTACGTGAATGATCTTGGCGTCTGGCGCGAAGAACTCTGTGTTGCCAGTAACGCGGTCGTCGAAGCGAGCGCCAAGGGTTATAAGCAGGTCAGATTGCTGGAACGCCATCACCGCTGTGTAGTTGCCATGCATACCGGGCATTCCAAGGCAAAGGGGGTCTCGGTCCGGGAACACACCTCGGGCCATCAGGGTGGTCGCGACGTGGATACCTGTGAGTTCAACGAACCGTTTCAGGGCGTCGGCGGCGCGCGCTTTAAGCAAGCCACCTCCCGCGTAGATGACAGGTCGTTCCGATGCGCAAATGAGTTCTATTGCCTCGGAGATTTTTCGGCGGTCAACATCCGTGATTGGCGCATACCCGGGAAGGTCAACATCGTCAGGCCAATACCATTCCATCATGTCGTTACTGACATCTTTCGGGACGTCGATGAGAACGGGTCCCGGCCGACCTGTCGTGGCGATATGGAAGGCTTCTCTAACAATTCTTGGGATGTCTGAAGGATCGGTTACCAGGTAGTTGTGCTTGGTCACGGCCATTGTTATTCCGGTGGTGTCACACTCTTGGAACGCGTCGGAACCGATTGACGCCAAGGCAACTTGTCCCGTGATTACAACTATTGGGATTGAATCCATGTATGCATCACATAGCGGCGTAACGATGTTGGTGGCTGCCGGGCCGCTCGTCACGATTGCTACTCCTGGTTTGCCCGTCACCTGCGCATATCCCTGAGCCATATGGCCGGCACCCTGTTCGTGGCGCACAAGTACATGGCGGATCTTTGAGTCGAGAATTGGGTCATATACAGGGAGGATGGCGCCTCCGGGAAGTCCGAACATCACCTCGACATCACACATCTCAAGACTCTTGATGAGGGCTTGAGCGCCAGTGAGTTCCATCGGTCTATTCCTTACTGTCAAGTTTGAGTGAGATGGGTGTTGGTGGTGCCTAGAAACGGAAAAGGTCCCCGGTGGGGACCATAGGTAAGCGGGATCGGGCGGCCCGCTTATACGGGTACTACGAGAAAGCGATTGACGCGAAAGCGTTGTATCTGTGATCGCATGCAGCCATTTTGGCGGCGACTGGTGCCACTCGCAACCTGAGAAGTCAGATCTAA
Organism: Candidatus Neomicrothrix sp. UBA4542; assembly: GCA_002388005.1. Taxonomy (GTDB): domain Bacteria; phylum Actinomycetota; class Acidimicrobiia; order Acidimicrobiales; family Poriferisodalaceae; genus UBA2110. Next base: position 20,305 of record DGLO01000122.1, read on the forward strand.
TAGTTCTATAGGCCTCTCAACGCTACATTCAAGGCGTAATGGCACGGCTTTCGACAACTCCGCGCTTTCTCATTATTGCGGCGTTGGCGGTCTCGGTCATCGCACTGTTACAGGTTCCCGGCAGGGGAACTGGAAGCTCCTCTGGCGATCGTGATGAGATTCGATGGCAGGCACCGACAAAAAGTTCAATTCCTTTTGAGGAGACCAGGGAGTTCGCCCTATCCAACGAACCCTGTCCCGCCGGTCTTCCGTTGCTCGAACCAAAGCAGGTCAATTCTGTCGACCTGGAGTTGTCACTTTTTCTTGACTTACCCGGGGCTATCGCATTGGTGTTCCTTGACGCTGAAAATGGCTTCGTGGCTGAAAGGAACGGGCTGGTTTATGCGTTTGATTCAGCGGGCGTGTTAGCTGAGCCTGTCATCAACATGGCTTCTGACACCAGCAATGAAATGGATCAGGGGCTATTGGGGTTAGCGATTTCCCCCGACAAGAACTGGTTGTACCTCAATCGAACTGACTTGCGCGGTTCGAGCGTAGTAACGGCTCATTCTTTGCAGTCAGGTATGCCAAATCTGGGAGCGGGGGTGGAGATCATCGTTGTCGATCAACCATCAGCGATGCACAACGGTGGTGATCTGGCGTTTGATTCTGAGGGCCGCTTGCTTCTGTCCTTCGGCGATGGAGGGGGCTTGGGCGACCCAAATGGTCATGGTCAGGATCTTTCGACGCCTTTGGGAGCTGTGCTGCGTCTCGATGTAAACCCGAACCAGTGGCCACCTCACAAACCAGCGATTGGAAATCCAGATCATGGCCCCGGTTCTGATCCTCGGATTTGGGTCAGCGGCGTTCGGAACCCTTTTCGTTTCTCATTCGACGAAACCACCGGTGACCTGTGGCTCACAGATTTAGGCCAACAATGCGTTGAAGAGCTAAACGTTTTAACCTCAGCCGACGCGGGCGCCAATTTAGGTTGGAATCTCGTCGAAGGCTCGAGACCGTTCCTCGGTCAGGACAACTCGTCCCTGCGCAGCCCAGATTTTGAGTACCGCCACGGGCGGGGCCGTTGCGCGATCATCGGTGGATTCGTCGTCCATGGTGGACCCCACCCAATTCTTGAGGATCGTTACCTGTTCACCGATATGTGTGGGGCCCAGTTGATGGCTTTGCGATTGGATGAGGACCCATCGGTGCTGGCACTCCCCCTGCACGCATCTCACCCGGTAGCTTTCGCCGCTGGCCATGCTCAAGATCTTTATCTCATCGACCTTGCCAGCGGTGTGTGGCAGATAAGCCTCAAAGAGTGAGTCAGATTGTTTCGTCGAACTTCACATGACCGCGCCATTTTGGTTGTCGCGCTGCCTGCTTTTGGTGCGTTGATCGCTGAGCCCATTTATGTGTTAACCGATACGGCAATCGTCGGTCACATCAGCACCGAGGCACTCGCTGGTCTCGCAGTCGCAGCCGCAATCTTGTTGACCGTCTTTTCCATGCTCATCTTTTTGGCATACGGCACCACGGGAATAGTTGGTCGCCTTCTCGGCTCAGGTCAACATCGAGAAGCTGCTGCCCAGGGTGTCCAAGCGGTGTGGCTCGCCATTTTCTCTGGCGCTGTGGTCACGGTCGGCATCGCGATCTTCTCGGGAGCTTTGGTGGACCTGTTCGAACCAAGTGCTCTCGTACGTAAAGAAGCATTGACGTATCTAAGAATTAGCTTGGTCGGACTGGTCGCACAGCTCATAGTGATGAGTGGAACCGGTTACCTGCGAGGTCTGCAGGATACGCGCACTCCCCTGATAGTGGCCCTCGTCGGAGCACTAATAAATCTAGGGTTGGAACTCGTTTTGGTTTTCATCTTCGATTTAGGTATCGCCGGGTCGGCCTGGTCGACCGTGGTTGCTCAATGGTTATGTGCTTTGGCTTATCTGGCCGTTATTTCTAGAGCATCACAAAAACTCGAGGCATCCGTTCGGCCTGATTTTCAACGTCTCTTCCGCTACGCCCGCGTCGGATTCCATCTGTTCGTGCGTACTAGCGCTCTGCGCGCGTCGTTTCTGTTGGCAACCGCTGTAGCGGCACGGAAGGGCACCACGCAATTAGCGGCACATCAGATAAGTATCGAAGTTTGGAGTCTGCTGGCTTTGGGCTTGGATTCTGTGGCCATCGCCGGTCAAGCCTTGATCGCGAAGTTTTTGGGTGCTGGTCAAGTCAAAACCGCTAAGGCCGCTAGTCGTCGGATGATCGGCTTGAGCGTGCAGGTTGGATGCGTGGGCGGCGCGCTGCTCTTGGCTGCCCGTACGCCAATTGCGAAGTTATTTACTAACGACCCAAGCGTGGCTGAGTTAACCGGGTTTCTTTTTGTTTTCGTCGCTCTAAGTCAGCCTCTGAACGCTCTGGTATTCGGGATTGATGGGATCCTGATCGGCGCAGGAGATCTTCGGTTCTTAGCATGGGCGATGATCGGTACGTTCGCTGCGTTCGCGGGGTTCGCGTTTGCTACTGCGAATCTGGGGATGGGTTGGCTTTGGGCGTGTCTTGTCGCCTTAATGGTCTTCCGGGGCGGAGCTGTATGGGGCAGATTCAAACAAGAGGGCTGGATTCGCGTTGGCGCCGACTAGCGCTCCACCAACCATTAGACCGGATCTAGTGCTACAAACTTGTACTGCAAGCAGAGATAGAGGTTCCTATGCCATCGATCGAGGCGATCGAGGACATCGGCAGTCGTCACCAGGCACGTCTGAAAGCAGCGGACCTAGGGTCCTGTCAAAATTTATTGACGGCTGGGGCGACTAGGCGTGGACGACGCGTCATCTCCGAAACTGTGGGCGTCGCCGAAAGCAGGGTCCTCGAGTGGGTCAACAAGGCTGATCTAATGCGTATCAGAGGGGTTTCGACACAGTACTCAGCGCTTCTTGAAGCGGTCGGGGTTGATTCAATCCGGAAGCTTCGACGGAGCCGATTAGCGCAACTTCACCAAGCTCTCCTCGACGCTAACGACAGTCGCCGAAATCCTCTGGTGCAACGGCTTCCCTCCCATGGTCAGATCAAAGGCTGGATCGGACAAGCCAAGCGGCTACCTCAGCTGGTGAAATGACGTCGTGGCAATGCCCAATCATCCTCTTCGCTGTTGAAGAATCGAGTTGATGGCCTTGCCGTCTGCTTGGCCTTTTGTGGCCTTCATAACTGCCCCGACAATGACACCTTGAACTTTGTCTTCGCCGTCGCAGAACTTCGTCCAAGCTTCGGGGTTTTCTGAGATGGCACGGTCGACAAGAATCTCTAGCTCGTCAGAATCCATCGCTTCGAACCCGTGAGTCTCAGCGATCGATGATGGGTCAACACCGCTGTCAACCATCTCTGTGAGCACTTGTTTGGTTTGTGTAGCGGTCAAAGCACCAGATTGTTCCATTTGAATGAGTTCAGCGAAATGGTTTGCGTCGAGCCCCGAAGCACCGTCGATGGCCAGATTTTGCACGGCATGGGTAATTGCTCGTTCTGGGTCGGCGCCGGCGGCTATTGCTGCAAACACCAGGGGGGACAGCCCACGATTTACTACGGTGGCAGCAGTTTCCATATTTATCTCGGCGACAGATAGGAGCCTGGCGCGTTGATCGGCGGGAAGTTCAGGCATTCCGGCCGAAATTCGTTGAATCCAGTCCGAGTCGGGGTCGAGGAGTACAAGATCAGGCTCCGGGAAATAGCGGTAATCGTTGGCCTCTTCTTTGGATCGCAGCGTGTGAGTTTTTCCTTCTTCTGACCAATGTCGGGTCTCTTGTCGCGGCGCCTCCTCTCCTTCATACATCGCTATGTGTCGGTCAGCTTCATATTTGATGGCGCGTTGCAAAGAGCGCAGCGAGTTCAAGTTTTTGATCTCGCAACGTGTGCGTAGTTCCTCTGATCCGACTGGCCGCACGCTCACGTTGGCATCAACTCTCATTGACCCTTCCTCCAAGCGCGCTTCGGAAGCTCCGGTAGCTACCAAGATGGCCCGCAGTTCTTCGACGTATGCCCGGGCGTCTTCGGCTGATCTGATATCAGGCCGTGAAACCACTTCAAGCAGCGGAACACCCGCTCGGTTGTAGTCCACCAAAGCCTCTGAAGCCCCATGGATCCGCCCGTCTTCACCGCCTAGGTGGGTGGTTTTGCCGGCATCTTCTTCGAGATGAGCACGCTCTATGCCGATGCGTGTGCCGTTGGGAAGATCGAGAGAGCCGTTGATGCAGATGGGTTGGTCGTATTGGCTGACCTGATAGTCCTTGGGCATGTCGGGATAAAAATAGTTTTTCCGGTGAAACACCGACGGTTGAATTTCACAGCCAAGTGCTATGCCAATGGTCATCGCCAATTCAACGGCTCTTCGGTTCAGCACCGGCAACGAACCCGGCAGACCAAGACACACGGGTGTGACGTTCGTATTGGGTTCATCGCCGAAACGATTCGGTGCGTGGGAAAACAGCTTGGTGTTGGTCGCCAACTCCACATGTACTTCTAGACCGATCACGGTTTCCCATTCGCTCACGGCAAGCCTCCAATGGGAGCGTGGGACTCTATGAATGATGCTGTTTGGAACATGAGCGGCTCTCCCAGTTGGGCAGCCATGACTTGTACCCCGACAGGCATGTCGTATGCACCAGTGCCAAAGGGAATTGACATTGCGGGATCACCGACGAGGTTGCTCGGGACGGTGCAGGTGTCGCAGCGGTACATGGTCATGGGATCTGAGCGCTCCCCGAACTTGAACGCTACGAAAGGCGAAGTTGGCGACAAAAGAACGTCGTGATTTGAATATGCGGCGTCGAAGTCGTTTCGGGTCAGGGTCCGTACCTTTTGAGCTTTGCCGTAATAGGCATCGTAATAGCCGGCACTCAGCGCAAATGTTCCCAGCATGACTCTCGCAATAACTTCGTCCCCAAATCCACTCCGACGAGTAGTTGAATTCATGAACTGGACATCAGCGCCATCGGCTCTCAGTCCGTAACGGACCCCGTCATAGCGAGCCAAGTTGCTTGAGGCTTCGGCGGGGGCTATGAGGTAGTACGCAGTTAGCCCGTATTCCACTGCGGGTACGGAGACGGCATCAACCACCGCTCCGCCATTTTTCAACAAGTCGGCTACTTCGTGTACCCGGGAAACGACGTCTTCATCTACGCCTTCGAGGAGCTCGCGAACAACCCCCACTCGAAGACCTTCAACACCGCGTTCTAGGTTCTGGGCCAAATCGGGGACTGGGGTCGGAATCGAGGTGCTATCTAATGGGTCGTGCCCGCCGATCACTTCCAAAGTCAAGGCCGCATCAGCTACGTCATTTGCGAAGGGCCCAATCTGATCAAATGAGGAAGCAAAGGCGATGAGCCCATATCGGCTCACAAGTCCGTAGGTTGGCTTCACTCCCACGACTCCACAGAGGGCTGCTGGTTGGCGGATTGAGCCACCTGTGTCCGAACCCAATGAGATGGGCGCGAAACCGGCAGCAACGGCAGCCGCGGAACCGCCGCTTGAGCCACCGGGAACTCGCGTTACGTCGTGAGGGTTGTGCGTGGGGCCAAATGCCGAGTGTTCAGTTGAGCTACCCATCGCGAACTCGTCAAGATTCGTTTTTCCGATAACAACCGCTCCGGCAGCCGTTAGCCGTTCGACGACCGTGGCGTCGTATGGTGGCTCCCATCCTTCAAGGATGCGTGACGAACATGTGGTGGGCACACCTCGGGTACACAGGTTGTCTTTGAGGGCAACCGGAACCCCTGCAAGCGGCCCTGGGTCGCGCCCGGAAGCGACCGTCTCGTCGATGCTCGCAGCCGCTTCAATGGCCTTCTCTCGCGTGACCAGGTTAAAGGCATGCACCTCCGGCTCTCGAAGTTCAATCGCTTCCAGGTACTCCTGTAGCGCCGAGACGGCACTTTGTCGACCCTCCCGAACTTCTGAAGCCAGGTTCTTTGCGGAGCTCAAGGCGATTCTCCCAATACCGGCGGCACACGAAACTGCCCTTCCGATGCGTCCGGGGCTTGCGTCAGTATTTCTTCGCGGGAAATGGTGGGTCCCACGACGTCGTCTCGTAACACATTGGTCAGCGGATAGGGGTGAGACATCGGCGCTACTGATTCGAGATCCAGCGCTTCTAATTGGCCGACATGGTCCAGAACTTTCTCAAGATGTTCAGTGAAGTGAGTGATTTCTTGTTCATTGAGATCAATTCGGGCCAATGCGGCGATATGGGCGACGAGATCTCGTGAGAGGCGCTCATTCATGTTGCTTCGTCTCCATAAGAGTTCACAGGTAGGGGTCGTTTCCACTCAAGGGTTCTCCCCACCAGTCTTCGGGTGAGGGCGGCCACTCATCGGCGGGAAGAGGATAGATGCAATCTACGGGGCATGGTTCAAGACACTTATCACAGCCAGAGCACAGCTCTGGGAGAATAATGACATCAATGCCGTGGTTGAAGATGGCACCAAAATTTGGAGGGCATGCTCGCAGGCACGCATCGCAATTTATGCACACGGACATGTCTATGTACATAGGAGGATTTGGCCATTTGGTGTTCCGTTCTCGACGCTCGATGCGCGATATCCGCGCTGAGCTGGTTCCCGATGCCATCTACTGAATTCTAAGGCGCGTCGTTGGATCCGATTCGGTAAGCATGTTCAAAGGGCAAGATACTTTCGGATGCGCGGATTCGAAGCGATTCGATTCCAATGGCTTGGTTCGCCGATTTGACGCTATAAGCGTGCGAAAATTTACTGTTATCGCGGGACCCACAGGGCGACTGAACCTCCAGGCGGCAATAAAGCTCCTGCAGCAGGCTCAGTTCCTTGGACCGTAGAACCATCGCCCTTAACTTCGCCTACTTCAAGCCCTGCTTCGGCCAAGCGACGTTCCGCATCGGATACTGTCAGTCCACGCATGTCGGGAACCTCTCGTCGATCTGGGCCCGAAGAAACGACCAGCGTAACTTTGGATCCTCGATCTATCAGTAGGCCTGACATAAAACTTTGACTCAGGACGACGCCTTCGCTGACTGTCTCACTGGCTTGTAAACCCACTGGTCCGGCTACTCTCAGTTGAAGCTTTTCCAGTACCTCTTCGGCGTCTTTGAGATTCAATCCGATCAGCTGAGGAACTGTCCGTGGAACAGGTCCTCCAGAAACCACGAGCACCGCTCGTGTGCCCGGTTCTCTGAGGGCACCGCCCAGCGAGGGCTCACCGTCGATCAACACCTTGATGACTTCACCGGCGGCGATCTCTTCGTCGTAGAGGGGCTGAACAAGGTCAATTTCGAAGCCCTTTGTCTCAAGTCGAGCTACAGCATCTGCAGTGGGTAACCCGAGAACCGGCGGGGTCATTCGAAGGCGTGGACCACTGGCAACCTCAACAATGAGCATCTCTCCCTCTACTAGTCGGCGACCTGGTTGGGGTCTTTGGGTCAGAACAATCCCTGCTGGCAAGTCGTCGGTCCGCACTTGATCTTCATCGAGAACCCAGGAACGAGCATCTGCAATTGCTCGCACTTCGCCGACGGTACGACCGGTGTACTGCTGCACGAGATGATCTGGGAGTCCCTGAGGCCCGACGCTGCTGACGGCCCACGCAGTTCCTGCCGATAGCAACGCCAAAACCGTTGCAACAGCGGCTCCCACTTTCCAGACTGGATGCCATTTCGGTCTTAGCGATCCGCCGGAACCGAGATTGCGGATCTGAGGATCTGACTCGATGCCGACTTCATTCAAAAGGGCTTGAGGGATACCGATGTTCGCGGGTTTGGTGAAACCTTTCGTAGCCTCGATTAAACCTTCGGTTAATAATCGCGCGTTACAGCGCTTTTCCGGTTCGTAGCGTCCAGCCTCTTTCAGGACTTCCATAGCGCGACCGAATTCAGCCGGTACGTGTATATCTTTTCTTATTTTTTTCTCCGAGAGATCGCCGGGGTTCATTCCGGTTTCACCATTTTCTTCACTGATTGTGGCAAGAATGGTGGCGACTAGCGAATAGACATCGGAGGCGGGCCCGCCGCTGCCGCTCATCGTTTCCGGCGCCGCGAATTTGTTCGATGGTGCGGTGAGGCCGGTTCCAACAACGGACAAGCGTCCCGCCTCGGCGGCACTGAACGCGTTCGCCAGAAACAAGCCAGCTAGCTTGCTTGACCCGTCAATACCTACGAGAAGATTGGACGGAGAAATGTCGCCGTGACATAGACCTGTTTGGTGAACGGCAGTTAATCCCGAAGCGATTTCGAAGCCAAGTTTTGTTGCTTGAGCGGGTGTCAATGAGTGACCTTGATCCAATAGCGCCTGCAGACTGGTCCCACGGAAAGATTCGGTAACCACGTAGACGATTCCGTCCGATCGACCCCAGTCGATAACGCGTTGCACATGAGGGTGCGCGATCGCACTGGCTGTGACGATGTCCGATGCCAATCTTCTAAGGAACTCGACGTCTTCAGAGATCGACGAGATCAAGATCTTTATTGATACTTGATCATTTCTGTTCAGGTCTTGCGCGTGGTATTCGTCCCACCCTCGGCCATGGAGGTTGTAGGAAAGCAAGCGGTAACGGTCATCTAGTACTCGACCAATCCACTCGTTTGGCTGACTTGGCTCCACGTCTCGACAGTACTGCCGCAAAGGTGGCCATTAACGGCGCCAAATTCCAAAGACCTGTTTATTCAGCCATGATGGTTGAGTGGAAGACCCCCCAAACGGTGCCGATTTTTCGGAGCACCTGCCTGTCAACTGGACCCTACGAAGGGGTGTGGCTTCGACCGTGACCATCCTTGTTCTTGTATTGCTGGGGCTCATCGTGTTGGTTGTCTTATCAAGTAGGGGAGCTCCGCAGTCCGCGACTCTGCCCACCGGCTTACTGGCAGTCATTCCCCAGGACGGAGATCAGTCTCCTCGGCAAGCGCCAGTAGGTGTTTCCTTAAGTCCAGCTTGGCAGCCAACAATAACGATCGATGGGGTGGCTATTCCTGACGACCAGTTAACTGCAGGTACTCGTCAACTTGGGGAATTTTTTTTCTCACCAAACGAGGGGCTGGCGATCGCGGAGTTACGAACAGGTCGAGTGTGCGCCCACGTGGTCGCGGTGCCAACAATTGATGTTGAGGTTGACAACATCGATTACCGATGGTGTTGGACGTCTTTCTAGAGACACGACCTATGGCAGCTGTCCTGTCGCAAGAAGCTGGCGAAGCCCCGCCTCACCCAGAGTAGGGACGCCAAGATCAGTAGCTTTATCAAGCTTGGTTTGGCCGGCGTCTGCGCCAACTACCAGAGCGTAGGTGCTCTTAGAAACGCTGCCTGGAGATTTTCCGCCTCTGGCAACGATCGCCTGTTTTGCCTCGTCTCGCGTCGTGAACCATCCGTCTAAGGAGCCAGTCACCACGACAGAGCGACCCGCCAATATTTGTGGTAAATCGACTTCACCTTCGACGAGATCGAGACGGACTCCGTTAGTTCGGAGTTTGTCGACTACCGCTCGGTGATGGGCGTCAGAAAAAAAGTCTTTGACACTTTGAGCGATGACGGGGCCTATTCCATCTATCGCAGCGATTTCTGTGATCTCCGCTGTCGAGATCGTTTCGATATCTCCGAAACGACGGGCTAACAACTCAGCGGTACTTGGACCCAAATGTTCAACACCTAGTCCGATCAGAAGATTCGGGAGCAAACACTCACGTGCCTGGTCAATTGCAGTCAACAGGTTGTTGACGAGCGTCTCATTTGTGACGTCACTAACCAAAACTGTTAGGAGTTGCTCTTTGGTCAACGCGAACAAGTCTCCTGCGTCTTCAACAAGTCCCTCTTCGACAAGAAGTCCTACCGTTCGTTCACCTAGACCTTCGATGTCCAACGCGTTTCTACTTGCGAAGTGGCTAATGCCTGTTTCAATTCGCGCTGGGCACCGTCGGTTGATGCAATAAGTATTTGCGTCTCCTTCTGACCGTTCAAGGTTCTCTTCACAACTGGGGCAAACCGTCGGAAATACCCACTGCATCGAAGTGGTGGGTCGCTCAGCTAGTACCGGGCCGACGACTTCGGGAATCACGTCACCTGCTTTGCGTACGATAACTGTGTCACCTGGTCGCACGTCTTTCGCTGAAACTTGATCCTCGTTGTGTAACGTCGCCATTCCGACTGTAGAACCGCCTACGAACACGGGCTCGAGAACGGCGAACGGAGTGGCACGACCGGTGCGCCCGATCGACACGCGGATCGCGGTCAACCGAGTCGTTGTTTCTTCTGGTGGAAATTTGAAAGCTATAGCCCATCGAGGGGCACGGCTCGTGGATCCGAGAATCTCTCGCTGAGCCAAGTCGGCTACCTTCACCACCACTCCATCAATTTCGTAATCGGGGGTGTGACGGTTCACCATCCATGATTCGCAGAATCGCCAGACTTCGGTGAAGTCGGAAAATTCTTCGACCTCGGGGTTTACGGGTAACCCGAGCCGCTCAAGTAGCTCGAATGTCTGCTCAGACGATTGCAGCTCGGGGCCACCGACAACTTCGCCGAGTTGATAACACCAGAAGGAAAGTTGTCGCGCCGCTGTTACGGAGGGATCTTTCTGTCGGAGACTGCCAGCTGCAGTATTTCTCGGATTCGCGTATGTAGGGTCACCCTTGTCAATTTGTTCAGTATTGAGTTCTTCGAACCGCGATATTGATAAGTAAACCTCTCCCCGAACCTCGAGGACAGCGGGGGCATTTTCGAGCCGGTGAGGAATGTCATTAATGGTCTTGACGTTCAGTGTTACGTCCTCCCCGATTCGACCGTTTCCCCTCGTCGCAGCTTGGACTAGGTCGCCATTTTCGTAGCGAAGAGATACAGCTAGGCCATCAAACTTCAGTTCGCAAACAAATCCATATGTTTCGTTTTCGCCGAAGCTCTTGATGATCCTTTCATGCCACGCGTTCAGTTCGTCCAAGTTCATGGCGTTATCTAATGACATCATCGGAACGCGATGCTCAACCGCTGAGAACAGTTCGCTCGGCGCGTTTCCGACCGAACGGGTAGGTGAGTCTGCGGTCGTCAGATCCGGTCGGCGGGTTTCGATTTCCTCCAATTGGCGCAGTAACTCGTCGTAGGTGGAATCGGGCACGGTAGGCACATCACGTCCGTGATATGCCTCATTGTGAGCCCTTATTTGGGCCCGTAGTTCCACTGCCCGATCATGGTCTGAATCAGATTCACTCATGACAGACCTGACTCTAGCTAGCCAAGGGCAACGGTTTTGTGGTTCTAACGCATGAACGTTTAGGACCAACCACTCCAAATGAGCCACGATTGTGGGGTGGACGTTCGAATTCCGTTCAAAAGTTTCGTCGGGCTATGGGCATTGTTGCCCTTCACCGTGGGCGCCGCGATCGACTCTTCGCTAAGAGATCATTCCAGCCTCTTTAGGGTCTCGGTGTCCATCGGTGTCTGGTTCCTATGGGGTTTCGTGCTTGGGTCTTCGATGATTCGACGGCCGTGGGGGTTAACGGTGACGCGCGTTGTCGCTCCATCGGCCCTGCCGGCATTGTTGGTTGCCAACTCAGCGGGAGATCTCTCGGTCACATCTTTGGCTGTGGCGATCGGACATGCCACGATCGTTTGTGTATTTGCGTTATTGCCTGAGACTGGGAACGTCATGGTTGACGGTCTTAGCTACGGAGACGAACGTCGCTTCTTGCTTCGTGCTCCCGCGGCAATTCTCTTAGGCACGCTTCCTCTTGTCTGGGCGCTGGTAGTCCTAGGCGTCGTTTCAGGTCCGCTCCTGTTGGCGTCAGAGAATTGGTTGTTGGGGATCCTGGTGACGGGTGCGGGGTGGCCGCTAGCGGGGCTCGGATTTCGATCACTGCATCAGTTGACGCGGCGATGGATCGTGTTCGTCCCTAATGGCCTGGTCATTCACGACTATTTAGCTACCAGGGAGCCGTTCTTGCTTCGAAGTCAAGATTTGTTGTCGCTGGGTCCCGCTGCGGCGGATCTCAATGCTCAAGATGTTGATCTGATTGACGTCAGTCAGCTCTCAATGGGTCCAGCACTTCAGGTCACGCTTCGCGGCGAAGTGGAGGTGGTACCGCGTACTCGCGGCACGAGCGAAGTGAAAGTGGTGAAAAGTGTGGTGTTTTCCCCTACGCGACCTGGGGCGGTATTGCAAGAGGCACAACGACGACGGCTGGTGCGTTGAATTTCAGCACGCGGTGGCACCACCGACAACGATGTCATTCTGGTAGAAGACCACAGCTTGACCCGGGGCGACTTTTCTGCGTGTCTCAAGCCAACGCATGCTGCCATCGCTGTTGAGGTCAGCTGGGGCTTGGCTGCTGTGAGCGCTGATCTGAGCTTCGATTGGGCCGACATGTGGTTGGCCCGCCCACACGTGATCGGTCAGCCGCACCGTTCGTGAGAGGAGATCTCGGGCGCTGCCGACTACAACGCGACGCGATGGAACGTCAACGTCTAGGGCATAAGTGCGACTGCTATTTCCCCCCAGGTCCAGCCCTTTTCTTTGGCCGATGGTCACTAACTCAACCGCTTCTACTGCACCAAGGTTTGTGCCTTCCTTGTCGACTATCTCCCCAGGGTGTAAATCGAGACGTTCTGAAAGGAATCGAGCGCGGCCTTCTGACGCGGTGATGAAACAAACATCTTGGCTATCTGGCTTACTGGCGGAACGCAGGTTGAGTTGGCTCGCTATCTCTCGAACTTTGCTTTTGGTCATTTCGCCGACCGGAAACTTGAGCGTAGACAGATCGTCCTCGGCAATCATGTACAGGACATATGACTGATCTTTTGTTTGGTCGACCCCTCGAGCAATCCTTAATCCAGCCCCAGTTTCGATGATTCTCGCGTGATGACCGGTGGCCAAAGCATCAAAGTCCAACCTGCGGGCTCGATCCAAAAGGACATCAAACTTAATATGTCGGTTGCATTCGATACACGGGTTAGGGGTCAACCCGAGCGCATGAGCATCAACATACGGTTGGACAACCTGCTTGTCGAAGGCGTCACCGTAATTGAAAACGAAGTGATCGATGTTTAGCTGTTGAGCGACGCGGCGAGCGTCCTCCACGTCTGAAACTGAACAGCAGCCTTGATCTTGAGGACCGCCCCAAAGCTTGAGCGTCACACCGGTGACCTCATGTCCCTCTTGCTTAAGAAGCGCGGCGGTTACGGCGCTGTCCACTCCGCCTGACATTGCCACTAAGACGCGGCTCATGGCGAACCTCGTAGTTGTTCGACGCATTTCGGCACAACTTGGGTCGCGTGATCAATTTCCCAATCTTCAGTGCACCAGCCGATCGATAACCGCAATGAACCCGCTGCAGCGACCCGATCGACGCCCATGGCAGCGAGCACGTGGGAGGGGTCCATTGCGCCAGACGCGCATGAGGCCGCCGCTGAAGCCATGACATCGAACCGTTCTAACAGCACAAGCAAGGCTTCGCTTTCGACATCCTCGATAAGAAGTTGCAGGAGTCCTGCGGCTCTGTGGTTCTTGGATATTGTCTCGTGACATCCAGGGATCGCTCCAACTAGCCGTTCGCCAAGACGTTCAGATAAAAGACCAAGTCGTCGAATCTCATCCTCTCGAGATTCGTGCAGACACTGCAACGCTGTACCTAAGGCCACGATTCCCGCAGTGTTGTGTGTGCCGCTTCTACGTTCCGCTTCCTGTCCTCCGCCTTGCATTTGAGCGGTCAAATTGACATGCGGACGAGCAGCAAGCACGCCCACTCCTTTAGGGGCTCCGAACTTGTGTCCGCTCAGCGACACAAGGTCCGCTCGAGAGGCTGCAGTGGCTATATCCATCCAATTGACGGCTTGAACCGCATCCGTGTGGAGAAGCGCTCGTGGCGCTAACCGATCTCGAACCTCAGCGATTGGCTCGAGGTCGATCATCCGCCCGGACTCGTTGTTGACCAGCATCACTGACAGCACCGCTACTTCGTCGTCCAGAACGGCTTCTAGATGTTCAAGATCGACATCGCCCTCCGGAGTGACGTTGATTATGCGTCCCCTGTGCGCTTGCACCGGGTACAGGACGGCGTGATGCTCGGTAGCAGGGCATGCAGCAACGCCCGACAACCCGCAAGCACCATGAATTGCGAGGTTGTCAGATTCAGTTCCACCACTGGTAAACACAATTCCGTGTGGGTCGAAACCAAGTAACGAAGCGCAAACCTCTCTAGCGTCATCGATCGCGTGTCTTGAGGAGCGAGCCAAGCGGTGGGCGCCCGATGGATTACCGAATTGCTCAGTTAAGTACGGCATCATGGCATCAAGAACGATTGGCCTCACCGGGGTAGAGGCAGCGCAGTCCAGGTATGCCAGTCGGTCTAAATTTGGGTTCTCCATCATCTTAAGGCTAGGCCCCAAACAGAGGCGGCAGCATGGTGCAACTCAATACGCCGAACTATCAAAGTTTCACCTACGGGGACGCGTTCGCTGACGTTTACGATGATTGGTACACGCGGATCGCGGAGGTAAGCAATGTTGAAGGCACGGTAGCTCTCATAAGCAATCTCTCTGAAGGTCTCGATGTTTTGGAGTTGGGTGTTGGGACCGGTCGCTTAGCTCTACCAATAGCTGCCATGGGAATACCTACCACCGGAGTTGATTCATCTTCAGAAATGCTCAAACGTTTAACCGCTAGAGATACTTCGGGACTCGTTACCACTCACTTAGCCGATATGGCTAGCTGGCTTCCGGCCGGCCCGTTCAAAGTAATTTTTTGTGCCTACAACACTTTTTTTAATCTTGTTGACCCAGACGACCAGGAAAAATGTCTTCAGCTTGTACGCGATCGCTTAACACCAGACGGCTTATTCATTCTCGAGGCTTTCGTCCCATCTAACTATCCACTTTTACCAACCAGGGGCGTCGAGTCCCGCCACATGACAGATGCGACTGTGCTTAACATCACAATCCGAGAACCATCGACAGGGCTGATCCGGGGTCAGAGCATCGAGATCAAGGAAACGGGTGTCACGCTTCGTCCTTGGCGAATACTTATCAAGGCGCCGGATGAGTTAGATCAGGTAGCCGCGCGGCGCGGTTTGAAATTAGTTAACCGGTGGCAAGATTGGCATCAAAGCCCGTTCACCAGCAGTAGCGATCATCACGTGTCGGTCTACGCTCCGATCACCGTTTGACGTTGTTTCGATGGGGAGGCCGACATAGATGGATATTCGAGTCGCAATCGACCTTCCGGCGCCGCCGAATGAGGTCTGGACTTATCTTCGCGACGTCACCAAACACAGCGAATGGATGATTGACGCGGTAAACGTCGAGGTGACATCTGAGATCTTCGAAGGCCGTGGACTCACCTTTGACTGTTTAACAGCCGTGGGTCCGTTCCGAGTTCATGACCGCATGCGAGTTCTTGAGTGGGAACCGGACCATCTGATGGCTGTCCAACACTCGGGCATCGTGGATGGTTTTGGCCGATTTACCCTCCTTCCTAACTCGGGAGGCACGCAGTTCTGCTGGGAGGAATCGATCCAATTGCCGTGGCACTTTGGCGGGCGTCTTGGAGAGCGAATAGCGAAACCAATATTGGTCGGTATTTGGAAACGAAACCTGCGGGGACTCCGAAGGCGAATTATTGAGCGTCAAGAAGCTGGATTGGGACTGAAACCAGGGGGCCTAATCAGTGTCGGTTCGCAGTGGGAACTTCGATATTACGGGCCCAACCATGTGATTCGAACAAGTACTCAAAGCTTGAATCTGTCCCGAGAAGCGGAAGCGCTCAGTGTTGTGGGCTCCAGAGGCTTCCCTGTTCCAATGTTGGTAGAGCAACCTAATCCTTTGTCGATAGTCATGGAACGACTCGATGGTCCGACCATGCTCGAAGATCTGACCTCAAGGCCATGGGCGCTAGGTCGGCACGCCAAGAATCTCGCCCGCTTGCATCGCGCGCTCGGGGCTATTGCCGCTCCCTCTCATTGGGAGCGCGTCAGCGACGGAGAGTCTGTCGTTCATCTTGATCTCCACCCCGGAAATATAAGATTGACTTCTCGCGGACCGATGGTGCTGAACTGGAACGGCTCAGCTCGCGGCTCTTGCGAGTTCGATGCCGCGGTCACTTACGTGATCCTGCGGACCGGCGTGTCACGCAACGGACGTTTCGCTCAACTCTTGATCGGAGCGCTACGAAAAAGGTTCGCCAATATTTTCCTAAAGGAGTTTGGGAGAAGTGACGTGTTGCCGCGCGTTCGCGAAGCCGCTGAACTTCGCCTCCTAAACGGCGATTTGTCATCTCATGAGAGAGAAGCCGTGTTTGCACTCGCTCGCGACGAACTTGACTAGCCCTCAGTCGCTTCCGTCTGTTCTCAAGAGACGATCTACTGCTACATAGGGATCAATCTCTCCATTGTCCAACTTCTCTTGGAGTTCTGCCTGTCGCGGACTTTTCAAAACGCTTTGGACCTGAGCTTCGAGACTCCGTTTCAGTATTTCTGACACCTCAACTTTGATCCGGTTCCGGCGACGTGAGACAAGTTCACCGGTCCGTTGAAGGTAGGTGCGATGTTCCTCAATTGTGGCCCATAACCGCTCAGCGCCTTCGCCGTCCGTGCCCACCGTCATAACAATCGGAGGTTCCCATTCACCTAAAGAGGACAACTCCAACATCTGTTGGAGGTCGCGACGGGTGTCATCAGCACCTTTGCGATCGGACTTGTTGATCACAAAAATATCTGCAATTTCCATCAGGCCGGCCTTATTGGCTTGAATCGCGTCGCCCCATCCGGGATTCACAACAACAACAGTCGTGTCAGTCGCTCCAGCTATGTCTACTTCTATCTGACCAACGCCCACGGTTTCGACGAGAATCCAGGGCCAGCCCAGCGCGTCAAGGACTCGGATCGCTTGCGGGGTGGCCAGACTTAAGCCGCCTAAATGACCTCGTGTTGCCATAGAGCGGATATAGATGGCTTCGTCGGTTACATGATCCTGCATCCTGACTCGATCACCGAGAATCGCTCCTCCAGTGAAGGGAGATGAAGGATCGACCGCGAGGATCGCCATCCGTTGGTCTAAGGAACGGACAACCGTTGCAAGCGCAGCGCTCAACGTCGACTTTCCTGAACCTGGGGCTCCTGTCATGCCTACCGTGTGAGCGGCCCCGGCCTGTGAAAAGGTGTGAGCTCCCAGAGTTCGCGCCTCTTGGCCTCCTCGCTCAATCATCGACAGCAACCTGGCGAGTGCGAGGCGGTGCCCATCGCGAGCTGCCTCAAATAGGGCGACGGGATCTGTGCTCAGCCGGTTCATCGGAAACGGTTGGATCGCGGACAGCGCGTCAGGCCCGCGTAACTTGCGCACCAACCGACGTGAGTTTACCGGCCAAATCTTCGTATCCCCGGTCGACGTGATACGCGTTTGCGATGACGGTTTCTCCCTCTGCCGCCAACCCAGCGATGACCAATGCAGCTCCAGCCCTAATGTCGTGGGCGCGCACGGGGGCCCCGGAAAGTCGTTCAACGCCTCGTACCACAGCATGTCGACCCTCTGCTCGGATCTCGGCACCCATTCGTACCAGTTCATCTACATATCGGAATCGTCCAGCAAAAATATTTTCGGTCACCATTCCGGCGCCTTCCGCTACACATAGTGCTGCAACCAAAAACGGCTTGTAGTCGGTCGCCAAACCTGGGTAAGGCAGAGTCGAGACGTCAACCGCTCTGAGCCGGTCCGTGACTTCGGCGCGAAGTCCTGACGGTTCAACCGTCAAACCCATTCCCATCTCCTCGAGTTTGCGAATCAACATTTCCATGTGATCCGGCCGAGCGCCCTTGAGGAGAACCTCACCGCCACAGACCGCCACCGCCGCCAAGAATGTGGCCGCTTCTATTCGATCAGGGATTGTCGTGTAAGTGGTCGGACGGAGTACTTCGACCCCTTCAATAACAACGCGGGATGTGCCGACTCCGTCGATCATGGCGCCCATTTGGGAAAGAAAGTTAGCTAGGTCTGTGATCTCCGGTTCGCGTGCCGCGTTTTCTATAACCGTTTCCCCTTGAGCTAAAACCGCCGCCATCATGAGGTTCTCGGTGGCTCCCACTGAAGGAAACTCAAGAAATACTTCAGCACCAACAAGTTGATGAGCCTCACCACTGATATCTCCGTGTTGGTAGGAGAAAGTCGCGCCTAACTGTTCTAGGCCCTGAAGATGCATATCTATGGGACGGGAACCGAAATCGTCGCCGCCTGGCATCGCGACTCTGGCATGCCCTATTCGCGCCAGCAGAGGCCCGAGAACTGCTATTGAGGCCCGCATCCGTTCGACCAGACTGTACGGCGCTATTGGGTCTAATTCGGCGGGCACATCAAGATCGATACGGTCGCCGATGCGTTCGATCTCGACACCCATTGCTTCAAGCAACTCACTCATGATCGCTACGTCCGCTATATCGGGAACGTTGAGAAGAGATGTTGACCCTTCTGCGAGCAACGATGCCGCCATCAGTTTCAGGGCACTATTCTTCGCTCCGCCGATGGGAATGTCGCCATTGAGAGGCCCACTTCCCTGCACAAGGAATCTCTTCACCTCTCCAGTATGTTCACCGAAGCGGCTAAGGACACATCACTCTCGTGACTCATTTAGAAATCACTCATTGTGTAGATGATGAAGGGCTTCGACGCGTACGTTCACCGAGGAATGACCTCATTGAAGAAAAAGACCTCGGAGATGACCGATTTTCACTAGTCGATGGTCCTTTCGACTATTACGAACGGTCCCTCCTCGTCAGGTCCGGTTCCAATACCCACACCGTGATAGAGCGATTCGACTACCGCCTGTCGATCCCTTGGTTCGGGATTCTCTTTCGGTGGCCGGTGCGTCATGCTCTGCGCAACCGCCGCGACGACGGAACCTCCCCATTTTGGGCTGCCCCTGATCGGTTGGGGAAAAGAGCTACAACAATTTTCGCAACCTTGTGCGCGATCGCCTTGCTTTCGGGCTTTCTTTCTAATGCTCCGGCTGAGACTCATACTTACGCTGCAGATGAGTTCAACGTTGACCAGTTAAGCCAGGGAGTGCTGGGCGCTCTAATACGGATCGGGACCTTGCTAGCCATCGGTTTTGCTGTCTTAGCGGATCGCCACGGGCGACGGCGAGTGCTCTCGTGGGCCATAACGTTCGGAATCGCGTCGTCTTGCGCAGCTGCCTTGGCTCCATCTATAGGCATTTTCGCCACGTGTCTTGTGATAGTCAGAACCTCTAACGCGACACTCGGGGCAATAATTGTTGTGTTCGCACTAGAAGAGCTACCTGCCGGCAGTCGCGCCTGGGGTCTGTCTGTTCTCGGTCTGTCAGCTGCTTTGGGGGCAGGTTTCGTCGTATGGGCGCAGCCGATCGCTGGTGTAGCCGAGTGGTCGTGGCGACTAATTTTTGTAATCCCTCTATTGATGATTCCGCTCGTCGTTGGCGCAATTCGACAGCTACCTGAAAGCCGGCGTTTTCGAAGTCACGTCCCCGGACCGAAGTTGCGTAACTACCGGAGCCGTCTCGTCTTGCTGGGCGGAGCGTATTTCTTGCTTGGTCTGTTTCTTTCACCGATCGACTGGTTTAGAAATGAGTATCTGCGCGATGAGCATGGATTCACTGCGTTTCAGGTCAGCCTTTTCATTTTGACGACTGCAACACCCGGCGGAATTGGCTTATATGTGGCAGGTCGAGTAGCGGATTTACGAGGCAGAAGAATTGTCGTAGGGGTAGCTGCCGTATTTGGGCTTGGATTAACGGCTATTTTCTTCAACGCCTCTGGCGGCTTTCTTTGGCCTCTTGCGTTGACTGCAGTGACCTTGGCCAGCGGCCTGTTACCTGCGATGGGTGTCTATAGAGCTGAGATGTTTCCCACGGCGGTTCGAGCGCGCGCGGCGACAATTGCCGGGGCGGTTGGTGTGGTCGGTGGATCCATTGGCATTCTGGCTGCCGGTTGGATGCGAGTTCGTTGGGGTTCTTTTGGACCAGTGATGTTTGTTCTTTGGGGGGGTCCGTTGCTCGCGGCTGCCCTTGTATGGCGCCGCTTTCACGAAGGCGCCCGACAAGAACTAGAAGCGCTCAATCCGGAAGACGCGCGTAGTGCCTGACGTAGTGGGCATTTGGGGGTCATGAAAGCCCGTTAAGCCAGTCACCCACGGTGTTAATGATGTCGGCGGTCTGATCGCGGTTCGAGGGATCGTGACGGCCACCTTTGAGAAACTTTGCTGAAACGTCGCCATCAATACGGCCGAGATGCTGGCCGAATTCATTCGGCGAACCGAAGGGGTCGTTGTCGCCTGACACGAACAGGCAGGGGACGCTTATTGAGGCAAAGTGATTGACGCGAAGCTTGTCAGGATGATTGGGTGGATGAAGCGGATAGCTGAGCAGAATCAAGCCCGCAGCTGACATACCCTCTGCGACCGCCATGGAGCACACTCGACCTCCCATCGATCGGCCGCCGAACACGAGACTGCCCGGGTCGCAGTCAAGTTCCGCGGATATTGTTCGGCAGTCTTCAACAAGTTCAGATACGAGTCTCGGCGCTCGGGGAGGGGTTCTTTTCCCTTCTCGCCGGTACGAAAACTCGTGTCGGATCACGGGGAGCGGCGCCAATGACTCTTCAAGTGCGCACAACGTCGGATGTTCTTTGGTGCCACCAGCACCAGGCAATAACACCACTCCTGCGATCGACGGCACGGCCAGACCTCCTGGAGGCAGAATAGGTGGCAACTTTGGCTGAAGAGGGGAAACTGTGACAACTACTGAATTCGGCAACGGAACGGTCCTGAGCGAGGTTGCTGAAGGCGTCGGGGTGATCACTTTGAACCGACCCGAAGCGAGAAATGCTCTAAGTACCGAAGTTTTGGAGGCCCTGCCGGAGGCACTCCGTTCTCTCGAACAAGATGATGAAGTCAATGTGCTGGTGTTGACGGGGAACGATCCGGCTTTTTGCGCGGGCCTTGATCTCCGAGAGCTCGGCGGATCGGGAGGGAACATCAATCCCGATCAGCCTTCAACATTTCTCGGTCCATTCCCGGAGCACACGAAACCCCTGATTGGCGCCATCAACGGTGTGGCAGTAACCGGTGGATTGGAATTGGCGTTGGCTTGCGATTTTCTTATCGCATCTGACAGAGCCAAGTTTGCAGATACCCATGCCCGGGTCGGCGTGATGCCTGGTTGGGGCCTGAGTGTCCTTCTGCCGCAAGCGATCGGTGTTCGCCGTGCAAGGGAAATGAGCCTGACGGGCAACTATCTCGACGCCGCTACTGCAGCGGAGTGGGGGCTAGTCAATCGAGTGGTACCTCACGAATTGCTCATGCCAACTGTCGAGGCCATAGCCCAAGACATTTGCTCCAACGATCAGGAAGGTGTGCGGCAGATGATCAACACCTACGAACGGACTTCCAGCAGCACCGTTGAAGATGGCTGGAAAATCGAAGCTTCGATGGGTAGAGACTGGTTGCAACGCACCAGCTTTTCTCCCGAGAAGGTAGCTAACCGCAGAGCTGAGATTCAGAATCGAGGTCGGGCCCAAAGCAGCTAGGGATTCATCTTCAATGCGCGTCGATCATTCGAACGATCTGGTCGGCGATTTCTAAGCTGGCGGTTGCCGCTGGGCTGGGCGCGTTAAGGACATGCAAGCTATTTCGGGCCTGCGTTATGGCGAAATCATCAAGGAGTTGACCGTCCGCGTCCATTGCCTGAGCCCGCACCCCAGCGGGGCTTGCTTCTAGGTCTTCTGCTCTGATTTCTGGCACTAGTCGCTGCAGCGCTCGAACAAAGGCTCTCTTGTTCATAGATCGCCACACTTCCTCTGCCCCGGTACGCCAATATTTTCTGGCCAGCTTCCACAAACCCCTATTCGTTAAATGTTCTAGGACTTGTACTGCACTGATGTCTCGCCACCGATATCCCTCTCGAGCTAACGCCAAAACCGCGTTAGGTCCCGCATGGACAGACCCATCGATCATTCGAGTGAGATGAACCCCCAAGAAAGGGAAACTGGGATCCGGCACGGGGTAGATCAGACCTTTCACAAGGTGGCTGCGTTCGGGGACGATCTCGAAATACTCGCCGCGAAAGGGGACTATTCGGTTCCCTTCGGATGCGGAGACCATTTGCGCTACTTGGTCACACCGAAGCCCGGCACAATTCACAACGAGGCTCGCCTTGATTTCACAGGTTGACGTAGAAATACGCGCTCCTTCTTCAGACTCTTCTATGCCCAAGACACTCGTGTCATATCGCACGGAGCCCCCAGCCAGTTCAATTCGGTCGCGCAGAGCGTCACACACCGCGTCGTAGGAAACGATGCCTGTTGACGGAACGTAGACGGCTTCAATCCCTGCACAATGCGGCTCAATTTCAACCAAACGTTTCCGATCAATGAGCTCCGCTTCCAAGCCGTTTTCCCCAGCGCGAACTTGAAGCGAATGCAATCGGTCCAACTCATCGCGGCGGGTTGCCACGATGACTTTGCCGCAGACCTCATGCGGAACCCCATTTTCTTTGCAAAAGTCAACCATGGCGCTTCGACCGGACACCGCCATTTGAGCTTTCATTGATCCAGGCAAGTAATAGATACCTGAATGAAGGACCCCCGAATTTCGTCCCGTTTGGTGTCTGGCTAGACCAGATTCTTTTTCAACTACCAGTACCGATTTGCCGGGATGCGCTGCGAGATAGCGATGAGCAGTTGCGAGTCCAATGATTCCTGCACCGATGACTGTTAGATCAACTCGATTCAGCATCAACAAATCATGCGCTCCTTCGATCAACCAAGATGTTGCGGGCCGCGGTGAGTGCCTCGATTCGGCCACTGGCTTCGGAGGCTGAACCCCCATGATCTGGGTGCGCACTCCTAAGCTTGCGTCTGAACGTTCGCCGGACTTGCCGTGAGTCAGGTAGTTCGGTTGATGATTCGGTCGGAAATCCCAGAACCTCGAGAGCCCAGATCACCGGATCGACAATTTGGTGTCCCTTCCACGGAATTTCAGATGAATCGCCCGCTAGATAGGAAAGCAAGTCTCGGTTGTCTTGCCCTCGCCAACGGCGCGCTGAACGCAACAGGGTGAACAGGCTTCTACGAGTGCGCGAAGGCTGCTGGCTCGCCCGGTACAAAGCGGCTAGCACGTGCGGTTCGGGGCGATCACTGGGAGCCAACTCAAGCGCAATATTTCCATTCGACATGCTGACCAGTCGATGAGTTGAACGGGTCAACCCGATGCGGTCCCGTTGAAGACGGTGGCGGAGTCGTGGTTGAGGACTACGGGCGCCTTGTTCAAGCAGGTTCATCAATTGACTCAAATCAGCATTTCCATCGTCATCAAGCTGCTGAGCATGAGTTGCGAGCACCGCAGCCAGCAGAAGTCCACCAGAACCAGGGGTCGGATCGAAGTTCAATTTGTCGTCGCCTAGGGCAACACGACGGGTCGGTACCGCTGGCCGAGAGTGCCAGACGTTGAACTCGGCCAAAATCACATACTGGACGCTACTAGCGGAAGCGACCCTGGGCTTATACCTAACGATTTCCAGGGGCTAGGGTCACCCTGTATGGCAACGTCACATACTGAGCTACCTGATCGAAATCTGGCATTGGAGTTGGTTCGAACAACAGAAGCAGCTGCCCTAGCAGCGGCTCGGTGGATGGGTCGCGGAGACAAGGAAGGAGCTGATGGCGCCGCGGTAGATGCGATGCGGATAATTCTCGGATCGGTTCCGATGGATGGAGTGGTGGTCATCGGAGAGGGCGAAAAAGACGAAGCCCCGATGCTCTATAACGGTGAAGCTATCGGTGACGGCACTGGCGCTAAGACCGACATCGCTGTAGATCCCATTGACGGAACAACCCTCACCTCTCTCGGCCGAGGCAACGCTATTTCAGTAATCGCCGTTGCTCCGCGGGGAACAATGTTCGACCCGGGCCCATGCGTCTATATGGAAAAGATCGCTGTTGGGCCCGAATCTAAGGGTTCGGTGTCTATTGAGAAAAGCCCTACAGAAAACCTCGTTGCGATTGCTAAAGCGACGGGTCGAGGTATCCGCGATTTAACAGCGGTGATTCTTGACCGCGACCGCCATGCCGACTTGATCGACGAGGTCCGCGAGAGCGGGGCGCGTATCCGGCTGATACCTGACGGTGATGTTGCGGGTGCCATCGCCACAGCGACGAGCGATGGAGCCGACGTTCTGTTCGGTGTAGGCGGAACCCCTGAGGGCGTGATTTCGGCGGCGGCGTTGAAATGCTTGGGTGGGGAAATGCAAGGAAAACTCTGGCCTCGAAATGGCAGCGAGCGTAAAGCCGCTACAGACGCTGGCTACGATCTTGATCGTGTCCTTCATACCGACGACCTAGTCCGCTCCGACGACGTCTTTTTTGCTGCCACCGGCATCACCGACGGCGAGTTACTTCGTGGAGTCCGATTTACTGCCGAGGGCGCAATCTCCGATTCGCTTGTGATGCGATCAAAAAGCGGGACCGTGAGACGCATTGAAGCGACACACAACATCGTCAAGTTAAGCGAGTTCGCAGCCGTCGATTTCACGTAGGCAAGTCACACTTATAGGTATCGCCGGATCAACGTGAACACCTCTATGCTCGGTCCCATGTCCGACGCTGATGGCTTAGAAGAAGGAACCGCTCAACAACTCGATTTTGACAAACTCGGGACAATAGGCCGGAGCGGGCACCGTGTCGTTCCGGTCGTGCTTCAAGAAGCAGATTCTGGTGAAGTCTTGTTTGTGGGCTACGCGAACGAAGAAGCATTCCGTATGACATTGGAGTTAGGGAGCGCAGTGCTTTACTCAACGTCGCGAGAGGAGATCTGGCACAAGGGAGCGACCTCCGGCGACACTCTTTCGCTAGTTGATGTGCGGGTGAACTGCGAACAAAATTCGCTTCTGTATCGCGTACATCGCGATGGCGGGGGCGCCTGTCATACTTTGGACAGGGACGATGCCACTAGAGAAAGTTGCTATTACCGAATCGCGACTTCCCCGAACGACCTTGCATTCGTTAACTGAGTTAGAGAACGTTCAGGTTGCCCAAGTCCGTAGCTCTCTAGATTCCCGATACGCAGCGGCGTTAGACGGTTGCTGCAACCCGTAAACGAGTCTCGGCCCATTTCTTCGCATTGGCCGCGTCCTGATCGTCCGCATCAGAAGCAAGCGCTTCTTCGGCAATCGCAAGATCTGACTCAGCTTCGGACGGATCGACTTCCTGAGCGGCCATTGCCCCATCGCTGAGGATCGTTACCGCATTTCCACTGACCTCGACAAAACCGCCATTTATCGCTAAGGAAATCACTCCATCGGTCGCCCACAACTGGGTCTGACCAATATCGAGGGCACCAATGAAGGGGGCGTGGTTATCAAGAAAAGCAATATCTCCATCAACTGTGCGAGTAACCACTTGGGAGCACTCACCCGAAAAGAGCACCGCTTCAGGGGAGACAAGTTCAACCTGCATGTGTGGGCCTCTCTACAAAAGTTAGGACTGTTCGAGTTCGCGGGCCTTGGCCATCGCCGATTCCGCATTTCCTACATTCAGGAATGCTTGTTCGGGGAGGTCGTCGAGTTCTCCGTTGCAGAGCATTTCGAAGGATTCGATGGTCTCGTCGATCGGGACAAAAACCCCGGGTAGCCCAGTGAACACCTCAGCCACGAAGAACGGTTGAGATAAGAAGCGTTGAATTTTGCGTGCTCTGTCAACGATAATTCTGTCTTCTTCCGACAGTTCGTCAAGACCAAGAATCGCGATGATGTCTTGGAGTTCCTTGTAGCGTTGAAGAATCTCTTGAACCCGGCGGGCCACTCCGTAGTGGCGGTCCCCGACAACCTCTGGAGTCAAAATGGTCGATGTTGAAGCGAGCGGGTCGACGGCCGGATAAATACCAAGTGAAGCAATTTGGCGGCTTAGTTCAGTTGTCGCATCGAGGTGGGTGAAGGTCGTGAAGGGCGCCGGATCGGTGTAGTCGTCGGCCGGGACGTACACAGCTTGCAACGAGGTGATCGAATGTCCCGCCGTTGAGGTAATTCTCTCTTGAAGTTCGCCCATTTCGTCAGCAAGATTCGGCTGGTACCCCACTGCCGATGGCATTCGTCCGAGCAAAGTCGATACCTCAGAACCGGCCTGAACAAATCGGAAGATGTTGTCTACGAAGAGCAAAACTTCCTGACCCTGAACGTCGCGGAAATATTCCGCCATCGTCAAAGCGGACAACGCGACCCGAAGCCTCACACCCGGAGGTTCATCCATTTGGCCGAAAACGAGCGCTGTCTTTTCGAGGACGCCTGACTCTTCCATTTCTAGGTACAGATCTGTTCCCTCACGAGTGCGTTCTCCGACACCAGCGAAAACTGATACTCCGCCGTGCTGGGATGCGACGCGATTAATCATCTCCGTAATAAGGACTGTCTTTCCAACGCCAGCTCCGCCGAACAGTCCGATCTTTCCACCTTCTAGGTACGGTTCGAGAAGGTCAATAACTTTGATCCCTGCCTCAAACATCTTGGATTTTGGTTCCAAGGTGTCGAAATCGGGAGCAGGGCGATGTATCTCCCAACGCTCCGAAATTTCGCCTATGTCATCAGTATCAAGAGGTTCTCCGAGAACATTAAAGATGTGACCAAGGACGCTGTCGCCAACTGGAACGGTAATTCCACGTCCAGTGTTTCGTACTGCTGTGCCGCGCGTCAGGCCATCTGTCGCCTTCATGCACACGACGCGTACTTTTCCCTCACCAATTTGTTGCGCGACCTCACCACCGATGGTCACAGTTGAGCCTTCCAGGTCCACATCCATTTCCACGAAAGCGTTGATCTCAGGGAGTGCGCCACGGGGAAACTCAACGTCTACCACGGGGCCGGCGATGGCAAGAACCCTGCCGTCCTTGGTTTCGGTGTTGTCTTCGGTCATTGTCATTTTTGGTCTCCTGAAAGATCAGGCATCGTTTCGGTCAGATACAAGGGCTGCGAGCGAACCCTCTAAAGATTGTGTGATGGCCTCGTCAAGGCCGCCGTCGTCACCGTCATCATTCATGGCTTCAGCTCCACTGACGATCTCCATGATCTCGGTAGTAATCGCGTCTTGGCGGGCACGGTTCATTATTCGCGTGAGATTGGTTTTTAGGTCCTCTGCGTTATCTGTCGCAGCCTTCATCGCGCGTTGTCGCGCTGCATGCTCAGATGCTGAACCTTCTAACAAGGCGGCATAAAGCCGGGCTTCGGCGTAACGCGGGAGAAGCCTGCTTAGAATTTCCGCCGGTTCAGGTTCGAATTCGTAGCCGCCTCCGCCTGTGTCCCCGTCCCCGTCAGCGCCAATTTCAGAGGCCTCAAGGGGCATGAATTGATCGATAGTTACTTCCTGGCTACCCATGGAAAGGAAGCGCGTATAGGCGAGTCGGACCTGCTGAACCTCGCCACTTTCAAAAAGGTCAGCTACAGACTCTGCTATGGCTTTAGCGTCGCTGTAGTTCGGTTGGTCAGAAAATCCTTCGTACGCCGCGTGAACTTCGTATCCCCGGAACGAAAAGTAGCTAGCGGCTTTCTTACCTGAAAGGACTAGCGCATATTGTCGATCTAGCGACTGGTCTGCTGCGATAGCCCGCTCTACGGCTCTAAGGACATTGTTGTTGTAGCCGCCGCACAAACCGCGATCGGCAGCTATAGCAACGTACGCGACGCGGGTCACTTCATCCGCTGGGGTGAGGAGTGGATGGTCTACACCAGCGCCGCCGCCGGCCAAATTAGCGATTACGTCCGTGACTTTTTCGGAATAGGGCTTAGCGGCCTGAACTCGGCTTTGCGCTTTCACAATGCGTGAGGCAGCAATAAGTTCCATTGCGCGAGTTATCTTTTTTGTGGCCTCAATCGAACTAATTCGACGCCTAAGAATGCGCTCTTGACCACCTGCCATCTCGAATCAGACCTCGGAGGCGCTTTCCTCAGCGTCAGCACTTACTTGGAACGTTGCTTTGAAGGCTTCGACGGCTGCTTTGACCTGATCTTCAGGCATTGATCCTGTGGTACGAATCTCGTCCAATAGCCCGGCGTGACGGGTTTTCAAAGCATCCAAGAGTTCAGCTTCGAAACGTTGAACATCTTCAACTGGTAGATCATCGAGATGCCCATTCGTACCTGTGTAGATCGAAATTACCTGCTCTTCCACAGGCATAGGGCTGTTGAGACCTTGTTTGAGTAGTTCAACGAGTCGATAACCACGTCCAAGTTGAGCCGCGGACGCAGCATCCAACTCCGAACCGAAGGTGGCAAACGCTTCGAGGTCCCGGAATTGAGCCAGGTCAATTTTCAGCGTTCCAGCAACACTCTTCATCGCCTTAGTTTGGGCTGCGCCACCCACTCGAGACACCGAGACGCCTACATCCACCGCAGGCCGTACACCTGATTTGAAAAGGTCATCCTGAAGGTAAATTTGACCATCGGTGATCGAGATGACATTTGTCGGGATGTACGCGGCAACATCACCGGCCTTCGTCTCAATAACTGGCAATGCGGTTAATGAGCCAGCACCCTGTTCGTCAGAAAGTTTGGCAGCGCGCTCCAGTAGCCGGCTGTGTAGGTAGAACACGTCCCCGGGATAGGCTTCGCGCCCGGGTGGACGTCGAAGCAAGAGGGACAACTGTCGATAGGCCTCAGCTTGCTTTGACAGGTCGTCATAGACAATCAAGGCGTGTTCGCCATTTTCCATCCAATGCTGGCCCATCGCGCAACCTGCGTACGGCGCCAAATATTTGAAGGGAGCAGAGTCTGCGGCGGGCGCTGCGACAACAACTGTGTAATCCATCGCACCGCGTTCTTCTAAGACGTTGACGACTTGCGCGACGGTGGAGCCTTTTTGGCCCACGGCCACGTAGATGCACTTCACGCCCAACCCAGCTTGGTTGAGGATGGTGTCGATGGCTACTGAAGTCTTGCCGGTCTTTCGGTCACCGATAATAAGTTCGCGCTGACCGCGGCCCACGGGTGTCATTGAATCAATCGCTTTGATACCCGTTTGGAGAGGTTCGTGTACCGGTTGACGACCCATTATTCCCGGCGCCTGGATCTCCATACGACGAGGCTGGGCTCCAGTTATTGGTCCCTTTCCGTCAATTGGTTCACCGAGCGCGTCTACAACTCGTCCGAGAACGGCGTCGCCCACCGGGACCGAAAGAATTCGTCCGGTAGATTTGACGTTCTGGCCCTCTTCGATGTTCTCCACATTTCCGAGAACTACTGCACCGATCGAATCCGCGTCGAGGTTCAAGGCAAGCCCTACGTCGCCGCTCTCAAATTCGAGGATTTCGTTTACAGACGCATTCGGTAGCCCTGAAACTCGTGCGATTCCGTCGCCAACCTCAAGGATTCGGCCAACGGTGCCCGACTCTACCGACGAGTCAAAGCCTTCTAGATTCTTTTTGATGGCTGAAGTGATTTCAGCAGCATCGAAGCTCAAATCGGTCACGACAGACGCTCCTTCATTTTTTCGAGACGAGTACGAACTGATCCGTCGAACACGGTGTCACCTACCTGGGCAACGACGCCGCCGAGGATGTGGGGATCAACAACCACTACGACGTCGATATTCATTCCGGTTGCACTGGAGAGGGCGGACCGTAAACGATCACGTTGATCATCATCCAGGGCTACAGCAGAGCGGACTTCTGCCACTGCTTGGCCGCGAGCTTCCGCAGCTTGGCGAACAAGCTCATCGGATATGGGACCAATCTGGCTTCCTCGACCAGCACCCACCAGCATGCTCACCAGGTTGATGGTGATAGGTGATGCGGTCGCTCCTAGCAAGTCTTCCAGCACGCCGATTCGACGAGATGCCGGTATTGCGCGGTCAATTAGCGTTGAACGCAACTCATCGGAAGATTCGACGGTCTTGCCAAGTTGATATAGCTCATCCGCGACGCGGTTGAGTTCACCCTCGGCCCCGGCCAACTTGGCCAGCCCGGCGGCGTACTCCTCCACTTTCTCG